>PBHQ01000028.1 GCA_002719475.1 Methanobacteriota archaeon | reverse complement strand
ATCTTCTTCTGTAAGATATTGAGGAAGCACAGTAAATGAATTCATTGCAAACAAAATTACAACTAACGCAGAAAACAGACTTTTCATGTGATTCAATAACCCAATTCTGTTTTTAATTAAACGGTTAATATCTGCTAATGTGGGAGGTGGTCCCGTCCGGATTCTGTCCAAAAATCAAGCGCTTCTAGGAGCCGAGGAGTGATAATTAATCCGCAATGGAATTTGAACTGCTCAAAACCCAGATAACTGCAACAATAGTAGATGGAATGAAATATCTCATGTAAAACGAGATTCTATGGGCTTCATTCAAAAGTGGTTTGGATTCAATGGTTGGAAGACTCTATCGAAAACTAAGAGCGTGGCTGCCACAATTCTATATCGCATTATATTTGTAGTTGGTTTGGCATTAGCTATCATCACCTATTCTTATGGTTCAGGAGGAGAAGACCCTTCGTTGAGTTGGATTATTGTGGTGAGTGTTGCATGGTTCCTTGTTTTCCAATTTTTCATCAATCTAATTTTTGTAAATAGTTCCTAATTGCAGAGGGACAAAGAAGCGGGACTGACGGGGTTTGAGCATTCACCGCTAATCTACATCAGAATACGAAACTTAGTCAGACCTGCGCTAGCTGCATTATCAAGCAAAGCGGGTCTGACGGGGTTCGAACCCGCGGCCACCTGGTTAAGAGCCAGGTGCTCTACCTGACTAAGCTACAGACCCAATNCNCTCGGAGAGGATTTCATTCAAAACCTTGGCGGGTTGGAAGCCTGGATGAATCATTCATGTCTGGGCTTTTGGAGGGTCTCTATNCCCTGCTCAGAAGCAACGATCACTATGTCGCAAATGTTGTTGAAAAGACCAACCTCACAGACGCCCGCTAGAGATAGTAGTCTTGCCTCGGCAGATATTGGGTCATTCAGAGTAGGGCCACATTGTAGATCGAGGATGTAGTTTCCATTGTCGGTGACGAATGGTTCTTCCCCTCCTCTAATTTTTGCTTCACATTCAAACATGTTCTCAATTTGCCTTTTTGTTTCAGTCCATGAGAATTTTGTGACTTCTATGGGAAGTGAGAATGCTCCAAGAACTTCAACTTCTTTGCTGGGATCTGCAACCACAATCATTGAAGCCGCTGCTTGTGCGACGATTTTCTCTCTTAGTAGGGCTCCACCTCCCCCTTTGATGAGGTTGAATTGAGGGTCGAATTCATCAGTGCCATCAATGACAATGTCAAGCCCATTCATAGAGCCTAGATCCGCCAATGGGATGTCTAATTCAAGCGCTAGATTTTCGGTCTCAACCGATGTTGGTACTCCGATGATTTGCAGTCCTTCTGATACTTGACGACCGAGTTCAATGATTGTATGTTTGACCGTAGAACCAGTGCCTAAACCCACTTTCATTCCATCTTTGACGTAGGATGCTGCAGCGATTCCAGCCGCCTGTTTGAGTTCTTCAACTGTCGGCCCCATGAATCGCTGGCGGCCCTAAGGGCCGATATTCGTTTCTGNAGTGAGAATTTGGCGAAAGAGGATAGTCTTGGAACGGAAGTCCCTTAGAACGTTGACGTTATCACGCTCTGCCCATGCACCGAAGTAGCATACCGACCCGGCCGATATTTTTGGTCGGATTGATGATTATAATGAGCATGGCACCCTTAATTGCAGATTTTGCAGTTGAAGGAGACAAAGAATTGAATGAACTGAAAGCTGGAACTTCATTTTCGGACCCAGGCTATACAATTGTGAATATTGCACAGTGGCCAAATGGAATGAGTAGTCAGTATGAGGTCGAAGTTGCCGACGGACATAGCGTTGACTCGTTATCCTTGTCGATGGAACCGATGATTTTGCCGCGGCAGGAAGAATTGTCATGGCAGAACACCCAGGATTTCAACGATAGTCGGGCAGACTTTGAGAACATCCAATACAATGGCACCGGAATCAAGGTATTACCGCTGGGAATATCTTACGATTTTGAGAATGGAACAGGAAGCCAATGGACTCTTGGTAGTGGTTGGTATGTTGGCCAAGATACCTCGCTTTCCAACCCTCGTACGACCTCGGGTACTAATGCCCTCTATACTTACAATGGAAATTACCCGAATTCCTTGTCCAGCACATCTTGGGCAACCAGCCCTAGTATCAACTGTTCCCATTGTTCTGGTTCATGGGAGATGTCATTCCAAAGGCGTCTTGGAATTGAGAGTTATTACTACGATCACGCATACATCCAAGCCAAGGATGCCAACGGCAACTGGAATAGCGTATGGTCTCACTCTTCCACAACAGTCATTGAAAATAGTTTCACTAGAGTCTCCTATAGCATCTCTTCGTACATTTCTAACAACCCCGATTTTCAGATACGATTTGGAATCGGAACCACTGATGGTTCGGTGACCTATACTGGTTGGAACATCGATGATCTCCAAATCACACCAGTAAGTGGCGTTTCTAACTCTGCAGGCTGGTGGAAATCTCCATCTCTCGGGCATACCACTGATTCCGATATCCAAGTTGCTCCTGGTCCCTATGGTCTGATGTCATTGGTAGGTGTATATCCTACGGGTTCAACAATATCTTGGAGTATTTTTGATGCGACATTGAATACTGTGATTCCTGGATTTGAGGCAAGAGATGACTTGGTTGCAGATATCGGTACCATTGATTGGGTCAAGCATCCTTCAATTAATTTCAAGATAGAGTTAGCTGAAGGTAGTGGTGGGTCTCCTTGGATAAAATCGATCAACATGATGGGACGATGGCGAAGCGAGCTAATCCAATATCCTGTTGATGATGGTTGGTATCTAGAGAATTGTAGTTGGGTAGCGGTTTCGGACAGCGGTGAACTACGTGGCAATGGCGTCTCAAAGATTGTACCTCCAGAATTCAACCTTGCACGTCCTACATCTCGCATATTCACTGACATAACACTGAGTGGGAATGTGGAGTTTGGATTCTACGATATCGATGATGTTTGGAAAGCACTGCCAGACAAGGGAGTGACCTTACTTCCAGCCCCAATGTCGCATTTACAGTTCGAAATAAGGAGCACCTCTGGAGTCTGGAGTATCGAATCGTTCAATATCGATTTGAATGGTGGAGGGATGCCGCAAGACCTCTCTATAGATATTGGTCATGATGGGGCAAAAGAGATGGAGATTTCCGATCCATCACTCGGCTGGCTAGGGCATCAACAAAGATTCTCAAACGGTGCTAATTCACATCAGATGTTCTTGTCAAATTTTGTCTCGCAGAATCTTGAAGTCATACTGCCAAAGACCGAGGTGAACTCTTTCAGTCTTGAATTGGTGCCAATCACTTCACAAGTGGCCAATCTAGAAGTGGAAGTAATCGTTGATGCTCAAACTATTGCTCAGAGAGTATTGGGCGATCTTCAGGAACCAATTCTTCTAGTTCTAGATGAAAATGAAACTCATGAACTTTCGTCGCTGCTAGCTAATTCAAGCAGTACATGGATAGATGGGATTCTTGATTGTGCAAGGGTTTCATTGAGATTCACAAGTGCATCTGGGGACCTGTTGGTAAGGGGTTTGTCTATATCACAAGACTTGGTATTTGAGGTAGAGTTCACATCTGACTCTCCTCTTCTGATGAGTTTGAATGATGTCGCATCCGACATGATGGGTAGCGCCTCGACAATACAGATACCATTGGCTATGCAGATGGCTTTACCGGGTGCTGTTCGAATTAGCCTTCTGAATCAGCAGAATTCGCATAGTAGCATTACCACTTCTTTGAATCTACTAAACAGTAGTGAGACTTTGTCGGCCTCTGAACATTGGATAGAGGTAGATGCGCAACATCAGGTATTCAGCGGTAACATGAATGGGGTACAGTTCGATATCATCTCCGACAGCGGACGAGTCAGTTTTCTTCAGAGATTGGATGGAAGTGTGATTCCATTAAGCGGAAATAATTCACTGGTCAATCTTTCAGAAGAGGTTTCCGTTGCCACTTTCCAAGGAAACGAAGTATTCACAGAACATAGATTCCAAATACATCGGGATTGGGATGATGAGACTTGGACAGACATCCGCGTCAGGCCGGTCATGGATGATGGTATCCGTGGCTTATCTGCAGTCGAGAATTTTGGCGAAGGTCCCTTGAATGGAATCGAGAATGATATCGAAATACACGATTGGTGGGTAGAGAATCATGCTGGGCAGAAGGTGCCTTTCTCAATGCCATATCTCAGAACAGGAACTTGGGTTGAAGTTGGAGTTGAGATGCGCTTTGAAGACAGCACCTGGCAAACTCCCCGTGTTGGTGAGGTCGATATTGTTCTGCACATTGATGGGGTGATTGCAGCAAGAGGTACTGTTGATGATCAGGGTATTGCTAAGTTACCAATACTCGTTCCTTCTAGTAGTGAACCAATAGTTTTCACTTTGAATGTCAGTGCAGGAGATTCTCAAGAAATAATCTGGAGATGTGCTAATGAGCATTCATTCACTACGGATTCACTCGCTCCAGTACTGTTGGCAAGTAGCGTTTCCTTTGAAGACCACAGGCCCACTTCTCAGGCACAGTTACTGGAGTTCACAATTGGCGATGTTCCAGTATTGCCTCATTACGCTACCATGATGTTATGGCGCTCATGGATTGATGATGTTGATTCGAATGGCATACCCGATGCTGGTGAACATTTTGCAGTTCAATTGGAAGTGCCGGACAATCTCAGTGCTACTCAAGGAATTTATCGAGCCTATGTTAATGATCTTTCAGCAGCACAGGGTGCTGTAGTTTCTGGCTACATCCTGAGCAGTGACCCTGCCGGAAACGAGTTGATTGGAGGAGGTGGCCCGGGATGGGACAATCAATTGTTCATGTACCAAATCAGGGATGATGGCGCTCCATTTGTTCATACATCATCTGCAGGTCATGTTTCAGGGCCAAAGGCTTGGTTGCACCCTGGTGAGCTACAGCATATGCAATTCTCCTTCGATGAACCAAATGGCAGAAGCGATGTTGCTGGAATCCGCGTTGAGTTAGCCAGCACGATTCCTACATCTCCGATGGAGATAGTATGGGAAGGAGAACAACGAACTTGTACAACCAGTGACCAATACTTGAACATACACTCGTGTAGCCTGAAATCTAGAAGTGGTGATGAGGGCCCTTATGCGACAGACTTGGTCTTTGATATCCAATTCTCTCTGGCTTGGGAGATGCAGCCTGACCGTTCAACTTACAGAGAGCCAACCATCGAGATATGGGATCGTTCGTTCCAGAATTCCTTCTCTGTATTGCCAAACTTGCGTTGGCGTTTTAGCAGTGATTTGATGATTGATTCATCGAGCCTTGAGGTATCTTCTGGGGGGATAGGTGCAGAGGTTGCAGGGGCTTGGGTAAAACCAGGCCAAGTGGTGCAGGTAGAAGGTCTAGTCAAGTGGGCTGATTCGGGAGAATTAGTCCTACAGAACATAGATGTGTTAGGTAGATTCCTAGGTTCAAACAATCGTGTATTGTCGCAGAATGGTTCTTTCAACTTGGATGTAACGATGTCCTCACAAACGGGGGAGCATCCATTGGTTCTGTCTCTAGATTATCTTCCCGCATTGGCGGATGACTTGACCAATCCTAACGAGGCAACCATTTGGTTCGTTGTTGACGCAACCGCTCCCAGAATCAGTGATGTTGTCGCTCCACGGAAAGGTGCGGTGCTGTCTTTGGATGATCTAGAATCCATCGAAATCGAATTCCGTATTCATGAGGATATCCAAATGGATGGGGAGCAGATGATGATGCAATGGAGACTGCGCGAGGATGAAAGTAACAGCCTGCCATTGGCTGAGGGCGAAGCACCCGCTTATCTTGCCCAATCTCGTAGTAGCGGCACCTCAATTCCTGCTACCGCTTTGTTGGATCTTGAAGGAATTGTTGACTTAAGGCAATTTGAGAAACAGGTCCTGCTTGAGGTATGGATTGTAGGTAAGGATGCGGCTGGAAATATTTTCTCCGAGTATTTGAATTCACCAGAATCTCCAATGGCTGCATGGAATATGGAGATGGTACAGCCAGTCTTTGAGTTGAATGCAGAAATTGGAACCTCAGCTGTTGATGGGGCAGAGGTCGGCGATGAATTAGTCGTCGACATCAGTGTCGCTAACGTCGGAAGAATGGATGGAGAAGTTAGGGTTCGCGTGGAAGCGGTGGATATCGATGGCTCGACTCTTGTTATTCATGATTCAGATGTTGCGATTGCATTTGGCCAGAGCGAACTGGTAAGGGTGGACTGGCTTTTGAAGAAGAGAGGAGAATATACTATGGTTGTCTATCTTGATGATGTCGAATCAGGTAGTAGCGAGGCAGTTTCAGTAGTTCAAAAGAGCGATGAATCTTGGTTTAGTAGTTCTTTAGGCAATGTAAATCCAGTTTTCCTGTGGATTCTGGCAATGCTGCTGTTGTCACTAATTGTGGTCTTGGCAATATACATGCGCAGCGGTGGAGATGATAGCGAATCTTTGCTTAGTGAGGAAGATCATTACCTTGATGGAGATCACTTCCAGCCTCAGGCACATCACCAAGTTCAGGAAACACAGTATTGAAGCCAAGAAGGCCTCCGTGAGGTTTTGTGGAGGGAGCAGGAGGACCGCTGACAGGGTTGGACCCTGAGGAAAGTCCCCTCTCCATAGTGCGAACGGCTCGGGAGATCCGAGTGTCCGGGAGGGCAGGCACTGCAGCAGAAACGAACGGTAGCGGGTGTGTACAATGATGTTGAAAGACGGAGATTGCCTAACTACCGATGAGACGAGCATCCCCGTTGGAGCAAGTCCAAACAGACCTGTCGAGGTTGCACGCGTAGGGTCGGGTAGGACGCATAGTTGAATGCGGTCAGCCAAATTGGTGAACAGAAAGGGGCTTATTCCCTGCTCCCTCCACACTATTTGTCCAATAGTCCAGCATCGATGACTTTACTCTCGAGAATTGGCACCTCGCCATGGTCCCGCCAAGCATGTCCACCTTTGATGCGTCGTTTGCTGCTTTGCCATGCGGCGATTATTGCAGGCATCAGGAAAACCGAGGTAAGGAATGCGAAAAGAATCAACAGCATCATCATGATGAAGAAATTCTCTAGTCCAGGGAAAGATACGAAGAATCCTGCCGCCATACCTCCTACCGTAGTCACTGTAGTCTCAAAGACGGTCTGACCAGTGTGCTCTATAGAATTCTGTATGCCCTTGGGAGTTTCACCTTCCTCTCGTAAACGATGCATCACGTGGATACTATCGTCTACTCCTATTCCGAACACAATAGTTCCAATCATGGCGGTGAAAATATTGACATTAACATCTCCAGATTGCATTAGCAGTGGCTGCCAGAGAATAACGACTGCTACTGGAATCATTGTGATTATTCCGAGTCGGAAGGAACGGAATACCAACATCATGACCAAGGTCAGAATTATCATCGTCCAGATAGTAGTGCTTGATTGGGTATCATGAATTCCTTTGTTGATATCGAGTGATACTGGTAACCCACCGGTCAACTTACTGGTATGAGTGCCATTCAGAGTATTGTCTTCTAGCAGAATATCGTCTATCTGATCCCTCAATCCACCTGCATATACCAGATTGAGGTAAGGTTGAACACAATACACCAACCCTTTGCCCTCGTTCGAGTTCAAGAGCATGGAACGGACTTCATTGGATAATGAATCGAAGACGATGTCAACCATGTCCGCTCTCCACCCTGCGCGCCCTTCTGGGTCTATGTCCATCGCATAGAATAGGGTGCAACGTGGATTTGCATCGCTTAATTCCGAGGTCCAACATTCATCATGCAAGAATCCCCACATCGTATCATTGTACAAAGAAATCTGAGTATTATCTTCTTCAATGACTATTGGAATTGAACGCAGGAAGGTGATTAGGCTAGTAGTAGTAGTATTTGCGACTTCATTGCCTATTCTATTTTCCAACCTATCCATCTCATCCAGTACAGGTATGTCACGAATGTTGGTGGTCCCATTGCTATTTGCCCTAGAGGTGGCATCGAAGATGAACATGCTCGTTTGTCCGCCCCCGAATTGCTCAGAATATGTTGCAAGGGTGTCGAGTGAAGTGATTCCTTCTGGAGCCTCGCTCGAACCGGTTATCGGCTTGTCCAGTTGGTCTAGATTGATGATTCCGTAAGCGGTTATTGCACCAGTAAGCATGATAATTACGAGAAAATGATTGACAGGCAAGCGTCCTATTTTCCCCCATCTGGATGAATTTTCACGTTTGTGATACTTCAACAACCAGGCAAGTGTTGGTACTAGGATAATCGAGAAAATCAAAGTGCACATGATTCCGATGACTAGGGTCATACCAACAGTTCTAATTGGAATAACAGGAACAATAGCAGGCATAATCATGACTGAGAATCCAACTATTGTAGTCATGGCAGAGATGAATACCGCAACTCCTGTGGTGCGCGACATATCCAGAATTGAGTTGCGGTAGAGTTCAGGGTCCCAGATGTCTGGGACTTCTTCCTGTGGTAGTCCATCTCTTCTTCGCTGATGATTTCGTTCAGCGATTTGATCCAGCCGCTTCGCTCTGCTCTCTTCGATACGATTCAGCATGTGTAATGCATAGTCCACTCCCAGGCCAATCAATATCGGACCACAAGCAACAATCATTGGAGTCAGTGTTATGTCCATCAGTACCGTTGTTCCAAAGGTCACGGCAAGAGCCATGATAATCGGTAATCCTGTAATTGCTACAACCTTGAAGCTACGATGTAGAGCAGTAATTATCAGGACAACGATGACCAAAGAAATGGGTAGCATCGCCTGTAAATCTTGATAGATCTCATCTGATATATCTTGCAACACCTTGGTCAAACCGGTCTGCTGGAACATGGTTCCGCTTGGTTCAGCAAACATCCATTCCGGCCGATTCTCCGGTGCAATGATAGCATCAATGTGCACGAAGAACTCCTCGAAGTTATCCCATTCTCCGGTTATACTCATATTGTGATGTAGTCCTATGACGATGACTGTTGTATCCCAAATGCCATCTGAATTGGTATCTCTAGACAGGTTGGAAAGTGAACCATTCAGACGGGAGACGATTTCATCAACCCTGTCTTGGTCATCAGGAATCGAATAGGCCCCGCCTGTATTGGACTGGTCAACTATTCCTTCACACCCGATGTTCAATGAGATGCGGTCTTGTACCACTTGCTCACAAAGCGCTGTATTGAAGCGTGCATCTGTACTGTTGACTTCCTTAATGACTTGTGCGGGAGAAATAACCCAAAGGACACCATCGTTCACTCCGCGGTCTCCCTTGTCCCAGTCAAGGCCTCTAGATAGAGTTCCATTCTCGACATTGTTGTCATCGCCTTCAATCCACGAAATTTCCTTTAAAACTCGTATATCGGTGACGTTGTATCCTTGTGCTGAACCTAGTCGCGCATTGCTGGTTTGGATGTATATCAGTCCGATATCCGTAGACCATTCTTCACGAACTTCCATCAACAGGTCAGTTGAATCAGCACCTTCTGGGAGGAATACCTCCACATCGTCTTCAATTTGATCTTGAAATGTGCTGCCCATATTGGCGAACCAAGCAGTCAGCAGCAACATCAGGATTAGAGTAATCTTTGGTGCTTCAAGCAATGCCGAGTATGTCCTGTCGAGGCCATCCTCAATGGTCTCAGATATGATCTTGAGTCTTGCTTTCCCGCGTTCTTTGATGTCCGCAAGAGTCGATTTGAGCCCACCCTCGGCACCTGCAGTAGGAGCGCTCATACAAGTTCGTGCCCTGAAGCGCTCATCAAGCCTATCCCTGAAGACGGTGCAATTCGTCGAATAATCGCACGCTGTTCAGATTCGGATTCAATCCATGCCGAACTCACGTACTATCAGTAATCGCATGAACGATCTTGCACTCTGTAATACTACGCCTGTGGCTAGTAAGGCCAATCCCAGTACACCAACCCACACGGCCGATAAACCAGGTCCAACAGAGAATTGTGTGTACTCACTTACTTGATTTACTGCTCGCATTCCCATGGCTGCACCTGCAAGTAATAGTGTGATGCCTGGAAGTCCAAGGACCAACAAGGGTTTCTTTTGCGACAGGGTGACTAATGCATAGGCCAATACTACGAATCCATGCGATAATGGGGTGAACGACGAACCCTTGGGAACATCATATCGTATCACTGTGGGAATTTCGGTGACTACCAATTCCTTTTCATGAGCGTCCTCAAGCAATTCTAAGGACAGCTCCATTCCTTCGCTATCGAAGCGCAGCCTTTCAAGAGCTAATTTTGAGAATGCCCTGTATCCACTTTGAGTATCGCTGATGCCGAGATCACTGGAAAGGTTTGAAGCCGCTGTAATTACTTTAATTCCCATACGCCGGTATGCTGGCATTGCCTTGCCATCTCCTCCTTCGACGAATCGTGAACCGATGACGATATCTGCCTTACCTTCCTTTATCGGTTGGATGATTCGAGGAATATCATCTGGATCGTGTTGGCCATCTGAATCCAAGACTACCAATATGTCAACATCTTCCTCGATTGCGCGATGGAAGATTGACTTCAAAGCTCCACCATATCCTCTATTGAACCGGTGGCGGATGACATCTGCGCCCATTTTTGAGGCAATACTTGCACAACTATCAGATGAACCATCATCGACACAAATCACCTTAGATACGTAATCTTGAGTTCGCATAAGGATGGTGCCTATGGTCTCCTCTTCGTTGTACATCGGGAGTCCCGCGATAACGGTCAAAGGACCGTCTTCTGACTGCTCCATTATTATATTCCGGAACCGGCCCGTGTTTAATTCTTATTCAATCATAACAGAAAATTGATTGAATCAGGACGTTGTACTGCAAGCAANTCNCTCAGGCAACAGGTGGCTGACAGTAGTAACTGCTCGCTCACCATCGATAACTCGGCGAACTGCGGCCATGCTGATTACCAGTGGTACGTAGGTCTGTTCATCGCTGGTTGTGTATGCATTGCAATCACTGAAAGCACTGGTGTTGACCGAGATCTTCAGTGCCCCACCTGCATTGCTTTTTCGTACATATCCGACCCACAATGACGCATTCTTGTCATCATCCTGGTTCTGGTCATTCTCTTCTTTCTGCTCATTCTTCATTGTCTTCTTTGTCATTTTTTCACATTCCTGGTGCTAATAATCACCTGCTGCGCACCTATTCGCAGGTAATGGCGCTCAAACCGGGGTTTTCTGCTGCGCCGAGTCAATCGCTTCAAATTCAAGCCATATCAAGGTCTTGTGATTTTACTGTCAAGGTACTTGTATGGTTTAGTTTGGAGCCCTAAAGCCGCTGACTAGTTTGCACAATCCTCAAACCAACATCCTTGGTCGCCGGTGCGAACGCTATGTTGCATCTAGTCACAGGAGGTGCCGGATTCATTGGATCTCATTTGGTCGACCAGTTGGTCGAAAGAGGAGATAGTGTAAGGGTTTTTGACAATTTTTCTAGTGGGCGAAAGGAATTCCTTTCGGGACATGACGATAGTGGTGCAGTAGAGTTGTTCAAGGGAGATTTGCTTGATTTAGAGTCCGTAAAGCAGGCTGTTCAAGGAGTGGATATGGTTTGGCACCTAGCCGCTAACCCAGATATCCGTCTTGGAACAAGAGTAACCGATACCGATCTCAAACAGGGAACTATCGCAACTTACAACGTAGTTGAAGCGATGCGTCTAGCAGGCGTCCAAGATATTGCCTTCTCATCATCTTCAGTGGTATATGGCGAGGCGGAAGTTATGCCAACTCCCGAAGACTTCGGTCCACTTTTCCCCATCTCCCTTTATGGTGCAAGCAAATTGGCTGGCGAGGCATTGTTGACATCATGGTGTGGTACCTTTGGCCTACGATGCTGGATTTTCCGCTTTGCCAACATAGTTGGGGCGAGGGGCACTCATGGAGTGATTTTTGATTTCATCCACAAACTAAAGGCTGACCCTACTCGCTTAGAAGTTCTAGGAAATGGCTTGCAAGAGAAGTCATATATGGAGGTAGGAGATACTGCTCGAGCAATGATTCATGTCGTCGATAACTCAAGTGGGCAGATAAATTGCTTCAATCTTGGCTCGGGAGATACTTGTTCAGTCAGGAGAATCGCTGAGATTGTTGTCGAAGAGAGCGGTTTCGGCGATGTCAGTATCGAGTATACCGGAGGAGATCGTGGATGGGCAGGGGATGTGCCAAAAGCGATGCTAGCAGTAGAACGACTCATAGGGCTTGGATTTACCCCCGAATACAATAGCGAGGATGCCATCAGACACACTGCTCGCTGCCTAATAGAGGAAATAGGATTGCATGAATAGGATGTGATGAATTGAAGATGAATGAATTAGCAAGACACAGCAGGGCTGCCAGCGATACTAGAATGGGCAGTTTGATGTTCATAATGGGAGTATTTCTGATAGCTGTCATGATTGTATTCTCTACTACTGATGCTGTCCCTATGGGGGTTGATGAAGGAGAGATGCCTCCAAACGTTGAGGGTAAGGCGCACCAATTTGGTGCTGGCAATGTCTGGTATGATTTTGATTTGTACGAACTAACTGTATCAAACTGGACTGAAGGAGACCTCAATCATTCTTGGTTTGTAGTCGAGTTCATTTCCACTGACTGTTCAGTATGTATGGGTCATGGCGATGTTATGGAGGAATTGTCTACCGGATGGAAAGGAAAGGTTCAATTCATTGCTGTAGCGGTTGATTTCAAGAATAGTGAGGTATTTACCTCAACTCCTGAGGAGATAATTGCATTCCAAGAGAAGACCGACTTTGTTGGTTGTAATCAAGGATCTTCAAACTGCAACTCTAGAGACGGTGGTCCGCATGAAGAGATAATTTACGTTGATGATCGAGATGCTTCGTCTATGGAAGATTGGGGCATCAGTGGAACACCTACTAGCTTTATCCTCAAACCAAATGGTATTGTTGCTTGGAATCAGAGAAACAACGCTGGACAGGAGTTAGGTGAGGCAATGTTGGAATTGATTCCATATGATGGGCCAGGTGGTGCTTGATGTTTGGTAGCAACGTCTGGTTAGCCATTCATGCTAGTATCATCATCATTGGAGTATACATCGCCTCACCTTTTTCGGCTACTCATTACAAGGAAGGAAGTTGGAGAGCACTATTCGCCTCACGAAGGCAGAGGCTATTGACGGGTCTTTCTTTTGTCATCCTGGGGGGTTTCACTGTCAGTACACACACCTGGTGGTTCCACAACAAGTATCACGAGATGGGGGGAGATATCGGTTGTTCTGCTTTTGGAGCATTCAGTTGTGGAGACGTTCTTGCTAATTCTGACTTCAATACGGTTCCAGTAATGGGTATTCCATGGGGGATGGTTGGAATGTTGGCATTCGCAATGCTCGGATTTCTTGCCATCAGTGTACGCAGGGAGCATAATGCCTCTTGGGCCCATACATACCTGAATGTTGGATATGTCGCTTCTGGTTTTGGAATCCTCATTGCACTATACCTCCTGTATGTGGAGATAGTGCCTCTAGAGATGACATTCTGCCAGTATTGTAGTGTTGCACATATCGCAGACGTCATCGCTTTTGTCATGTTCCTGAAATTGAAGAATATGTATGGAACTGAGGAGTGGGACCCTGAAGCAGCAGCAGCATCACACGCTGCCAAAGAGCGAGAGAAAAGGCGTCAAGATCGTAAGAAGGGCGGAGGATTCGTGAAACCAACGAGCCGTGCTGGAGATGAAGAGGAATGAGCCAAAAGGGATTGGCTGGAATTCTGTTGTTGACCGGTGCTTTGCTGGTTGGAGTAGTTGTCTTTGATTCCATCAATTCAGAGGACAAGAAGGGTTCATCAGAGATTACCGGAGATGAGTCTCAGAATTCAACCAGTAACTACTCTGGAAATTATTCGGGAGTAGATCATGAATTGGCAAGAGAATGCCTTGAATCACACTCCAATCTATCGCAACATTTCCATCCATATCTCAGTCTATATGTTGATGGTCAACAAGTAGCCATTGAAGCCAATGCCGGAATAGGAACTGAAGTGTGTGATGGTATGCATGTTGTGCATACGCATGATTCGAGTGGAAAGTTGCATGTTGAGACTCATGAACCGGCTGAAGTGGTTCTAGGTGTGTTTTTCCAAATATGGGACGTATATCTTGACGATGACGGCATATTTGACAAGCGTGTCAATGAGACTCACGAACTTGTCATGTCCGTAGATGGAGTAGTGGTTGATACCTACGAAGATCACATATTATCCGATGCGCAACAGATAGTCATCGAGTATCGCGAACGTGCTCAGGGCTGATAGGCACTTGCAGTATCGAAATGACGTTCGATGACGTGAGTTTCTACAGGCTCCATTCGAATGACGGTGACGTCGATCCTCTCAGAGTCTGAGTACTCCTCTCGCAGTTCAGCAAAGAGATTCGCCTGCACCGTTTGCAGGTTTTTCCCTTCAATCATGGATAGATGGTGGTAGGAGATGTTGTCAACATCAACCCTGTACTCAACTACCCACTCCCTTGAGGATTCCTCCTCTTGCGTGGTTCCGTGTTCCCAGTGGCCTTCCATCAGTAGTAACTTATCTTGCTGCATCATAAAGGAAACGGTGTTCTTGCATCAGACAGGGGCTGAATGGTTTGAATAGGGAGTAGTTCGACGGCTCATGCAATCCGATCAATATCTCGTTTTTTGTAAGGAAATACCAATGCACATCCGGCAAGGAATGCAAGACCTACCAACCACTGCCACAGATTACTGCTTTCTTCAAGTACGAAATCTCTGTGCATAGTATCTACAATTCCAAGAGGAACTGGTGAATCGTTATCTTCGTGAATTGCGATGACGAAGACATCATCATCCATACTCAAACCGTTTCCTAACTCGATAACTGTGCCATTATCAGTGGAGTTGAATCCGTTGACGGACCATCCTGCCCCGCCCTCTTTAGCGACATTATCATTGCCACTGAGATTCAATGATATAGAATTTAGAAGGATATTGTGGAATTCAGTTTGCCCATTACTTGCAACACCCTTGCGCAACTCTACAGTCTGCTCTACAATCATAATTGTCAAACTCGTATTTTCAAGATATTCGAGATTTTCA
>PBHQ01000027.1 GCA_002719475.1 Methanobacteriota archaeon | reverse complement strand
AAACAGAGGCTGAATCAATTAGTGGACATGCAGATGTTAACAAGGCTGCAGAAGTTTTGGTTGAGATGATTAAGGGCGATTTGATAATTATCAAATTGGGTGCTCAAGGAGCCATGGCATTCCATGGGAATGAAGTCATTCATGTTCCCGCNGTNCCTGATTGTGTNCCTGCTGANCCTACNGGGTGCGGGGANAGTTTCATCGGTACTTTGGCTGCTCATATGGCNATNAATATCGCTGCAGAAAGNGCNCCNGAACATGGATTGAGAGAGAGTATGGTAGATGCTACAGTAGCAGCATCTCTGGCTCTAGAAGGATTCAGTATTCAAGCTATTGAAGCGGCTGGACAGGTAGAATANTCCAGAAGGGCTGCNGCAGTTGATTCAGTTGTCTGAATCAAGNCTCGGNAAACTAACNTCTTTTTTCGAATCGCTGGTTGCAGANAGTTCAGANAATCGCAACGGNACATCATTCTCTGGTAGCGTTCCATTACGGTGATTCTCTAACAANCTTTCAACTTCTGCAGAATTTAANCCATCTTCTGAATCTGCCATTTTCTGAATCTCTTTTAGGAGTTGAGCGTCTTTGTTACGCTGTGCTTCTAGTCTAAGTGCTTCTGAGGTTCTTGAATTCCCTCCTTTNCCNGATAAGAGTTCTTTTCCACGTTTTGCTAATTTNCTCAACCCTGGGATTAATTTCCCGCGCTCTGTTTTACCACCTTGATTNGATTTCTTTCCGTGCATCTTGATTCTCTTGTATCCACCATCATTCCTCTGATTCATCAGTTTTTGCATATGCGGGAATCTACCCATAACTTCTGNGTTATCTTCTAACTTCTGCTTCACTGCATTGGCCACTAATGGTGATGTTTCGTCGTNCANAATCTCTGCTTCTATGACCTCGGCCTCNACTTTGATACGATCTTTTTCAGGGTCATTTTGATTCACTGGCGGTAGGAAACTTGGGATGAAGGAAGTAGGCGTGGGACTATGTCCTGCTTGCATACCGTCTCTTAGCAAGGAATCCTCTCCTCCATGAACTTCGGCAGCCTGCTTCAACATATTCATAGATGATTGTGGTTNNTGTGGTATGCTCTGCCAAGGCGGCATCATCGATTCTTGCATCTGTTGAGGTATTCGAGGATGCATTTGTGGTTGCGCTTGTGGTTTTTGTTCTATTTGGGCACTTCCGAACAATCCACCCTCTCCGAACATCGAATGTTCATTGGGTAGTGGTTTGACATCATTCATCGCCCACGGGTCTTCGATTCCAGTAGTCGTGGGTCTGCTGAATGTGTACTCATCGTGCGCTGCTCTAGCCCTGTTGATGGCTTCAGATTGCATTGGACGNTCACTGAATTCGGGCTCATTGCTGATGATCGCTGAACCTGCTACAGTTCCAATCCATTCAGGGGGCAACTCCGCACTGTCTTCTTTCTCTTCAATATCTGTACCTAGGAAGGCGGGTATAGACGGGTTTGGAATCAGTGGTTCTGGNTCACTTTCTGCCTCTAGTCGCTCTACAACGGCCTTAGTGGCTGGAAAGTCTGCCTCCCTCATCAATAAATCAAGACTCTCTCTTGCTTCATCGAGAGTTTGGCCATCTTGTAATCGTTGAACTAAAGCAGTCATCCGCATCAGTGAGAGATCGTTACCATACAGAGTGTGGCAATCTCCATTGGTAGTATCGATAGTCAAGGTAGGTCTACGTCCTAATGCCCAACCTAGAATTATTGCGCTTCCAACGCCGAGGAACCAGAATTGCGCAGGAGGAAGAAANACNCTCCAAGCCGCGTAGATGAAGAATANGCCGATACCAAACATCCAGCGTGGAATCAATGGAGTGGTATGATGTCGCATTCTAGCNACAGCTTCATGCTTNAGATTNAGGGTGTGGCCAGACCTTCTTTCCAANACTAATCGCGAGGCATCTAGTACGGCTTTGCATCTACCGTCAAAGCCAGCCAAGCGCAGGGAGGAGAACACTTCCGCATCCCCTCCCTCGCAGCGAGTATCCTGCGAGTGTGAGTGCATCCCAGCNGCCTGACGAATTCTCACCGATTATGAATGCTACGTAACTTGAAGGNCGCGAGAGGCGTGTTTTNGAGAGNCTCTTGAAAAGCCATCACAATGGANTCAATTCAGAGATTCCACCAATNATNCGNGGGTTTGAATCAAGTTGATTCAGNAGTGCATTTACCGGGCCGTCAACTCTAGCAAGAAGNGGTGAATCCCAATCTACAATGANTTCATCATTCTCAATNTTGGAAANNCTACCAACGATGAANTGNANATCTGATGAGATGTGAACGACGTCTCCAACATGAAGNTCACGNCGTTGGAANGGATTCTTGTTAANCTTCATGCTNGTNCGACTAGTAACTTGTAGCGGGCNATCTTCAGNCTCATCATCNGTTGGTTTGTGTACCAGAATTGCTCCTCCNCCCAACCAAGATTCTTCGGCATTCCTCATTGCAATTCCAACTCTGTCTCCNGCTAGCGCCTGNTTGACATCGTCATCCATNACTTGCAAGGAACGAGCATTTGCGGTACCTANTGNNGGCATTGCTGCTAATTCATCATGGACCGANACAGTNCCTTGCTGGACATACCCTATNGCAACTAAACCAATNCCTTTGACATTGAAATATTGGTCGACTGGGACCAATAGTGGNCTTGTAGCNTCTTCTTTGAGTTGNGGNATCATTTCTTCNAGCATCAACATCAATCGACTTCTGATTTCNACNCCATCCGCNGGGACCATNTTCCAATTTCCTAGNCCNGCCTGTTGAATAAGTGTGGAAACTTGTTCTGAATCTACCCATTCTCCTTCTGAAGGATTNATTGTATANACTCCCTTGNTGATTCCGGCTGATGAGAANGCCACCAAGGCTTCACCCAGTGANGCATCAACCATTTTCACTTCAAGAAANCCNGCTCTTGAAACNCTCAATGCTTCAAGGAAAGGAGCCAANCTTTCAGGATATTTTGCCGGGCGTATCAGAGAAAGTATACGCGGNTCTCCATCTTCGGAAGTCTCTTTGTGAACATAGGTGTGTACATCCCTTTGATCAGATGCTTTGGCAATGTCTTTGGCTAATTNATCACTGCCAATCATGGCGATGTTCAGTACCGGCATAGTAATCGGCAGAGGTTCAGCATCAATATGATTTCATCATTCCTTTTTCCTAGCCAACAGGTCTTGACGAATTNCNCTGGCTTCCTGCCANTCAATNTCTTCCTCNGGGGTTTCAGGAATNAATTGNGGAATTGGTATGGGCCGCATCTGGTTATCGATAGCNACCATGAANAAGAATCCAGAGCATATTTCTTTGCGNNTCCAATCNGCTTTGCTCATAGCATAGGCCTTNACCTTACAGGCTGCNCTGTGAGTCGATGTGAAGACAACTTTGCCAACGACTTCNATNAAATCCCCNTTTCTTGCAGGGCTCTTGAATTCCATGGTNTCTACCGAAACGGTGACGAATTCCCTATGGGCGAATTTACTCGCTACAATTCCTGCGGCTTTATCCATCATTTCCATCAGTTTTCCTCCAAACAGTGTNCCGTAACTGTTGGTGTCCTGAGGGAATACTTCNTCGATCAAGGTGACCGGTTCNTTGCTGAATGGTTCCATGCTCCTCATACCTGCGGGGCGGCCNAATGCTTTCAAGTCGTTCCTTGTCGGAAGCCCNTGCAAGGNAATGCTAGCTCCACAAAAAGTGCCGTGGCGCTTGTTTCAGGAGGTATTGATTCACCAGTTGCAGTGGCTAGAATGCTAGCAGATGGTTGGACTATACACGCGGTTCACGCATCTCAGGAGCCGGTAACAGGTCCGGAGGCTGAAGAAAAGACAGTAAAGTCCTTGCAACATCTTGCGCAAAAATTTCCTGATAGAATCTCCAATAAATTGCAGGTCGTTCCAGTCGCTGAAGTACTCGCTACTTTCACTGAAGGAGATGCCTACCGCGACTATTTCGTACATATGAAGAGGCTTTACCAGAAACTTGCTCACCTTTGCGCTTTAGAAGTTGGAGCNAGCCATGTCTTGAGTGGTGAAAATCTAGGGCAGGTTTCTTCTCAAACTCTGGGAAATTTGGGTGCTGTTGAAGTGGCATCACCATTACCGGTATTGCGACCATTACTTGGCCTAGATAAGCAGGAAGTCATTGCTATGGCTAGGGCGCTTGGAACTTACGAGATCAGTGTTGGTCCAGAGGAGTGCGATGCATTAGGACCAAAGCATCCAACCACGATAGCAGATATGGATAGATTGCTACGAAATGAGAACTTAGTAGGCGGCCTTGTTGAGGCNGCTGAAGGATGTTGGTCTGAGAGAAGAACGGTGCAGCTTTTCTGAACACGGCCCCTTAGGGGCCGCTCATCAAAGGCCCGATGGTTTTTCATGTGGGTGTCATCTCGAGGAGATGAATCACTCCGCGAGGTGACTGGATGAAGAATGAAAGAAAGAGTATTCCCGCATTGTTTTTGGTATTCCTAATGTTATTCTGTAGTTTATCTTCAGCGACCACCACTACGACCTTTGGAAATGGCTCAGAAGAAGTTGTCATTGAGGTCAAGGAGGCTTTGACTTATACAAATGAAGTAGATGGAAAAGTAGCTCTACCGGATGGAGGTACAGTGACCAGTGCATCGGTTAAGGTTGGTACAGCTATGGCTAACCATAGTCAAGTGATTACCTTCGATGCGAGTAATAATGCGGATATTTGGGACCCTTCTTACAACAATCAAAGAACTTCCTACAGCAATAAGGATGATTTTACCTATACCGAGAAGTATCTAAGTTTGATTAGTGATGGTTTCACAACTGATTTTGAGAATACTGATGCTGACTTCCATTCCAGTGCCATTCNTCCTGCAACGAGTAGTTTCGATCATGCGATAATGACAAATCAGGATGTCATCAACTTGAGTTGCAATAGCGGAGAGTCATGTTGGGGCACCAATTCGTTTGATTCGTATTATCCTGATGATGGCCAAGATGAATTACCTTTTGATTTTGAATTGTACAGCCCAGGCATGTGGGTCAGCCCGACTGGTTACATCGCTAAGTTTTCATCTTACCATTCATTGTTCTACAGTAATTCCGGCACCTCAAGTAACCCTGTGAATAATATGTATGATTGCGCATATGTTCAATATGATATTTCTTCCAACGGAATGGATTGGACTAATGTATGGCAAACGATTGATTTTGATATTACCAATAGTAGTGGAATCAGCTACAGCAATGGTTTGTATCCTGTCGGTACTGGACATAACAAGATTACATATTGTGATGGGGTATCAACAGGAAGTTATGCATTGGGAGGCACTTCAGTCCATTCTCAGCTGAATCCCAATGGCTGGGGAACTTTGGCATTAGACCTTAGAGAACATATGAACAAGTACATTCGACTACGTTTCGTACTCGAGAGAAATCAATATAATTCAGCAGAAACAAATCCTGTAGACTCTTTCCTTCCAGGTTGGTATATCGATGACTTCAGGTTGGGAGATTTGCTACCACAATCAGGAAGCGTGGTTGTCGAAGGTTTCTCTGCATCATTGGAAATGGGCCAGCATGGTTTCCCGGATGGATATGGCTTCTTGCAATTGGAATCTGAAACCACTTCTACCAATAGTTTGAGTGTGGACATATTGAATGCTCAAGGAACTGATGTGGTTGTTGATAATTCAGGCCGAGTCCTTTCCGGATTAGAGGGCAATACCATCGAGTTGTGGGATATCAATGCCTCACAATATCCGCAGATTCAACTGAGGTTCAACTTTGATAGTGGAACCTACCGCCTTTCCACTCCAACTTTACACGCTATCCATATGGGCAGTAGAGTCGGAAGCGGATTCAATGATACCCGTATGCTGGTATCAAGCCCCCCCGCAGAGCAAGGGCAGTGGTCAACAAGTGGTGTTATGGGTGAGATGTTGATATTTTTCCCAACTTTGACTGACAATTCGATATCACCTCCTGCAAGAAAAAGCAGTTTCAATCAGCCGATAACCGGAATCAAACCAATCATCTCAGATGATTGTACTGATAATCCAAGTATTGAATTGGAAATTGGTGAATCATCTCCCGTTTCGGTAACTCCTAATCAGATGTGGACGCCTGATGAACCGTTATTCAGTTTCGTCGCTCAAATATCATATTCAGTTCCGTGTTCGGTTACTGGTTTGTGGTTTGACTTACAATTCGGATTCAGTCCTAGAAGTGTCCTTCTAGACATCGCAGGAGATGGAGATTACGAGTGGGGCTTTGCAGAGCCCGCCTTCGGCCATTTCGGTATGCAGAACGTTTTCTGGGACACGAAGGTTGGTGAAATCAATTTGGCCAAGGATAGCAGCATGATAACTCTAGGTCCATCGGGAGTTGGCCAAGGTGGTACATTCATGTTGCCTAGAGGTGCTACTATCCTCGGCGCAGAAATTGCACTGGACCAGAATACAATTTACTCTAACAACAATCCCGAAGAAGGATTCGTCATGGATATCTTGTCCGGTTCACAGAATGTGACCTTGGGTGAATGGCAGAATGTTAGCGCTTGGTCCAGCGATGGCTTCAATACTCCTGATGTCGACTTCAAAGGTGCGCTGAATTCATTGATGAACAATCCAATGGTGCCGACAAGCCATGTTGATCAATATGGAAATGAGTGGCTAACTTTCCACTTCAAGGCTCAGAGTCCTAATGCTTCAACTGGAGCAAGTATGAGGATGCAGAATCTGATTATTCTATACGATTGGAACACAGAACTCGGCAGTACTCATGATTTGGTGCGCGAGTTATCTCAGGGAATCGCTCTAGGAACTGAAGTAGGAGGAACCGTAGATGTACCGTTCAAGCTGCATGCAACTTCGGGTGGCGCCTTGTCGTTGTTTGATCTATCAGTAACTTCAGCGAATGGTTACGACAGCACACTTACTTTGACGGACTCTCCTGAAGGGCTCTACCCAGATGGCAGAATAATCGAAGCAGTCAGTATGCACAATATCGATTCTTCTACCGGTGCATCATTCCAAGAGGCTCGCCTGAGAATCGAATCTACGAGTGGTTCCATCGAGTTGGGTTACTCTGACCTGATGGATTTCTGGGAAGTAGATGACAGCGAGAATCTGATAACTTTGCAATCGTCTACTGCTGAAGATCTTCTCGGAGCCAAGAAGATAACTTGGAGGTTTACAATAAATCCTTCATGGGAGGATTCTCCAGAAGCGCGTTTGTTTGCTACTCTAATTGCAGATAATGGTGTAGAGGGTCTTCCCGGAGCGGTAGCCTTGGTGCCGAGTGAAGGGAATGCAATTGAGAACGATGCTGGAATAACCGTTTTTGACGTTCAGAATAGTGCTGGTGAATCACAGACCTTGTCGGATGCCCGTTCCAATCAGATGTTACGCTTGGTTGGGAGTATCAGGTTGGAAGGATTGGATGCAGCACCGGACCCCTCAGCGTATCGTATTCTATTGGAGCGACTAATCATCAACAATACCGACCCCTCGAACATAACTTATTCTTGGGTTGAAATCAGTAATGCTTCTGGGCCAAACAGTGGAGACTTCGATTGGCAGGTTGATCTTGGTGAAGATGCTGCAGGAACAGAGAATTATCGTTTCCGAATGTCTGAATATTCTGGTGGCGATACTTTGTGTCCACCTGCGGAATATTTCCCGGGTCCAGATTGCGAAGTTGAGTTCCAGTTGACGATTGACACATATTCTCCATCTCTTGTAGAAACAATGGTGTGGGATGGTTCAGCATCACCCAGTCATTCTGGTGGTTATTGGAGGCCATTGTATGACGATACGTGGGTAGAGCCATCTCAAACTCAATGGTTTAATTTCTCTGCTCAAGATATACCAGAGCCTCCTGAGAAGTTGATGCTCAACTATTGGGTTGAGGAAGACCACGATGATGGTGACGGAATTCCTCAGGAGAGTGAGTATCGTCAGTTGGAGATGACAGGTGACGGNGGCGCTCCTATCTCCTTTTATTATGGAAGTATCAACGATATTGCCAATGATGGTTATGATGGTCGGGTCAGTGTCTATGTCTCCGGTAATGATCTAGCAGGCAATCTGATCATGGCCGGTTCACCTGGACTGGATCATGATTTGGTATCTTATGTTGGCATGGGAAGTCGCAATCCAGGTATTGAGAGTTTCAAGATTCGTGANTCTGCTGGAAATGAATTNGACACCACTACTAAGACGATGTATGCAGGTAATGAGTACCATCTCATAATAGAGGGAAGGGATGACAATGGTTGGAGAGATATCCAGTCTTATGAGATAGATTTGAACCCNGGTGTTCCNGGGGATATGGTCCTCAAGTACTATCCAAGAAATAATACCGCTATTACAGATAGTCAGTGGATTGAGATTATTGAAGCATCTAATGAAAGCGACGGTACTCAGATGCTTCGTAGAAATGGGCAGGCATTGATTGATCCATTCGAGACAGAATTCATGCTTGATATGCCGATTCGCCTACAGTGGGCAATTCCTACTGCAACTTCGGTTATGACACCTCAAGTTCGTGTCAAGGATTTGGATCCAAACAACCCTTCTTCGGTGTTGACTGAATCAGGAGGTAGGTACAAGCAGAGATGGATCTATGGAGATGGATTCCTTTTGGACACTACTTCTTTGCAATTGAATGATATGACAGGTCCGTTCATAACCGAGTCCGTATATGATTTCGGCAGTGGCTCAAGTATGGATTACGTCTATTCGGGAGATACCGTACAATTCTCTGGTCAATATGCATTCAAGGATGGGTATCCAGACCATGTTGTCACTCCAGAAATACCAATGGTCATGGTAATTACTAGAGAAGATGCATCAGCGGATTCCAGCGGTAATGAGCAACTTTTGGGTGAGACAACCTACCATCCATTTGATGGAGGAACTTTCACAATTAATCTGACCGCCCCGAGCAAAACGAATGATTTCAGATATATATTCCAAGTTCAGTCTTCTTCATTGCCTGANGGAGCAGTTGATCACACAACCGCTTCACAGGTCTTCAGAATCAAAGTTGACAGTAGCGCCCCAGAGGTATTAGCCAATACATGGCAAGTGACCGACACTAAGGGAGCAACTCTTTCAGATGGAATCATNCCATCATCATCGATACATTGCGTTGATGTACAGTTGATGATTAAGGAAACAGAGCGCCTATCGCCACAGTCTATCTATGTCAACTGGATGTATTTCCAGAATGGTGAGAATTGGAGTTTCGCCGAGAGCAATTATGGCGGTGCATTATCGAAGAATCTCAGTCTCGTGGGTGGTGGNGACCAGATAATCGCTGAAAGCGCTGAATGTATCGATTTATGGCCGGATGGCCATGAACTCCCNAGTAGGGCACAATTGCAGAACGTCATTTTGAGATTCTGGGTGACCGGTAGGGATACTGCNGGTCTAGGTTTGTCTGGAGGAGGCGATTCCGAAAATCCGATTCGTGGGACACAGGATCAATGGACCAGCGAATATGAAGTGGTATACGAGCAAGCAGAATTTGAGATAACCCAATTCAAGATGTTCCCGAATGCTCCCGAGGTAGGTGAAGATGTTCAACTTGACATCACTGTACGNAATGATGGAAACACCGAAGGAATTCTTGAGATGAAGATAGAGGTAGTTTCAGCAAGCGATGGTGCTCGAGCAACCGTGGCTATCGTTTCAACACCAATGATCGGTGTATTCGATGGGACTCTTGGTTCAAATTCTCACAATATGGAGGTATCGATTGAGCCTTTCAGAGAAGCAAAGGCGGATCTTCACTTCGAGATAACCAATAATTTGACTGGCGAGTTAATCTATACGAGTATTAATGCTGGNCAGACTTACGACATTAGTCTAGCAACTCAAACCGATGACTCTTTGCCAATAGGAATGATTCTAGCAGCATTAGGTGCTTTGATTGGTATTCTCATCATCGTTGTTGTAGTATTGGTGCTGCGAGGTCGTAGTGAAGGTGAATATGATGACGAGTACGAATATGAGGATGAAAAATCATACCCAACATTGCCATACGAGGCTCAGCAAGGATATGGTGGAGGGGCTGAAGGAGCTTATGGCGGAGGTGGCTACGACCATGCTGGTGGTGGATACGGAAGCTATGGAACAGAAGTATCTGCAGAGATGCAACAAGCCTTGGCTGAATTCCCACAGTGGGACCAACAGACCATTCAGGGATACTTCGATATGGGCTGGTCAGTGGAGCAATTGCGTGATTGGGTCCGCCAACAGGGATGATGTGAATGANCCGACTCCTCGAATGGGAGGACCATCTTTGGGANGATCCCGACGGTGGTCGGATAGTTCTGCATGGGGTTCTACCAACTGTGGTTCATCCGCAGGCAATGCGCCCTAGAATGCAATGGGATGGATTGGCATTGGTTGCTGGAGAAGATGATCTTGAAGTTTGGGAATTTGAGGACAAGTCCGAGAAGGAAAGTGCGGGAATCAATCTAACAGAAGCGATGTTAGGTGGTGGGGCAACGCAATTGTATCTCGAGCGTTTGATGTTGATTGAAGAGGTNTCTGGAGGTAGATTTCCTGATCCTGAACCATGGCGTCTGCTTAGATTAGCGAGGAAACATGGACGCAATGTGTACAATCTTGAACCCCCACTAGACGATGAGGCTTGGGTTGAACATCTAGGAGAGGAAGCAGACTATTTGACTAGGTGGAGAACTTTGCTGAAAATTCCACGGCAGGGTAGAAGGTTCGGNAAATTGTTGAAACAAGCAAGGGCATTGTCTTCTCCACCTCCTTCGGGTCCAGTTGAATTGCAGGCTGCTTCAGCTTTAGCAGCTNCTTGGTGGTGGCTATTGGAAGAGAGCCTATCTCCCGAATTAAGGATGAATCGAGATAGCAGGATATGTGCGAGATTGAGAGGGGCAATGGCTGACTTGCGAAATGAACTTGGTGCTGATGCTACATTGTTGGTGCCATCTCCTCAGGCGAGAGTCGGAGAGTTATTGGCTATCCTAGATGCAGGTATCGAGCCGGAAATCGCAAAGGCATGTGGCTCNTCGGACGGGGAGGAGGAGTGAATATGACGAGTTCTGAAGCACCGATGGTTCAGGTAGAAAATCAGTTGATTCGTTTTACTCCTGCAACACCTTTCGACCCTGAGAAAGCTGTACAAGAACTAGGTGCAACNCGTAGTGGTGATTATGTCATCCATGCTTTGCAAAGGCCCAGGGCCACCATTCTAATCGACAAGGATGGAAGAATTGTTGTTCATGGGACCATTCAACCTCAGGCGGCTCGCGCAGCAGCGAGAGAGTTCTTGCTGCGTATTGGTGAAAGCGATGAAGGATTGACTTCGGAGAAAGGACCGGTTATTGCTTCCTTTGACTTAGGTAGAAAATTGGAAATTGAAAGGGTCCCAATTTATGCTAAAGAGGCTAAGATGGATACTAGATTGAATTGTTTGCGAATCGATGATCAACGACATGATTTGGAACTTCTAGTATGGGCTAACGGTAAGGCCATCAGTACAGATGCTAGACACGCCAATCTAGTGGCAATGGCTGCGGTGCATTGGCGTGATAAGTTCGAATCTGACGGTCTCTTCCTCGATNATTCGAGCGAGGATTGATGACATGACTATCGAGAATGGCCGCTGGNCAGGCCCCATTCTGGACAATCATTTCCATCTTGATCGTGGGCATAGGTTCCTCAGTGCTGCAGAGGATTTCAAAAGAGTAGGTGGCACTGACCTTGTTTTGGTACACAAACCGGATTTCATGGACCTTCCTCTTTCGGTAGATGAATGGNGNATTGCATACGATGGCACAGTTTCAATGGCAGAGGAAGTGAAGTCCAATCTCGGNCTCTCGGTCAGGGTTATTTTGGGCCCTCATCCAGCAAGTTGGGCACATCAGCGGCAGGCATTGGGTAGTGAAGTCGCTGGAGAATTGTACAAGGATGCTGTTGAATTAGCAATCGAATATTGTGCTGAGGGCAAATCTTGCGCTGTAGGCGAGGTTGGCAGACCACATTGGCAAGTTGAGGAAGAGGTTTGGCAAGAAGCCAATGAATTNCTTTCTTGGACTATGAAGAGGGCATCTCAGGAGGATTTGACACTTCAGTTACACGTCGAGGGTGAAGGTGCTTCCACTTACTCTGATCTTGCTGTTATTGCCGAACGAAGTGGGCTTTCATGCAAGCGATTNGTAAGACATCATGCCCCGCCTCAAGTAGATGAACAAACAACTTCTGGGCTGATACCTTCTGTTGTAGTGGGTAAAGGTAGTGTTGAGGAAGTCATGAATACCGTCTCTAGATGCAAGGATGGTTTCCTGATGGAAACTGATTACATGGATGATCCAAGGAGGCCCGGTGCGGTTCTAGGTCCCAAAACCGTCCCTCGNCGTACGCAGGCACTTCTTGCTGCNGGATTAGACGAAGAAAGNCTATGGCGNACTCACCAAGACCTACCTGAAAGTCTCTATGGAGAAGTGGATTNAGCCTCAACNAGTAGTCGACAAGCATATGATGGGGNNGTGTCAGGCAGCATTGTGCGAACCGTTCAGCGTGCCTTGTTGCTGGGACTTGCATGTCTACTAGCAATACAGTTGTACAGTCAAGATGTACAGGCACAATTAGAGGTTGATGTGACTTTGACTTGTGAATCAAATCAGGTGGAATTGGATGTCAGTCCAGGTTCTGGTGGTAGCGAGTCGGTGGTTTGTAGTATAGAGAATGGGGCAATGTATGAGAAGACGGTTGCGCTTTCTTTGAACATTTCAGGAAACGAGGTCGATGGTTCGCTTTCTGATAGCCAAGTAGTGGTTGCAGCCAGTAGTACAGAACAGGTNTCATTGACTTTTGAGGCTGCNATCCGTTCNGAATCTGCAGATTTTTCGGTTGATTTNGANGCCACAGTAGAGAAGATTGGCATGGTTCCATTGAATCAACAGGTNCAGAGTACCCAAACACATAGNCTAACAGTTTCGATTNTNGCTTTCACNTCGTTAGATTATTCAGCCACAGCATTCACANTGAACAGCGCTCCAGGTGAGTCATTCAACATTTCAGCCAAGGTCAGGAATACGGGGAATACTCCTGTAGACGTTGATTTCTTCATCAGCAATAATGATGAGATATTAGCTAAGGGAATAGATTGTAAATCCGAACCCACCATCAGAGACCTTGATCTGAATGGATATGTTGACCAAACAGCGATGCAGTGCACCGTTTCCAGTGATTATGAGAAATCTGAAGAAGTGGTCATCAAGATGTATGCTAGAGCCAAGAAGACCTCAAATTTGGAGTATATCTCGCCCGACGAGAATGTCAGGGTTTCAGTCGAAGTTCCTTCTGAAGGTGGTTTCAGTAGTTTGACAGAGGATTTGAGCGAGGAGGATCTACAAATTCTGATGTATGCTGGTGGAGGATTGCTACTTCTTTTGATTGTTCTAATCGTCATGGTTAGGATTTCACGCAGTAGAGGTGGCGGTGGCGTGGATGCTTGGGATGACGAAGATTTCGATTTTGAACTCTAGTTGTTTTTTTACACCTTTATTTCCGGTGGAAAGCGCGCGAAACGCTGTATTGCANTACTCTTGCCACCCCAAGAGTCAAAGACGGAGTGTGGTGAGCAACACCTACCCATAGGGTAGGTGTGNACNTGCTGGGATTACAGGGAAAGGTTGCTTTCGTATTTGGTGTGGCAAGCGAAGAGAGTATCGCGTGGGGTATCTGCAAGAGATTAGCCGAAGCAGGAGTATCTCTCTATCTCGGTTACCANAAGAGATTNATGAGNCGCGTNTTCAAATTGAAGGATGANNTNGATGCTATTGCTGGATTCTACCCTCTAGATGTTGCATCCGATGAAACCACGGCNGAATTCTTCTCTTCTTTCAGNCAAGAGAACCCCGGNCTCAAAGCNGANATTCTTGTTCATGCNATCGGATTTGCCCCTAGAGAATGTTTTGATCGTCCAGTATTGTTCGTTGANGGTTCTGCNCTTGATACCGCAATGACAGTNTCAGCACACAGCCTACAACGCTGCNTAAGGCACGCCTTGCCATATCTGAATAATTCTTCATCGACGATAACCCTGACCTATGCTGCTAGCACGCGTTTCGTTCCTTCTTANGGAATNATGAGCATTGCCAAGGCAGGTCTAGAGTGTTGGACNAGAGAGTTGGCGTGTCATCTAGGCCCTGAAGGACATCGCGTCAATGCAATTTCCAGTGGGCCAATCAAAACTATCGCGGCGGGAGGGATTCCAGGATTTGATCGGATACTAGATCATGTTGAAGCAAATTCACCACTACGTCGCAACGTAACGCAGGAGGATGTAGCAGGCTGTGCCGCATGGTTAGCCTCAGATCTTTCTGCAGGAGTTACTGGGCAGGTTATTCATGTCGATGCTGGATATTCTGCCACCATGGTGCCGGAGAGCATAATGTGAGGTGTCAATATGTCTGCNAAAGAAATCAGTATTGCTGAATTAGAAGGAACTGCACAAGGTCCCTTTGAACCGATTGCAGTCGTAGGTATGGGCTGTATCATGCCTGATGCTGAAGATATCGCCAAATTCTGGAATAATATCGTTAATGCACATGTTTCAATTAAGGAGGTTCCTTCTAATCGATGGAGTGTCGATGANTTCTGGGCNCCTGGNTCNCCCGGTCAAGTNGAATATGCCAAAACTTACGCCAAGATTGGGGCATTCGTTGAGGGATATGATTTCGATTGGCGTCGTTGGAAGGTNCCCCCAGGAACNCTTGGGCANATTGACATTTGTCAACAATGGGCAGTAACTGCATCAGCAGCAGCTTTGGAGCATGCAGGATATCTTGGAGATAGCTCACGCTTTCCNATTCCAAATGCTTCCACAGGAGTTGTCATGGCAAATGCTCTTGGAGGAGAATTCAGGAATCTCTCCAATCACCGAGTATGGGCTGATCAGTTCACTCGTCAGGCCGTTGAGGCAGGAGGAATGCCTGAGTCCGGGAGGGATGCTCTGAAGCAGGCTATCAGTGAAGGTAAACCGGAGATTGATGAGGATACCATGCCTGGTGAACTTTCCAATGTGATGGCTGGTAGAGTTGCTAACTTGCTAGATCTACAGGGGCCTAACCATTCTACNGACGCTGCNTGTGCCTCAACAATGTCTGCAGTTCTTGATGCCTGCAGAATGCTACAGTCTCGNCAGGTCGATCTGATGTTGGCTGGTGCCAGCGACCGGACTATGGATCCTGCAACTTATGCCAAGTTCAGTGCTATTGGTGCTCTTTCACCTACACATTCTACTCCTTTTGATGCTCGCGCAGATGGATTCGTAATGGGTGAAGGTGCAGGAGTATTGGTCCTCAAACGCCTAGATGATGCCATCGAAGATGGAAATGATATCCATGCAGTCATCAGGGGGATCGGAGCTAGCAGCGACGGTAGAGGAAAGGGGATAACCGCACCTAGTCAAAGAGGACAGATGCAAGCCTTGGCTAGAGCATATGCACAAGCAGGTTTCAGTCCAGCAACCGTGGATCTTGTCGAAGCTCATGGGACCTCAACAAAGGTTGGGGATGCGATGGAGTTGGGAACTTTGCGCAAGTTGTGGCATGAATCACCNGCGGGAGACAATGTTGCAGTAGGTTCTGTCAAAAGCCAGATTGGTCACCTCAAAGCGGCTGCTGGAATTGCTGGGATGTTGAAGACGATTAGTGCAGTNAGCAAGGGAGTTATTCCTCCCAGNGCAGGATTTCAAACTCCGAATCNNACNGTAGATTGGGATTCNATTCCATTCTATGTCCCAACATATGCTAGAGAGTGGCCACGTCCAAAGGATAGACCGCGTAGAGCTGCCGTTTCTGCCTTCGGTTTCGGGGGAACCAATTGGCACGTAGTTATGGAGGAGTTTGACAAGCGATTCCATCACAAGATTGCGTTCGAATGGAGGAGTAGGTGGGCTACTTTCCTAGCTGGNCCGCAGCCCGTTTCNACATCTCCNGTAGTTGCAGAGAAAGTAGCAGCTGGAGGTATTGTTGCCAAGGCCAAGGTGGCNAAGNAAAGTGCTGAAAGTATCCTCGATGCCAAGGCTTCTCCCAGCATGACATGGGAAGAACTCAAGGAGATTGAAGGCGGAATATTGTTGCTTGAATCGGATGACTTAGCAAGTCTGAAAGAGGAATTGACTCAAGTCAGAGAGCAATTGCTTTCATCTGGAAAAACATTTGATGAAGATCCATTGGGAAGACGGTTATCCAAGGAATTAGCCGCCGCTAGCGAAGGTTTCACATGTGTTGGCTGCAGGATTGCGATAATCGCTACATCATGGGCNGAGTTTGACAAGCGTAGCGCCTTGGCTTTGAAGACCATGGAAGGAAAAGACAAGTGGAGTTTCCTCAAGTCGCAAGGAATTCTAATTACAGACGAGGCACCATTACCAAGCAATGCTAAGGTTGCACATATGTTTCCCGGTCAGGGTAGTCAATACGTTGGAATGACGTTGGATTTGAGTAAGCGATTCTCTGGTGTGGCGAATGTTTGGAATCAGGCTGACAAGACCATGGTGGATATTCTCGATGGAGAGACTCTTTCCAGTTTCGTGTTGCGTAGTGGATTGAATGAAGAAGAGCGCGCTGAAGCCGAAGAGAAACTCAAGCAGACCGAGTATACTCAACCAGCTATGTTGACTGCTGATTTAGCAATAAACCAGATTCTTGCAGATCATGGAAGAAGACCNGANATGGTGGCTGGACACAGTCTAGGAGAATATGCTGCATTGATGGTTTCAGGAATTCTTGGAATGGACGGGGCCTTGCGAGCGGCTGCGGCTCGTGGAACTGAGATGGGTTCTGTTGAGATNTCCGACAAGGGGTTGATGGCTTCTGTGACCGCTGATTACAATGTAATCAAGGACGTTCTAGCATCAATTGANGGGTATGTCATTGCGGCCAACAAGAATTCACCAAAGATGACTGTTATTGCCGGAGATACTCCGTCAGTCAAGGAAGCGATACGAAGGTTCGAGGGACTAGACATCAATTGTGTCACCTTGCAGACCAGCCATGCTTTCCACTCAACTATTGTTGAGCCGGCAGCGGAACCTTTGCGAAGATTTCTTGAAGGGCTTGAAATCAATTTGCCTGAGATTCCAATAACCTCGAATGTGGATGGCGGCTTCTATCCAATGAGTAGAGACCCTCAGAGAACTGCAAAGCAGCAGATTTTGGATAAATTAGCTCCGCAGATGGCTAGTGCAGTGGAATGGACAAAACAGATTGAGACCATGTATGCATCTGGTGCTCGCCTATTTGTTGAGGTAGGTCCGAAGCGTGCATTAACTGTATTCGCTTCGCAGATTCTAGAGAAGCGACCCCACATCTCAATGATGACTAACCACCCTAAGTTTGGTGGTATTCCTTCTCTATTCAATGCTTTAGCCGAGATGGCGGTTGCAGGACGTCCATATCGCTGGCCGCGTTCAGATTCTCCATTGCTTACTGAAGGATTCAGAGCAGGGCCAATCGAGGCTTGGCAAGAAGAAACTGAGGAAATACCTGTGGCTTTACCTGAATCCGTAGAACAGATTGAACAAGAATCCCCCCAACCAGTAGCCACAACAGATGTGGAGGTACTTGCCGAGGATTCTGGAATGGATGAATTAGAACTCGAGGTCGAGTGGATAGCAAGTATTCTTGCTGGAGTTAGTGGTTATCCTGCCAGTATGTGTCGTGGAAATGTAGATCTCCGCAGCGGTTTAGGATTGAGTGATGAAGTAGTTCAATCTGTATTCAATTCCCTTGAGAAACAAGGTAGAGTTGTTGCTGACTTTGATACTTCTGAGATAAAGACGGCTGCGCAAATATGCGATTGGGTAGAAGGAGTGCCGGAGAATTTCCGTGCGACTGCATCTAGTAATCTTCCTACATCCTCTTCTAAACAAGTGATTGCTCCGCAAGGACAAGTCGTTCATAAGGTGGTAGAGAAGGTTGTTGAGAAAGTAGTCTCGACAGACCCGTTGCAGAGTCGCAGAGACGATCCATTTGTCGTAACTGGAGTTAGTCTTGGGTTGCCAGGAGAAGGCAAGGTATTCGATGATGATAATTTTGAGAAATTAGTTCGTGGAGAAACTTGTATCAGCGAAGTGCCGGATGATTACAAGCAGAAAATTCTCGACAAGAACATCGTACGCCTAATCAAAGGCAGAGATGGACAAGCGAGGATGGAGGCTGCTGAGGAATTCGGTGATATTCCACAACTAGCAGGTCTGGCTGGAGACTTCGACATAACCGAAGAATTCGGAGTCGATGCAAAGATTGCCCGTTCTTGGGATACTTCTACTCAATTAGCAGTGGCTGCAGGACTCATTGCTTTACGCGATGCTGGAATACCATTGACTCCTGAGGAGAAGATTGGCAAGGGGGGTTTGCGCCTCATAACTAATTGGCAGATACCTCAGATCTACCGTGACCGCACAGGGGTTATCTTCTCCAGTTGCTTCCCTGGTACCTCTAAAACCGTCAAACATAGTGCCCACAACGGGTCTGATGAAGAGGGACGTTTCGACAGGTCATATCTTTTCCAGATTCTGAATATGGGACATTCCCAATTTGCACAATATACAGGAATTAGAGGTCCTAACAGCACCATCAATCTAGCGTGTGCTTCTACTGCAGCGTCATTCACTTTAGCGGAGGATTGGTTGACTACTGGCCGTTGTGATAGAGTAGTAATCATCAGCGCTGATAACGTCACTGGACCAGATCTATGGGAGTGGATTGGTTCAGGTTTTGCAGCTAGTGGAGCCGCATCCACAAGTAATGTCATCGAGGAAGCGGCTCTTCCTTTCGATGCTCGTAGAAATGGACTGATTCTTGGTATGGGCGCAGCCGCATTTGTCATTGAGCGCAAGAGCGAAGCCAACCAGAGGGGAGTTCAGCCATATGCAGAATTGCTTGGGGCGCATATCGCTAATTCATCTTATCATGGTACCAGATTGGATGTTGAGCATGTCGCTGCAGAAGTTGATCGTTTCGTTTCCCAGATGGAAGATAGATGGGGAGTTAATCGTAAGGAGATTGCATCTGAAACTTTCTTCTACAGTCATGAGACTTACACTCCAGCGAGAGGGGGTTCTGCTCAAGCAGAAGTAAGGGCCTTGCGAGAGACCTTCGGCAAAGATACCGATTCGTTGGTCATTTCCAATACAAAGGGTTTCACAGGGCATCCGATGGGCGCGGGAATCGAAGATGCATCGATGGTTCACGCTCTACACACAGGACGCGCCCCTCCTATTGCAAATCATAAGGAGGTGGACCCTGAATTAGGAGATCTCAATCTGAGCAAGGGAGGGTATCACGAAAATATGAGGTATGGATTACGATTTGCTGCAGGTTTCGGTAGTCAGGTTGCAATCACATTCATGCGCTCATGCGAAGTTCAGGGTGAAAGAATAGACATGGATAGATTGATGCGATGGAATCAGAAACTTGCAGGAACAGATAATTTGCAATTGAAGGTCTTAGACGGTAAATTGGTTGCATATCTCGATGGGGAAGAAAATCTACATGGCGGCGTACAGGGTAAAGATTGGAACCCCGGAGAAGATACAAGCAAAGAAGCTGAAACTGTTCTGGAACCTGCCGTGGAAGCAGAGCCTGAACCGGTACCTAAGGAAGATTCACCGCCGTCTACAGTAGAGTCTGTCTCGAGTGTTGACAAGGATTCGGTTTCAACTACGGTTGTCGAGGTTGTTGTGGAACACACCGGATATCCTGCTGATTTCATCGAACTAGATCAAGATCTGGAAGGCGAATTAGGCATTGATACAGTCAAGCAGGCCGAAATCATGGGAGATATTCGCGAAAAGTTCTCTTTACCAGTAGATGAATCGTTTATCCTTGCTGAGCATCCCACTTTGAATCATATGATCGATTACATTCTCAAAATGTCAGATTCCAGTGTGGCATCTAATCCTGTGGAATCAGAGGTTGATGACAAGGTAGAGGAAGAACCTGTTTCAGAAACAGTACAGGAACCAGAATCAGAAATTGAGAAACAGGTAGAACCCGCGAAGAGTGTCGCTTCTTTAGAGGTGGATCGAAGCGAAATCGAAGCAGTTGTCCTAGAGGTGGTTGTGGAACATACCGGTTATCCCGAGGATTTCATCGAGTTAGATCAGGATCTAGAAGGAGAATTGGGAATTGACACTGTGAAACAAGCGGAGATGATGGGTGACATCAGAGAGCGATTCTCACTTCCAGTCGATGAGTCATTCAGTTTAGCTGAACATCCTACTCTCAATCACTTTGTCATGTATATCGTCAAGATGCAATCTGGTTCTCAAGAAGTTGTTCAGGCCGATGAGAATGACGTTGAATCGAGGCCAGAGGCTGTTCCGGAATCCGAATCTGAGCCAGAACAGGAACCAAAGGAACAAACAGTATTGGAACCAGAGCCAGTAGTTGAACCTGAAGCGAAAGACGTAGTTGTTGATTCCAGTGCATCGATTGATGTTTCAGAAGTCGAGGCTAAGGTTCTGCAGGTTGTTGTTGATCATACTGGATATCCAAAGGATTTCATTGAGATGGATCAGGACCTTGAGGGTGAATTAGGAATTGATACAGTGAAACAGGCAGAAATGATGGGTGATATCAGAGAGTTGTTTGAACTGCCCGTGGATGAACAATTCAGCTTAGCCGAACATCCAACATTGAGTCATTTCGTTGAGTACATTATCAGAATGAAGGGTGGAACAGTATCTCCTCCAGAAGCGGTTTCAAGTGTTACAGAGAGCGAAGCAGAAGAGATTCCTTGGCGCTGGTCAGACAATGTGCTTTCTGAGATTCTTGCAGAATACCATCTCGACGATAGGGATGAGTTGATTGAGGTCGCCAAGAAACATGATGACGGTAATCGATACCTCAAGCGAGACGAGATTCAGGCTGCTGCAGAGGAGTTGAAGGATAGCAAAATGACTTGGAGATACTCTGACAATGTGGTCTCTACAGTCCTTGCTGAACACGGCCTGAATGATGCTAACGCCTTGGTTGAAGCTGCCAAGAAACATGATGATGGCAATCGCTACTTGAAGAAGGAGGAACTTGAGGCGGGGGCCCGAGACCTTGTGGGTGATGAACCGCCTCCTGATGATGAGGATGAGTACCCTTTAGCGAATAGGGCGGTCACTGAAGAGCAATCGCAGGAGACCGCCCTACAGACCAGTCCNCGCGCAGGAGTCCGCAGATGGCAGGTCGAAGTCGAGGAAGCCCTCTCTGAAAAAGACCCGATTCTTCTGAGTGGAACCGTATTGGTCACTGATGATGGCATTGGTATCTCCGAGGAGGTTTGCTCAATACTACAATCCAAGGGACTTTCCACGATTCGTGTATCCCTTGAACTAGAACTCAAGGAGATGGTTTGTGAAGAACATGCAGGACAGAAAGTGTACAGAGTAGATCCTTCAAAGGAATCGCAGATCAATGAAATGTGTATGGAAATCAAGCAGGAGTGTACAGATGATTCTCTTTGTGGTATCTTGCACTTTGCTCCAGTACAGTTGTCTGGTAGTAATTGGGAGGTTGGCGCCTCTTCAAGGGCAGCTACTTTGGCAAGTCATTCCTTGTTTGGAATGCTCAAGTATCTCGATGAACTTCTAGCATCCTCGCCATCAGCGGTAGTCGCTTCTTTGTCTGTGATGGATGGTAGACATGGCAACATTGGAGAGAGGTTCAATTCTCTGGCATGCGGAGCCTCTGGTATTGTCAAATCATATGCACATGAGCGTACTGAGATTCGTTGTCGAGCATGGGATTTACATCCCGAGTTGGCGGCAGACACTTCCCACGTCGCCGAGTTGTTGATGGATGATTTGTTACAGAACGGGGGAGATNTAGAGATTGGTTTCGACAAGGACCTGCGCNGCTGGCGTTTGGTTATGTTCGATGAGGAATTGGTCGCTGAGCCTGCTAGCCTACAGCCAGATGATGTCTGGTTGGTCAGCGGAGGTGGCTCCGGTGTAACCTCGGCAGCCATTAACGGATTGGCGAACTCTTGTCGTAATGCAGGTGCTATGTTCGTTTTGTTAGGTCGCACTGAGGCGATGGACGAACCTGCTGGTTGGTTAGATTGGAATGACGAACAGTTGAACGAACGTAAGATGCAATTGCGTGAAGAATTGGTCGCCGCTAGCGAATCTGGAAAGGTCTCAATGGTAGAATGGAACAAGGCTTGGCAACCATATCTTAGAAGNCGAGATATCCACAATACAATNGCGAAAATTCGTAAGAGTGGAAATAAGGCGATTTATCGAGCCTGTGATGTCACNGACTTGGATTCATTGCAAGAAATTGCCAAGCGTCAAGGNCCAATTACCGGAATCGTTCATGGGGCTGGAATAGAAGATAGCAAACTGGTTGCTGAGAAGACTTGGCAGACCTTCTCCACTGTTGTTTCGATTAAGGTAGATGGTTGGAAGGCTTTGGTTAGTGCTGCTGAATATTCAGGAGGAGACCTTCGATTTGCCGCTTGTTTCACCAGCGTTGCTGGAAGATTAGGTAATGGCGGACAGACGGATTATGCTGCAGCGAATTCGGTCTTGGATGCTGAGATGGCGCGACTTACAGCAGGAGGAAAAACTCGTGCAGTAGCAACTGCTTGGACAGGATGGAAGGATGTAGGAATGGCTACACGCGGCAGTCTAGAGAAGATATTCGAAGCAGCAGGAATCGAGACGATACCCGTGGACAAGGGGGTCTCAATCTTTGTTGATGAGGTGCTCCGAGGCGGTAAGCGTAGAGTCATGTGCTGTGGTTCGATGGGAATAATGGACAAGTTCGACTCATTTCGTGCACCACCTCTGAAATTACCAGCAATGATGTCTGGATTGATTGCAGATCCTGCGCGTTTCCCATTCGTCGACCGTTTGTTGGATTTGCAAGAAGGCGAGCGAATGGTCAGTGAGTGCATGCTCTCGACGGAGGCGCACCNCTTCCTTGTAGACCATTCAATCGATGGAGTGCCGTATCACCCAGGAGTCATGGCATTGGAGATGTTCGCTGAGAATGCCTTGCTGCTACTACCCGAATTCTGTCTTGCAGGTTTTGAGAATGTCGAGTTTGGCTTGCCTATCAAATTGATCAAAGGTCCCCAGAAAGTACGCGTAGTGTCTGAATTGGTTCGTCGCAAGCGCGACCACTATTGGGTTTCTTGCCGCCTAGAGAGCGATTTGGTCAATTCGAAGGGAGAGGTCTTCGGCAATCCAAGGATGCATCACAAGGCTACAGTCAGATTGGTTCGTAAATCAAATGACTTGACCAAACATATGGCATCTGAACTACACGATATTCCTGACATCGGAGTCCCAGCATCTGGTGAGTTGCAGCATCACCCCAGTTTCATCTATCTGCGATTCTTCCATGGTCCAAGATTCCAAAGTCACGGGGGAATCATTCGAGGTTTCGATGTGGGAGAGATGAGAGGGGCAGATGGTATTGCATTGATGCGCCATCAATTGCCCGAAACAGATCAGTTTGCAGTAGAAAAAGAGGGCGAACCCATTCTTCTAGAGGCTTTACCGATGTTGGTTGAGGCAGGATTCCAGAATGCTGGACTGGTGACTATGGAAAGTGATTCACTGATGTCTTTACCAGTAGGGATTGAGTGGATGACTGTACTTGCTGTACCTGAAGTTGGAGAACAATTACGCGTTAGAAGTGTGTGCCGAGCTACGGAAGATGGAGGCGTTGGGGTACACGATGTGGTAGTGGTTGGTGAGGATGATTCACCACTATTGTCTCTCAAAGGTTTGAGACTCAAAGCGATGGCTCCCTTGGCAGAGGAGATGAAGTTCACTCTGGATGGATGAACGTGTTTGAATTCAATCAGAGCCCTAGAATCACACTAGTATTGCTCGATATCTTAACCGAGTATGATACAATTCCAGATTTGGTGAATATTGATGAATTCCAGTCATTCAAGACAGAAAAACGCCGATTAGAGCATATTTCTACAAGAATCGCACTCGCCGAAGGCTTGTCTAGTTGGGGCTTGGATCCCAAGATGATTCATGTTGTGAGAGATGACAAGAGGGCACCCTCGTTGAGATGGATACAAGGAACATTCCGTTCTCAAGAACTACCAGGGATTTCGTTGGGACATTCACATGGTAAAGCAGTTGTTGCATTAATCGAACCAGGATGGTGGGTTGGAATCGATGCTGAGCCTGAAGGTAGGGCAATTGCAAGTAATGCATTTGATCAATTCTGCAAGGGTGATGAACTCAATATGATTCAGGAACGTCCAGAGGGTGCAGTAAGGTTGTGGACGAGCAAGGAAGCCGTCCAGAAAGCGATGCATCTGGGTATGCATCTGAACCCACGTGACATTACTTTTGCAAATAAAATTCCAATTGTAGGGGAATCACAGGAAATTTCTATTGGGAATCAAAAAATTCAATTGAAGAATATGTTGTTTCAAGACTATCATGTGTCGGTTGCTTGGAAGCCTGCAGAAACGGTACAATTAGATGCTGAAGAATTGCTCATTGCGGAATTAGCTGAGCGAATAAGAGACGATGAAGGAAACCTGAAGTTTGAGGTCGGATGTAAGACTGTTAGAGGGAGAATCTAATTCCAGAATGCTGCTTCTTCCCAAGGTAGGCCAACTGCTATTCCAAGAATCTCTAGAATGACATAATTGAAGATCAGATATGTGATGATGGCAATCGTAAATACAAGAAGAGATGTATTGATAACTCTCCTTCTTTGTCTCTTGGCTTCATCCAGAGTACAGATTCCTTGTTGACGGAAATAACGCCAGAGGCCAAATGCAAGGAATCCTAGAGCCAAAGCGTAGAAGATATATCTGGCAGGTCCGAAGTACATCTCATTGGATAATGCAGCAGCGGTTGAGATACTAGCAAGCCCGAACATTACCAGAACAACGCTAGGAAGGCAACACATGCTAGCAATTACTGCACCTCCGCTTATCCACCGCCACATTCCTTTGGAATCATCGACTACTGAATCAGAGCTCTCTGCTTCGGCCATGTTTGCTGCTGACACAGGGTCATACATCAAGCGTTGTTTTGTTTCTCTTACCAAAGATGCCTTCTCAGCGAGATATATTTTGGCTTAGGAGAAGATATCAGGTGAAGAAAAAGTGCGGGTGGCGGGAATTGAACCCACGACATGAGGTTGGAAACCTCAGGTGATACCACTTCACCACACCCGCGTTGGATGGACCTGCGACAATCCTTTCGGATGTATTGATTTCGGTCTCGTATCTTGACGAGGAGTCAGTATTTCCAAGATGATTCTTGTTGCCAACTTGGCGGCTCTGGTGGAGGGGGCATACCTTCTGCAAAGAGTCCACCTGAGATGAATTGTTGTGCACCTTTGCGTTGTTTTCGAGTCTTTGGTTTGAAAACTCTAACCACAATGCCAAGACCGACCACCACGAGAACGGTACCGGCGATAAATAGTCGAAGATTTTCAGTACTCATCTCGATTCCTGCCAAATTGAAATCACCTTTTCTATTGCTTGTGGATTCTGCTTCTGCATCGTCTTCCGGAGTATTATCGACAACCTGTAATTCGATGGTCACGCTGTCCATAGCTTGCTCTGCACCAGGTGCTTCAGTCTTAATCACTGAGAGGTATTCTCCAACTTTTGTTCCGCTTGCTCTGAGTACTATTTCCTTGACTGCACCTGGAGTTCCTGCACTGGTGAATTGTATAATCTGCCTGTTGTCATCGCTATCCATTCCTATTGGCATGTCCCAAATGAGAATAGCAACTACGGAGATATCGGCTTCATTGCTGACAGTACAGGTGACAATCAGTTCTTTTTGTTCCATCATATCGAGGATAAGATCGGATTGTATACAGTTCAAAGATACAGTCACAGACCATGTATCAGGGTCGTCAGGAAAGTTGTCAACTCTTGATGCACCAGAACTCTGGTTGTCACCCCATCCATCTCCATCCGAATCTTGCCATTGGCTCGGAATATCAGGAAATGCATCGTCTTCATCAGCCCATCCATCTCCATCTCCATCTACGCACCCTTTACTGGCCTGCATTGAAGTGCCAGCCTCGTTCGGACAATCATCTGCATTAGTTCCAGATAAATTGTCACCAAACCCATCTCCATCACTATCTGTGGATTGTGTTGCATCCTGCGGCCAGATGTCTGCCCCATCGTCGGTGCTCCATGTAGAGTCAGCATCACTCCACCCATCATCATCGCTGTCTATGCAACCTAACCTATCGACAGTGGAACTTCCAGAAATATTTGGGCATTGGTCAGCCATGATGCCCAAGGCTTCGTCGCCATATCCGTCGCCATCTGAATCAACCCATTGACTGGCTTCATCAGGGAATGCATCAGCACCATTGCCAGCATTCCACAAAGTATCGGGGTTAGACCAACCATCTCCATCTGAATCTGGGCATCCGTAGCGGTCTTCGGTGGAATTACCTTGTACTTGAATACAAGAATCTGGTTCTAATCCTGAAGCATTATCGCCGTAACCATCATCGTCGAAATCCTCCCATTGGCTAGGNATCAATGGGAAGGCGTCGGCCCCCATACTGACCATCCAAGACTGGTCCGGGTCAGAGTATCCATCCCCATCACTATCTGGACAACCCATTCGGTCGTGAGTTGAAGTTCCGTATGTGGTTGAACAATCGTCTTCCAAGGCATCGTCTAGGCCATCAGCATCGGCATCTCCTGCTCTGAGTGGGTCATCTGGGAAGTCATCGTTATCATCACTCATTCCATCGCCATCTCTATCGGGGCAACCAAATCTATCGTTGGTTGAATTACCTGCAATGTTGACGCATGCATCTGGCTGNAATCCACTCAAATCATCTCCGAANCCATCACCATCGANATCTGATTGCTGAGTTTCTTCATCAGGNAAATCATCGATACTATCCGCCCAGCCGTCTCCATCGCTGTCTGGGCAACCGAGAACCGATTGTTGATCTGAAGTACCACTTACATCGGGGCATGCATCGGGGGAATCGCCAGATGGGTTGTCGCCATATCCATCGAGGTCGCTATCCAACCATTGACTGGTTATTGTAGGAAATGCGTCATCGCTATCGGCCCATCCATCTAGGTCTGAGTCGAGACAACCAAATGTCGAGTTTTGATTTGATGTTCCAACTTGTTGTGGGCATGAATCAGCTTGATATCCACTGCTATTATCTCCATATCCATCTCNATCACTATCTGCCCATTGACTAGGTTCGCTGGGAAATAGGTCACCCACATCGCTCCAACCATCCCCATCAGAATCTAGGCATCCAGTTTGATCCTGGGTAGAATTTCCATTTGTTGTAGGACAGTCATCCTCATTATCGGCGTATCCATCCGAATCCAAATCGCTATTTCTGCTTGGATCATTNGGGAAATCATCGCTCAAATCAGAGTAACCATCGCCGTCANTATCCAAACAACCAAACAAATCAATCGTTGAGTTTCCAAAAACATTAGGACATCCATCGGGATTAGTTCCTAGTGGCTCATCTCCATACCCATCTCCATCAGCATCAGCCCATTGAGTTGGGTCATTGACGAAAGCATCTGCTCCTTGGCTGATGTTCCAATTTGTATCTTCATCAGAATANCCGTCACCATCGCTATCGTCACAACCGTTGCGGTCTTGATTTGATGTTCCACTTGTCATCGGGCAGGCATCGGCACCGTCGGTAGTCAACCAGTTAGTATCGGGATTCGACCACCCGTCGTTGTCGCTATCCAAGCAACCATATCTGTCCTTGTTGGACCAACCAGCTTGCGAGGTACAGGAATCTGGTTCTACTCCGGCTTGGTTGTCGCCATAACCATCATCATCAGAATCTATCCACTGGGTTGCATCATTCACGAATTCATCAGCACCATCTGAAACTCCCCAGTTTGCGTCTGGATTCGAATATCCATCTCCATCGGTATCTGGACAACCTTTGCGATCTACGGTTGAGGTTCCGGGAATNGCAGGGCAATCATCCTCCTCATTGTCTACTCCATCCATGTCAGCATCAGTGCTTCCGTTGATTAGCGTGAAGTTCCTTGATAACACCAAAGAGAATTCTTGTGGGCCAGTGGGTACATTGGTGCCTAGTACCCGAATCTCCCAAGTTCCAGTGGCAGGATTGCTGAATTCTATTCCTCGAAGGTTGTCGCGGTCATTCGAGAGGTTGGTCCAAGTTCCGGAGGGGCTCATTATCGCTAAATCTAGATCGTTTACCAAGTTGACACTCGCCGCNGTGGTCGATGCTGGGTCTGTCCAAGCCAGCATTATTGCTAGATCTGGAGTTCCAGCGCTGACATTGAATTTGAAACTGAGTTGNTCGTTAGTGGATAGGGCTTCTCCGTCGACAAAGGAGACATTAGCGCTGGTCCCCATGTTCACTCTCCCCCAACCTTCGTGGTTATTTGGTGCGGTTTCACCTGCCCCATTGGTTGAACTGCTGTACTGTCCAGCCATGTCATCCGCTCCTGCCGCCATTATCGCTTTGATCAATGCAGAGGAGGGATTGTCGTGCCCAACGTTTTCCTTTAGGTGTTCAATCAACAATGCGACCGCTCCAGCAGTCAATGGAGTTGCCATACTGGTACCTCCCATGTAGGTGTAATCGGTATCGTAAGCATTCCATCCAGTATCGCTGGTAGATCGACTCTTGGTTGAAAGTATCCACGTTCCTGGTGCTGAGATGTCAGGCTTAAGGCGTGAATCATCTGTTGGACCTCTNCTGGAGAAAGCCGCCATACCTTCGACGTCCCCTCCAGTTCTATCGCTGGAGATTGGACTACCATAGGAACTACCCCAAGTGCCTGTGTACCAGCANCTGCCATCTCCTTCACAGAATGTGTAGCGATCGTTTTCTGTTGCCCCTACTGTAATCACATTCTTTGCGGTTCCAGGTGAGCCAAGNGAATCTAAGTCAACTTCTCCATCATTGTTGGCATCTTCACCTTCATTTGCTCCTGCAAAAAGAATCGACATGTTTGCGTGAGTTCTTGCTGCATCATCTGCTTGCATTGCAGATGTTGTNTATTCACCATCAACTCCAGAACCCCAAGAATTTGTATGAACCAAAGAACCATTTTCAGCAGCCAAATCGAAGAGGTCTCGAATATCATCGGGAATTGCCCAAAGCCCAAATCCATCCGCAACTCCGGCGTTGCTGTTGAAATCCACGTATTGTTCTGTTGCTTGGAAGAGAAGATGTGCCTCGGGGGCTGCCCCAATGATGTCTCCATTGGAAGCGCTACCGTCTCCAAGAACGCTGCCGGCAACGTGAGTACCATGCCCACTATCTAGGTCTGATGCGCCATCATCCCAACCCCCGTTATACTGCTGGGCCCAATATTGCACACTTTCTGGAACCGGAACTGACAGGATTCCGGTAATGTGATCCCTGAAATCATCGTGCATATTNGAATTATTGATGCCGTTATCAATACCNGTATCTGCTACTGTTACGATTATTCCAGAACCATCAACTGCAGCATAATTACTATTCAATGCACTGATATTGCTGGAGTCTGAAATCTGATCGATTGCCATCCAGTGTTGGGCTACGTCGTTGAGAATGCTAAACACCGGTCGTGGCTCCATCCACTCTATCTCGGGTTGAGAGGCCAAAAGGGAGATTCCTAGAGTATTAGCAGTGACAGTTGCAAAACGTCCATCGTGGCTGTGTTGAATGACCATGGAACCTTGCTTATGCGGCAAGTCAGGCCANTCATTNCCCGAGAGTACTACATTAACGGTGACCAAATCTTTGGTGGCAAAGGGTTGACTTCTTTCCCCTAGCAAAAGTTGTGTCAAGGAAAGNTGTATTCGATCAGTAGGGTCTATTTTCATTAGAGATTTAACATCAAGGCTTTCTAACTCATCTAGGTTCAAACTGTTAACCTTGCAATGAAATGCACTAGGTGGAAGGAATGAATGGCACTCTATGCCGGCAGCGGCCAACTGGCTATGCCATTCGCTGGGTACAGGATANGAGTGCTGCAGAACAACCCATCCGTCTACAACATCTTCACTCCATTTTTCTATGTCCACGGCGCCTGCATCCCTGTGTCTTAGCCAAACCTCACTATCCACATTAGGGGACTCCCACCCGTGTTCTACATCTAGAATTGGTTCGATTCCAATGCGGGTCAATTCCTTAATTTCGTTATTCAACGAACTGAATTCTACTATTTTTTCAGATTCTGACATTTCTGTTGATTGTGTCAANGGCAACAATGGTTGCATTAGCAACATCAGCAAGATGCATGGGATGACTCTCTGGCCCCTCTTCATAGTTGAATGAGAAAGCAACTCGGCCATCAAGGTTGGGCTTACACTACANCTTGGAATGCTANCGTTCACAAGACTGAAAACAGGAGTGCTCAAGCCACAGATGTGACCGCTACTTCAATGGCTGAACCCGAAGAGAGGAACCGACACGACGGGGTCAATGAATCGGGAGATAAGCAGTTTCTAGGTAAGCAGCTATGGAGAGTTTTACCTTTCATCAAACCATACAAGGGTCGATTTATTCTTGGCATAGTTTCCAACGCGGGTGCTAGAGCTTGCGATTTGCTGCCATTCGTGGCGATGGGTTTGTTGACAGACGCAATACTCAATGGGACCATAACTGAAGCAAGAGAATATGTTTGGTATGGCGGACTGATTCTTGCGGCCTTCACCGGTTTAGCCATATTTCAGGGAATTTCGAATTACACTTGGGAGACATTGGCACAATTCATTCAACACGATATCAGGATGCAAGCCTTTGATTCGTTAATCAAGATGGAGATGAGATACTTCGAGGACCGACAAACGGGAGATATCATGTCGGTGCTTTCTGCTGATGTGAACCAATTGGAGAACTTTCTCTCAGATGCCTCTACTTCGATAATCAGAATCATTGTTACCTTCTCGGTTGCTTTTGTCATTTTGATGTGGATGTCATGGAAATTGACAGTTATTCTATTCGTTCCTATCCTAATCATCATCCCATTGGTATATTTCTTCTCTACTAGAGTTCAGCGCCGATACAGAGAATCACGTCAGTCGTTTGGAGACATCAATTCGGTACTNGCAAATAACATATCTGGGATGGGAGTTGTACAGGCTTACAATGCGGAGAAATATGAGTCCCAGAGAGTAGGAAAAGAATCTGGAGCATATATGGATGCGGCAGTGAAAGCCACAGTCATTCGTAATAGGTTCCTTCCTGGAATCTATGTTATTGCAGGTCTTGCATTCGCATTGTTGGCATCCATTGGAGGATGGTTGGTAATGACTGNAGACATTACACCAGGTCAATTCGTTACCTTTCTTCTAATGAGTACAAGGATGTCGATGCCTCTATTCATCCTAGGAATGTTAGTCAATCAAATCCAGAAGAGTGAGGCCAGTGCAAGGCGAATCTTTGCTATGATTGATCTTGAAGCAACAATTGTCGACAAGGAATCAGCAACTGCTTTGGAAGGAAGAGCCGAGCAGATATCTTTCGATAANGTGTACTTTGGTTATCCAGAAGGGCAACAAGTCNTGAACGGGGTATCGTTTGAATTGAAGAAGAACCAGTCAATTGGTATCGTTGGGCCTACTGGAGCGGGTAAATCTACTATCGTCAAGTTACTCTTGAGGTATTATGAACCCGATTCCGGAATGGCAATGATGAACGGCANCGACCTGCAGGAATTGACTTTGTCTAGTATGCGTAAACAGATTGGTTACGTTAGTCAAGATGTCTATCTATTCCATGGTACCGTCAAGGAAAATATCGCATATTCAAATCAGTCTGCTTCGCAGGAAGAAATTGAAGAGGCGGCCCGCTTGGCTGGAGCACATGATTTCATCACAGAATTGGTGGGTGGCTACCAAGCTGTGGTGGGTGACAGAGGAGTCAAGTTGTCAGGGGGGCAAAGGCAGAGGATTTCTTTGGCTAGAGCACTATTGCGTCGTCCTCCATTGCTNATTCTTGATGAGGCAACCAGTGCGGTTGATACTCGTACTGAGGAGATTATTCAACGCAATCTCAACGAGTTCAAGGATGATAGGATGACGGTAGCAGTGGCTCATCGCCTGAGCACAATCCGTGATGCTGATACGATTCTTGTGTTGGTAGAAGGATTAGTTGTTGAGAGAGGTAGTCACGACGAGTTATTGGCTGCCGATGGAGTCTATGCAGACCTTTGGGCAGTACAGACTGGAGATTTGAATCAAACCACTGGCCAGGCAACCAAGTTTGATGTTTGATCACTGCCTTTGATGAATGGGGTGTAGCAATACCTCAGTTCTTCCATTATCGAGTCCTGGAGTATTCAATTGAGACTGTCTTCCATGAACTCTGTCAACTTCTCCCATCAGGTTCTCTTCTAGGTATTTCTTCATCCAACGGTCACCCCAAATTATGGCGATTGAAAGAATTACGAATACTGGGATTCCAATAATCAACGACCACAGGCTGACCGATAATCCTGCCATCATCATATCGTCAAGCAATTCTGCCAGTGCAATCATCGCAACAAAGCATGTGATTCTTGAAATAATTAACCAAGATCTTACCACTTCCCAAATCTCTTCTTCTGCACTGTGCTTCATCGGTTGCGCCATCGCTTCTAACTTCTCTTTGAGCGGACCAGCCATGTTTTACAACCACTTTGGGAGAGGCTGTGGCCGACCTTCTACTCAAGAACCCATTGCCGGATGAAGTTGCCAAGCAATGATTGTTTGACCCTGTAGATAGTGCCGTCATCTTTCTTTATCGTCGATTTGCACACCGAGTCCGGCTGCGGCACCTTGACCTAGATAGATCTGCTTCCATCCTCGAATGACTCCGCCTCCATAGGACCAATGTGCCAAGAAGATGGTTATCGGTGCAATGGCTACGGTCATCAAAGTACGATGAGGAGATGCTCCAAGCGCGGCACCAGCCCAACATATCACGAAATACAAGATTCCCAGCGAAGCCGTTCCATGAGCCGCTATACGGGGAGCACCCATCTCAGGTGAGTTGAAAAGATCAGACCAATCAATTCCTCCTTGCCAAAGTCCCCAAAGGAATGTCGCTAGGCCAAGGATGGTGAGTATGGGGAACAAACCTATGGCATTGTGGCTCCAACGCTTAAGTTCAGGCCAGCGTTTGTTGGCAAGGGTACGAACATATCCGTAATTCCTCAATTGTTTCATGTAAGGTCCGAATAATACTCTGCGCCGATGCGGCATAACCGCTTCGGCATCGAACCACAATCTATGCCCTGCATCGAGAATCTTACGATCCATTACCACGTCTTCAGCACCTATGCAACCTTTCTCAAAACCCGAAACTTCATCCAGAACAGATTTCCGATATGCAGAATTACAGCCAGGGTTATGATCGATTTCGATTAATTCTTCAGACGGGACCTTGCCGTATCTTGTTCCAGCGGTTACCCATTTGGCACAGAAAGCCACATCTGCCGCTCGGGCTGAAAAAGGGTCTTCATCTGGAGCGAAGTTTGGTCCACCCACTCCCGCTACTTCATCACGTTCGAACCAGCGAATCAATTTACCAGCCCAATCCTTGTTTGGAATAACATCATCGTCGGTGAACAATAGTATGTCGCAGTCCAAAGCCTTGATTCCAACATTACAGGCATCGGCGCGATTTCGACTACCCAAATCATCAATCCACCTCGCAGCATTTTCTTTGCAGATGGATTCGCCGGGATCTCCTTTCGGGCCAACGCAGGCGATTTCCAACTCACCTTCCCAATCTTGTTGGTTGAGTGCTTTCAGTACTACTTGCAATTGTTCAGCATTGCGCAGCGTTGGAATGAGCACTGATACTCTTGGCAATGCCATGCCGCGGCGAGGCTATGTTACGTTTCAATACAACTGAGATTAGGACGGTAAACCAATCACAGGTCGCCTTCGATACGTGGAGCCAAGAAGTAGACTACTTCTCCTGCACCATCTGCAAATTCATACTCCACTTTTAGGGGGAAGTTCTCTCCAAAGCGTAGAGTCACTCTCTCGATGACTGACATCAGCTTGGACAATGGAAGGAGATAGGTTAAGCTGTATTGAGATCGTACTGGACCATCGCACTTGAGTTCGTGCACCTCATCCTTGCTGTAAGACACACTGACACTATCGGTATCTCCGCCGATGACATTTATCTCCAAGCCGGAATCACTTAGTGAGATATTGACAAGATCACCGACTTGTCGGGCTGCCCTTAGTGCTCGGGACAAATCCTCTCCGCTAAGAGTGACACTTGCAGGCAGTTCCAATTCTGGGACATTTGGGGGCTGTACGGTAGAATGGTCAAGAGGACGTACTACGCGATCAATTTTACCCATGTTGATGTGGATTCGTCCTTCTCTCTCATCATGCTGTAATTCGATGAGGTCTCCAGAGTTACCCAGGGATAACAAATCCCTCATCTTGGCCAATTCTAATCCTAGAGATTTCTCATCAACGTCCCATGTCTCAAAAGCGGCTGACTGAATGGTCATTCTGATCATCGCTACATGCGATGGGTCAACCACTCTGACATCGAGGTCATGTTCGTTGAAATCCAGTCTCGCTTCTTCTACAACCACATTGAGGGTGTCGAAGATGATTCGCATCAGGTCTTGTCTCGCTGTGATATTCAGCATGTCACCATCCATCCTATAGGTATCCTCTCGCTGGGGGGGGTCCATAAACCTGTTTTCACCTCAATGAGGAATAATTGCAGCAAGATTGACTTGCCATGCGGCGGAAATCAGTATTCACGCCATCCATGTTTGCATGCTTTGCAAGTTAGGAATCTAGTCTCAGGTTCGTCGCTGGAACGAGTTTGTCTAAGTTCAGAGAATACCTCTCTACAATCGCATTTGGGACAGATGTATGAGTCGGTAGTAAGGACTCCGAACATCATGTCTGCATCATCAATCACTTCGTACTGCCTTGTCTCGGCTTTAGAACTGGATGTTGTTTCTGCTAAGTCAACCGTACTACCATCTGGTAAGGTGACTTCATTCTTTGCACCTCCCTTGTAATTACATTTGTAATTTGTACAATTTATGTTTCCAGAGGAATCTGGATACGCCAAAGTACCGCATTCTGGGCAGAACATAGGGTATTGGGCGGGTGGTCACCACATATAGACGATTTGCTTGTTAATTCAGGTATTTTTTTGATTTTGATAGAGTGAACGTTCCCCATCCCTTTTGTGGTGCTGTCTGTTCGACGGTACGTGGTGTGGATAGCATACGACTGGAGATTGGCTTTGGTCATCGATGATCAGGGGCGCATTCTTGATCAAGAGGAATGGACCGGCAAGATGGACCAATCTCGCATTATTGAGAGGTTGCAATTACTTGGTGCAGGAGGATTGACTGCGGAGTCAAGGTTGTTATCAGAACGATGGCCTGATGCCTGCATCCATATGGCAGGAGACCCGGAACTTCCTGATCATGAATTTCCTGAGATGTCTGCGGAGTTACTACAGGCTTTGGATGAAGCATCGCTTGCTATGTCACAAGCCGGGGTTGACAAGGCGGCTGGTGATCCTGACAGGAGACTTGAGCATCTGTTGAGTGCAACCGAAGAGTTGCGTGCCGCTTGGTTAACCATGGAATCTCGATTGGTCGAATGGACGGCCTTATTCCTCCCTGCAGCGAGAGTAGAACGAGACAGAAACCGCCTTGCAGGAATCATAGCGGAATCCGATTCTCTACAGGATCTTGCTACCTCATTATCGAGTAAGTTACCGGAAGCAGGGCCTGGTGAATTGGAATGGAAGTCATTGCGTTCATGGGCTGAAGTTGTGAGAAGTTGTAAGTCTAGATTGGATAGGATGGAGGATGCGATTAGAGATCTAGCAAGTGAACATCTCCCGTCTCTATCTTTGCTGATGGGACCACTGTTGGCTGCGCGCTTATGTGCTTCAGCGCACGGTAGGATGAGATTGGCACGCTTGCCAGCAGGTACGGTACAGATTCTTGGTGCTGAGAAGGCATTCTTCAGTCACCTGCATAATGGAACTCCGCCACCAAAGCATGGCCATATTTTCATGCATCCATGGATTTCTCGTTCGGCTTGGTGGATTAGAGGCAAGATTTCTCGCATGTTGGCAGCTAAGGCAAGCCTTGCCGCTAGGAGCGATGCATTCGCTGGTGCAGTATGGAATGATGAGATGTTGGCTGAGGTTGAGAAGCGGGTTGAAGAGATTCGTAGCACCCATGTTAACCCTCCAGCAGGCAAGCGCCGATGAGGTCTTTAGATGAAGAAGAGAGGCTCAAGGTCTAGGCCCTTTGGTAAGCAACTTACAGATGGGTTAAGGGTTCAAGGCAGAGGTATCTGGACATTGAATAGTGACTCTGGCAATACAGTATATGGGGAATCGGTTCGTCGTATCGGCAAGGAAGAATGGCGACGCTGGGACCCGCACCGTTCAAAATTAGGCGCAGGGCTACAGAGAACTTCTGGAAACTTGACGGAAATCTTGCCGAGTGCAGGCTCTAGAATTCTGTATCTGGGGGCAGGCCACGGGACTACAGTTAGTCACTTGCACGATTTGGTATGCGGAGAAGATAATCATCTTGGGGGACGAATATTGGCGGTTGATCTAGCGCCTAGATGCCTAAGGGACCTCAATCATTTGGCCAGCACAAGAAAAGGCCTAGTTCCTTTGTTGGCCGATGCAAGGAGACATAATGAGATTGCAGCAATCATGCCATATCGTGTTGACTGGTTATTCCAAGACGTGGCACAAGCCAGCCAGGTTGAAATTTTTCTTGCTGCCTGTAAGCGATTCTTGAAGAGCAACGGTTTGGGGCTATTTTCATTGAAAGCCGCTAGCGAAAGATGGGATGAAGAAGGCGAGAGAGCTCTTTTCACTAAGGTTGCAATAACGCTCGAAGAATCTGGTCTGGATTTGGTTGAGAGTATTGAATTGGCTGGTTTTGAGGAGCATCACATGCTTTTTGTTTGTCGCAGGTCTTAGGAATCCTTCAAAACCGAGCACCCTGACAAACGGGTATGGGCAGACTGCTGTTATTCAGCGTGATTTTGACCCTCCTTGCTTCTGGATGTCTTGGTCACAATGAAATTGAGGTGGAGGAAACCCCTTTCAAAGGAACGGAGTTGAATATGGAGCCTGACCCCGGCTTCAATCTCAGTAATAGCCAAGGGGGCAATTGGAGCCTAGAGCAGGCACGAGGAAAGGTCGTTATTCTCCTGTTTTCATTCACCAAATGTGTAGAGACTTGTCCTGTTGTTTCGGCGAATGTTCATTGGATATTACAACAGTTGGATGAGGAGGAGAAAACTCAGGTTCAAGCGGTCACGGTTACTTTGGATCCTTGGAGGGATACTCCTGAAGTACTCGCTGAATGGAGTTCCGAAAGGGGTTATGATTGGCCACANCTGACTGGTAATGATAGCGCAGTACTGAAGGTCTTGGTAGACCATTTCATTTTCATTGATCCAACTAGTGAGGAGGATTACGATATCTACCATCAGCAACCTACATTCTTGCTTGACAGGGACCTCAATCAGAGAGTTCTTTGGAATGGGGCTGAATGGTTGTCAGAATTGGTATTGGAGGATGTCCGTACTCTCTTGGAGGAGTAAGGNTGCCAGAGTTACCCGAGGTCGAGACGGTAAAGAGGGGCCTCTCAAGGCACCTATTGGCAAATAGGGTCATCTCAGTAGAATGTCGTAGGGATGGTTTGCGGTTTCCATTTCCTAAAGACATGGCTGCAAGTATTGAAGGNAGGAATATCAAGGAGTTAGANAGGCGGGCAAAGTATCTCCTAATTCATCTCGAAGGTGAAATAACCTGGATATGTCATCTTGGAATGAGTGGTCGATTCACNATCCATGAAGATGGACAGCCACCGCAAGGGATGTTCGAAAAAGGTGGAGATGGCCGTGGAAAACATGANCATGTGGTTTTTGAGATGGAGGATGGCTGCTACGTTGTCTATACTGATCACCGTAGATTCGGTGTAATGGATATCGCTGCAACAGGCAAGGTTTCAGAACATAAGTTGTTGAGAAANATAGGCCCTGAACCTTTGTCTGAATCATTCGATGGTTCGTTTCTTCGCAAAGTATTGGAGAAGAGAAACAGTCCAATCAAGACNGCATTGCTTGATCAGCGTGTAGTTGCTGGCTTGGGCAACATCTACGTCTGTGAGGCTTTGCACATTTCTGGGATTTCTCCGAAGCGTAAGGCTTCACGAATTTCGTTGCAAAGATATGTCGATTTGGTGGCTGCTGTGAAGGAGGTTCTCTTTGCTTCCATAGAGGTAGGAGGTTCAACTTTGCAGGATTTTGCTGGTGTTGATGGAGACTTGGGATACTTTCCTGCCTCATTCCGAGTATATGGTAGAGAAGGTGAGGATTGCATTGTGGAGGACTGTAGAGGAATCATCGCGCGGTTCGAACAATCCGGACGAAGCACATTCCATTGTCCGGTGTGTCAGAGATGATTACAGGATGACCATTCTCCAACCATCATCTCTTTCTGTTTCAGCGTTGAAATTGTTGACGTGAGTGGTTATGGCTCTNTACATTCTTCTATCATTCACCAGTTTCATGTATACCTTGGACAGAATTTGGCTTGCAGTTGGCTGTTGTTTCTGCTCGACGGCTTCCTTNGTGTCAACATCTGCGGCTTCTCGCATGATATGAAATCACAGTTCACCCTCTTGAAACCTCGCTTAACGCCATCACATGTTTCGTCGGTATTGGCCGCCTACTGCAAACAATGCATCAGTTATCTGGCCAAGGCTTGCAACTTTCACTGTCTCCATCAATTCCTCGAATACGTTACCCCCTTCTCTGGCAACTTGTTGCAGCCGTTGCAAAGCCTCTTCATCTCTAGTAATCGCTTGAGTTCTCTCTAGGCAAGCCTGTTTTTCATCTGGCGTNGCTCGTGCCAGTTCCATATCGAAGTTGTCTGCATCGGCATTGATGTCGCCCTGTGGGTTCTGGAAAGTATTGACTCCAATAATTGGTAGAGTACCATCATGTTTCAGGTGTTCATAGTACATACTTTCGTCTTGGATCTTGCCACGTTGGTACATCGTTTCCATGGCCCCGAGGACCCCACCCCTACGAGAGATGGCTTCGAATTCTTGTAGTACCGCTTCTTCAACCAAGTCGGTCAACTCTTCAACGATGAATGAACCTTGCATTGGGTTCTCGGTCTTTGTCCAGCCGCTTTCTTTGTTAACAATTAATTGGATTGCTAAGGCCCTACGCACCGACTCTTCAGTAGGAGTNGTTATCGCCTCATCGTAAGCATTGGTATGCAGAGAGTTTGCATTGTCTTGAATAGCCAGCAATGCTTGAAGGGTAGTTCGAATATCGTTGAAATCGATTTCTTGAGCGTGAAGACTTCTTCCGCTGGTTTGGATGTGGTACTTGAGTTTCTGACTTCTCTCATCAGCACCGTACAGGTCNCGCATTGCAACCGCCCATATGCGACGGGCGACTCTGCCAATGACAGTATACTCTGGATCCAGNCCATTAGAAAAGAAGAATGAGAGGTTGGGGGCAAAATGGGCAACATCCATGCCCCTGCTTCTGTAGTATTCAACGTAGGTGAATCCATTTGCTAGAGTGAAAGCCAGTTGGGTGATTGGATTAGCNCCCGCCTCAGCAATGTGGTATCCAGAAATGCTGACGGAGTAGTGATTTCTGACATTGTTATCGATGTAGTACTGTTGAATATCTCCCATCAATTTGAGGGCGAATGGTGTAGAGAAAATACAGGTATTCTGCGCTTGGTCTTCCTTCAGGATATCGGCTTGCACAGTTCCTCGAACAGTTTGTAATGTCTTGGCTTTGATTTCGATATATGTTTGGGAATCGANTAATTCATCGCCGCGCTTACCTACGGTTGCCAATCCAAAACCATCGTGNCCTTNTGGCAAATCACCCCTGTATCCGCTGGAATCTTTTTGCATCTGCAGGTGTTTCTCCACTTGCTGATCGATTGCAGCGTTCAAAAAGAAAGCGAGAATGATGGGGGCAGGCCCATTGATAGTCATCGAGACCGATGTATTGGCATCGCATAGATCAAATCCGGAATAGAGTCGCTTTGCATCATCTATACTGGCTATCGAGACTCCAGAATTGCCAACCTTNCCCCAGATGTCCGGACGACGATCAGGGTCTCTTCCATACAGGGTAACGCTATCGAAGGCAGTTGACAGGCGAACGTAATCTTGTCCTTGTGAAAGAAGATGGAATCTGCGATTAGTTCTCTCACCTTCTCCCTCTCCCGCGAACATACGNGCACTCANTTCATCGGTTCTCTTGAATGGGAAGACCCCTGCCGTGAAGGGGAAATATCCCGGTGCGTTTTCTCTTGAAATCCAATTGTACATGTCTCCATCATCACTGAATTTCGGTAGGGAAACGCGTGGAATCATCTGATGGGATAGAGACTCGGTTACTGTTGAAACCGTGAAAGGCTTTCCTCGAACGTGGTAAGTATATTCTCCNCTGGAATATTTCTTTGCGAGTTTTCTGAAATCTNAAACAGATTGTCTAGCCTTAGCAATGTCTTCTTCGATTTCTTGGATATGTGAATTGATTTTTTCTTCTATTGAAGGCACCTCAGCTTTGGCAGTTTCGAGATGTTGTACAAGACGTAATTTCTCAGCCAGTTCATTGTTTGTGGAATGATATTCACGTACGCAAGCAGCGATGTCGGCAAGATAGGAGACTCTCTCAGGAGGGATGACTCCTCCTCTTTGCCCGACTTCTCCTACAGGTTCAGAAGCGTTGACTCCAATGGTATCAGCAACCTTCTGCCATAGCATATCAACTCCGGCGTCAGCGAATTGGCTAGCGATGGTGGCAACAACGGGTAAATCCTCATCACTGGCATNGAATAGGTTCCTGTTGCGTCGCACTTGTTTACGAATTGCCCGCAAAGCATCTTCGGAACCTCTCTTTTCGTATTTGTTCAAGACGACCCAGTCAGCGACATCCAGCATCTCGATTTTCTCTAGTTGAGTATGCGCTCCGAATTCTGCAGTCATGACGTAGATTGAATGATCCGCAACTGATGTTATTGCATCACTGCCTTGCCCGATTCCACTGGTTTCACAGAAGATAATGTCGAAGCCTACTGCTTCTGCCACGGCTATTGCGCGGTCCAGATTGTTGCTGATTTCACTTCCCGAACCACGACTCGCAAGAGAGCGCATGTAGAGATGGTTGTTTGACAAGGAATTCATTCGAATTCGGTCTCCAAGGAGTGCTCCTCCAGTTCTCTTTCTGGTTGGATCTACGCAGAGAAGACAGACTCTAGTTTCAGGGTTGTCGCGCTGTATTCGCAGCATTAGTTCATCGAGAAGACTAGACTTTCCGGCACCTCCGGTTCCAGTGAAACCTATTACTGGAACCTTGTTACTGTTGGACCTACATTTTTCGAGGTATTCGTTGAAGGTCTCGTCATCTGCACATTCGGAAAGGGTCAACAATTGGCTGACTTCAGTCATCTGTTCAGCAGTCACCGGTGCGTTGAGTTTTGCCAGTCTNTCTTCNGAAACCAAATCCACTTGCGAGGCGATTCCCATTAGGTGTTCAATCATCCCCATCAGGCCCATCTTCCGTCCATCTTCTGGGGAATAGATATGGGAGATTCCAGCATCGTGCAATTCTCGTATTTCAGGTGGGGTTATTGTGCCTCCTCCTCCGCCAAAAATGCGTACATGCTCGCATCCTGCATCATCGAGTAATTTTCTGATATAGGTGAAGTATTCTACGTGCCCTCCTTGGTAAGAGGTTAGTGCAACCGCATGAGCGTCTTCTTGAATTGCGCAGTCTACAACTTCCTTNGCGGAACGGTCGTGTCCAAGGTGGATTACTTCTGCGCCGGATGTCTGAATTAATCGTCGCATGACGTTGATTGCTGCATCATGGCCGTCGAACAAGGAAGCAGCGGTAATGACCCGAACCGGACCAGTGCTTGTCGAGAAGCCTTCGGCTTCCTTCTCGGCCAGCATGTTGAGCCGAGGCAAGGTGGGTTCAACAATCCATCGACAGGATAGGTAGTATCAAGGGGCATGACGATTGGCGTGGAAATCCGAGACTATGGCCGGTACTAAGTGGGCGATGCATTGGCAGGAGACCAAGGTCTTCGACATCAACGCAGTTGGATTGGGCTGTGACGAATTGGAATTGATGACTTCTGCAGGAAAATCGTTGGCTAGAGAGGCCTCGAACAGNGTGCAGGATGTTCCTTGGAACGGNGAGATTTGGTTTCTTTGTGGGCCAGGAAATAATGGCGGNGATGGATTCGTTGCGGCGCAAGAATTCAGCGGACTATTCCCCGTGAAAGAGGGCTTGGCGGTGCGTGTTTTTGCTACTCATGAAGAACAGAAGACCATGGCATCGAGACTGGTTCGAGCAAGGAATAGCGAACATGATTTNCCTGTACATGTGTGGAAATCAGGACGATGGACAGGTTCTGTGCCCGAAGATAGGAGAGTGTTANTGCTCGTTGATTGTATGTTGGGTGTTGGCCAAGGGCCTCCTGGCAAGAATTGTGAACCAAGAGGCTTAATCTCTGAGGTCATCGATTGGTTACATGCGAGATTTGAGATTGACAGGCCGCGGATACTGGCTTGCGATGTGCCAACTGGATTAGGTAGCAGCAAGGCGATGAATGCGGGTAGAACCTTGACTTTCCATGCACCAAAAATGGGGCTGCTGGATGAGGACGACAATCCTGTGCCTGGGGNGGGGCGAGTTAAGGTTGCATCATTACCTTGGCCTGATGAGACCACGGATCCGGGACCAGGNGACCTCACTCGCTATCCTTTACCAGTCCCCGATNCCAGTAAGGGCGANCGAGGGAGNGTATTGGTCATAGGCGGCGGTCCATATCATGGAGCGCCCCTACTCTCAGCGATGGCTGCTGCTAGAGTGGGTGCAGACCTTGTTCACGTAGCGATGCCGAACAAGGCTAGCGAAAGAGCAGATTGGCCAGTTGATATCATTCCCGAGGAGATTCCAGATTCTGAGATATTGACTTCCGACAGCATTTCACATATCAAGAATAGATTAGACAAAGGTAGAGGAGTACAATCTTTGGTCATTGGTCCAGGGTTGGGGCAGGNAGAAGAGACGCTGGTAGCAGTGCGGGAGTTACTTGTTTTGGCNGCTAGNAAAGGTATCCCTACGGTTGTCGATGCCGATGCTATTGCAGCCTTGCCCAAGAAGGTCTGGCCAAGTGGTCTTGTTGGTGTGGCGACACCACATCTGAAAGAATTCAAAGATTGGTTGGAAGACCTCCCCCCGAACATCATGTTTAGAGGTGTTCTAGATTATTCGATGCTGCGTAGAAATAGCGAAGATGAAGAGAATGCTGTAATCATATGCACTGGTGCTACAGATGAGTTGTTTGGGTTGAACGACAGACATGCAATATGCGACGGCGGTTCTGCGAGTATGGCAATGGGAGGTACTGGAGATGTTCTTGCTGGAGCCATAGGCGGCTTGATGGCTATCGGCATGTCGCCATGGGCGGCGAGTCGCTTAGCAACTTGGTTGCTGCGTAGGGCAGGCGAGTCAGCCGAAGAAGAATTAGGCCCGGGAATGTTGGCTTCGGATATTCCCTCTCACATAGCAAAAGTATTAGCTCAGCGCCTAGAAACATAGTCGCTGTAATTTCCTCGAAATAGTTTGATAGCGCCATCCTTTAGTTCCAAAATCCAATTTACGACTTGATCAAGGAACCATCTATCGTGACTGACAGTCATCAAGGCCCCTTCGTAAACTCCCAAGGCTTCTTCCAAACTTTCTTTGGCGTCTACGTCCAAGTGATTAGTCGGCTCATCAAGAAGAAGCATGTTGTTATCTTCCAACAATAATTTCAGTAGGGCCACTCTTGCTCTCTCTCCTCCAGAAAGGTCTTCTAGGCGCGTCTTTACCTGTTCCTTGGCGAACTGGAAACGCCCGAGAGCAGCGCGTATGTCTCCGTATGCCATATCGGGTCTGAGACGCTGAATCTGCTCAACAGGGTTCAGGTTGAAATCGAGTGTTCGATGGTCTTGATGGAAATATCCGAGAATGACACCTGGACTGACCTCGAGAACACCATCGGAAATATTCTCGTCGCCATTAATCATTTTCAGTAAGGTGGTCTTTCCAGAGCCATTTCCACCGACTACGCCTATTCTTTGACCCTTGATAATGCTCAAATCGGCTTTCTTTAGGATGTCTTTATCCAAATCATCGAATCGTTTGCTGACTTGTTTAAGTTCCAATACATCCATCGAAGCCTTGTCTACTGATTTCAGGCTGAAGTTCATCGCTTTGCGCTTCTTTGGGACTCTTGCTTTCAGAGCTTTACGTTGACGTTGTAACCTCTCTAGCATCTTGTGCTTGGCAGATATAGACTTGTCATACTTGTTGTTTCGTTTCATGTGTTGTAGGCCACCTAGTGTATGCTTGATCTTCTTCTCAACGGTGGCAATCATGTCATCCAAGGCGGATTCATTGGCTAGTTTTTGGCGTAAATGTTCGCTATAGTTTCCTTTGTATTGCCAAATCATCTGACTCTCAATCTCGATTACCCTAGTGCAGACCTTGTCGAGAAAATAGCGGTCGTGACTTACGATGATCATTGCTCCAGGAAATTCAATTAGGAATTCTTCCAACCATTCTGTAGTTTCGATATCGAGGTGATTTGTTGGCTCGTCGAGGAATAGAACATCGATTCCGTCCAATCCAACCAGTTGACGCGCCAAGGCAAGTTTGGCTCTCTCTCCACCGGAGAGGTCATCCACTTTCATCTCTAGAGGATGGTGTCCTAGGCCAAGACGTTGAAGAATCGAACGTGCTCTTCCTGCGACATTGGCTCCTCCACTACTGGCCAGCATCTGTTGTAGTTCTGCATAGCGGTCCAATATGGGCTGCCAATCTCCATCGTAGAATTCTGGTTTACCCATCTCTGCTTCAATTCCAGCGATTTCCTCTTCCAATTCGAGGAATTGTCGCCCTTTGCGAGCCAACTCTTCTTCAATAGTGGCATCATTGTCAATATCTCTGACTTGAGTTAGGTACGCGATGCGCAGACCATCTGTAAACTCAATCTCACCGAGATCCTGNTCTCTGCGACTGATGGTGTTCAATAGAGTGGTTTTCCCTGAGCCATTATGTCCAACGATTCCGATTCTATCGCCTTCATCGACAGCGAATGAAACATCTTTGAAGACGTCAACAGGACCATAGGANCGAGAAATCTCCTCGATTCTAATCAGCTGTCTGCTCATACAATCCCCATCTGCGCGGTCGAACAGGTGTTGAAGGGCCTGTCGGTATTGNAACTTGAAAGCAGCAATCAATCGAAGGTAGAGAATGCAGAGGTGGCTCGAACCCTAACCTTCTCATTGCGACGCATTCTTCTAGCTTTCATACGAGTTCGCATATGGGGGCAACCAAAAGTGCATACGACAAGACCCAGGGCTCCTCCAATTGCAACAGATGGGAGATAAGTAAGNCCCAGCATGTAGGCATTGANAGCCCCTATTCCCATGCCGAACCAAAGGCCAATTCCGAGGGGGCGTTCGCTCAAAGTCTTCAGAACCGAACCCCTTTCCGACTCCTCCTCAGAGGCAGGAGCACGGTCCTCGTGCATATCCATTATCGTCATTTATTCCTTGGAAGTAAATAAACCACAGGATGAAAATCTCAATTTTTGTGCCAATTATGCATAGCATCAATTTCACGAAGATAGTGCATTGATTGCTTCTTCGTGCCTTTCCATCAGATTTCTCAACTTCACTTTGAGGCTTGGAGTCAACAAATCGTTGTCGGTGCTCCACTCCTCTGGGTCGAGTATCAAAGCATCAGGAATCTCGTACCCTTTCCAAGTTGGTTCAGAAATATTGTTCTCGCGTAATTCGTCTAGCAGCCAGGAACAGACGGCAGGATCCTTGCAGATTTCATCCCACTCTCCAGAGACCGTAAGGCCCGCCGCCTTGATTGAATTAAGGAGCACTTCTTTGTTGGGGTGGGCAATCACGTAAGTGCAGGTGCGGTTGCGTCCGTCAAGAACACATTGTTCGATGAGTGGAGATAGTTTGAGGTTCTCTTCTAGAGGAGCAGGTGAAACATACTTTCCATTCTCGAGCTTGAATTGAGATTTCACACGACCAGTTATGACGAGGTATCCATCATCATCCAGTAATCCTAAATCGCCGGTTCGGAATCCTCCATCTTCTGTCATCACTTCTGCAGTCGCTTCTGGATTGTTCCAGTACCCTTGCATGACATTCGGTCCATGTACGATAATCTCACCGTAGTCAGGATTGTCAGGGTCGTCCCATACACTGGTATCGATACTGACCTTGACTCCACTGACCGGCTTCCCCACGGTGTACAATTTGGAACCGCCCTTGCCCATCCAGCCATTTGCAGAGACGAGAGGTGATGTTTCTGTCAGACCATATCCCTCGTAGCAGGCGAATCCAACCTGTTGGACAAAAGATGCGACATCTGGGGACAACGCAGCCGCTCCTGAAAGAGCGAAACGTAGGTTTCCTCCGAAACGGGCGCGCACTTTCTTCCAGACCAATTTGTCGAACAACTTGTCGCTGAATCCCTTGGCGGGTACTGCATCGCAGTCTACGCCTGNTTTCTTTATTCGCTTGGCAGCGTACAACTTGGCCTGACCNGACATGAATCTCTTGAAACCGCTGGTTTGGAATTGCGAGTTGACTCTGTCGTGGAACTTGTTCCANACTCTTGGAACGGCCAATAGGCAAGCAGGCTTGATTTCTTGACATTCGTCAGCAATTTTCGTAAGGTCGGAAATCAGGTTGATATGNACTCCCGAACGAAGCATGTAATGCAGATCAAAGGTNCTACCAAATGAGTGAGCCCATGGTAGGAAAGCAGCGTTTCTATCTCCAACATAGATTTCGAAAACGGATTGTACTGCGATGATGTTGGAGAGCAGATTCCAGTTCGACAACATTACTCCCTTGGGGTTACCAGTAGTTCCACTGGTGTAAATCAGAGTCGCCAAGGCCTTGAAGTCGTCAAATGGCTTTTCATCGCTCTTGGCAGCGCGGCCAGCAGAGACGAAATCTTTCCAGTTCTGAACTTCAACACCATCAGGAGGCAATTCATTTGCAGGCTCGTCTCCTAGTAGAATGATTCCACCAGATGGCCAATCAGCAGCGTTTTCTGAAAGGTTGGCAATCAATCTGTCTAGAACTCCAGTATCTGCAACCACAATGACAGTAGGTGTAGAATCTCCGATGATGAATTTCCAATCTTCGCCATGCTGATGAGTATACATTCCAGTATATGCTGCGCCAATTTTGTTGGTTGCATAGGCTATTGCGGCCCACTCAAAGCAATTATCCGTAATCAAGGCGACGCGCTCTCCCGGAATAACACCCTTACTTCGCAATCCATTTGATACCGCGTCAACCAATGAAGCGAATTCGGAGTAAGTCAGGTTAGTTCTAGGCATTCCTGCCTCTTGTACCCATCCAATACAGGGCATATCTGCGAATCTCTCAACGCTTTGCATCAGCATCTGGTACAACGTTTTTGGGTCATCTCCTCGAGGTTGACTCCAGTCTCTATGTGCATCCGCTTTCGGCCACGCCCACTGCATCTCATTCTCAGCCATGGACTCGGAGAAGTAGTCCTACTTATCAAAGTCAGTCATGGCTATTCTGCATCAAAACAGTAGTCACCATGTTTCTCCAATCCAGTCCATGGTTTCGATTTGCTAAAGGACTGGCTGGGCTGGGGTGAGGTATTTTTTGTAATTGAAGTCCATGTGAAAGACGTTCAATTCGCTGATAGGCATAATTTCCAACTGCAACGATTCTGTTTACCTCGAGTAATCGCGCCACTTCTAGTAAGTGTTCGTCACATCTAGCCAACAATTCACCACCCTCGTTTGTGTTGAGTTTGTCTGGAGTCAAGTTTCCTCCCTTGGGTGTGAAGATCCATAGTGGGCAATGATTTACGATGTAGACATTCTTGTGAATCTCTTCAGGTGAACCGTAGAGATTGGAGAGCAGAGTCCAGATACGGCGCCCGGATATCTCTGGTTTTGGGCATTCAAGACCAAATACAGGCCTCTTTGGGTGAAGCACTGGAGGCTGTGCTACTTCTAAATCGACAATTCCAAGCGTCTTCTCGACCTGTTCTGGACAACCGAAAGGAATGCCAGTATTACCCATTCCATGTCCCGGATTCATTCCTACCATCAACGTCTTGGCACCCAGTCCTGCGAACCTGCTTATGTATTCTGAATGTGGGGCCCAAGCATACTCCAATGGATTGTAGTAGAGGCCAACTTTGGGGGAATTTGCAAGGGTTCTGTCGGCTATTTCCCGACAATCCTTGGACAGGGATGCTGCGGCCTCGCGTATTGACTGCATCAATCCGCAGAAGAGGTACTGGTTCATCACCATTCAGAATACGCTGCGTGCGGCCTCAGGTATCTCTAGACTCTCAAATGCTTCATCGAATCCAAATTCCTGGCCTTTGTTCATCTTCTTGGCTCTTTGAGAGATTATTCGCCATGCAGTCTTCTCTCCAATACCCGGAATAGCCTGCAATTGTGATTGAGTTACCGTGTTAATATTGAGCCCAGTTTCTACTCCGGTTATGCTTCTCTTACCATGGGAAGTTACCAAAATATCGGATTCACTTTCTAGAGGAATGTGATATGGTACTCCGATGAGGATTGGGTAAGCACCGATCTGCCGGCCAAAGGTGACTCCAGCCTTACCATGAATCTTTGGAGAACGATGTTCTTCTGATAATTGCGAAGGAATGCGGATACGATTGTCGTGGCTCTCCCAACGGACCCGTTTCAGGACTTGTCCTGCTGGAAACATTTCTTTCAATAGTGGTGCATCTATTTCATCTCTAACCCATTCTTTGAATTGCTTGAAAGGCTCCTCTTCAACCTCTTGGAAACCTTTTCCTTCCACCTGTCTGATATTGATTCGGCGAAGCCACAATTCTTCCTCCTTCAATTGTTGGAGTAGTTCTCTGTTGTGTGTGTATGAAGTATTGGTTTCGCCATTGAGTCCAGCGATGAAATTCAGCCCAGGTAATAGTTTTGGTAATCCTCTTTCCCCTCTCTCCTTACCATATTCGTTAACCAGGCGCACCGCAGTTTTGAGTTGTTCAGGAGAGCAGTTCAGCCAATTGGCTTCATGAATATCAGGGTCTGCGCTTTCCAACCCGAAAGAGAGTACCGAGCCGTCTGAGAGTGTCTCGCATAGCGTCTTTGTTATCTCGGTGGCAGGCTCTAGGTTTTCTGCGATAATCGAAGGATTACCATTGTCGACAGCGAGAATATCCATTCTTTCATCCTCCCTCAAACCGTGCAGGAGCCGGGCGATTGGTTCAGGGTCTGGAACAGGGTACTCCAGTTCAACCACTCCTTCAGCCATGTAGGTGTACACATCAGTCATCCCGCCGAGTCTTACGTTCACGACACCATTATCATGGGCAATTCGCACTTCTTCGATGATATCTTCTGGGCTTCGCCAAATCGGAACGCCCTTTTTCGGCTCAATGCAGAACTTGCAACCGCGTTTGTATCTAACACAGCCTTGGTAAACTTCTACCTCGTAAGTAAGCGGTCCATTCAAATCAGGATGTGAAGTTACTGCCAATGATGCAGCACCAGATTGTGCCCATTTTGTCCATTCCTCTGAGCTACGTCTTTGATGTTTCCACTCGCCATTAACAAGGAAATGATTCAGAGTAGCATCAGTATCTTGCACGGCCAAAAAGATGTTCCGTCTGAGTGGCATCCAGCCACTTTGACGCCACAGTCGTATCGCCCATCCTCCACAGAGTACCGGCAAATCAGATGGAATCAGGCGCAGCAGTTCGTCAATTTCTCTATTGCTGATCGGAGTCCCTCTGAGATATTTTCCTGGTACTACAGCGCCGGCAAGTACGACTACTCCCGCTAAATCGGAAGTATCCTTGTCAAGTCGCCATTGGTCGATGGTGCGATAGCGATAGGCGATTCCTCTTTCCTCTAGTACTCCAGCGATGTAACGAACATGAAACCCGACATATGGAGGGACGCCAAATGCAGCGGGTTCATCCTCGTAGCCGTCGAGGAGCAACCACTCGGGCTCCTCACTCATGTACACCACTCAATCCTCTATACCTTCTTCCTTACGGGCTTGCATCTCGCGAGAAGAACGTTCCCTGCCACCTTTCTTTCCGCCACCTCGGCCTCCAGATTTTCCACCTTTGGCTTTCTGGACCTTGAGACGGCGCCCTTCGACAGAGTGCCCATCCAAGGCCTCGATCACTACATCTGCGGTCTCGTCGGTCACGGTGACAAATCCAAAGCCTTTGGAACGATCTCCATCCATGATGATGTGACAATCTGTGACCTTACCGTGTTCAGAGAAAACTTTGGTCAAGTCATCATTGGTCATCTTCCATGGTAGTCCGCCAACATACAGTCTAGTTCCTTCCGCTTTCTTGCGTCCACCTTTGGCACCTTTCTTGTCGCCCTTCTTGTCTCCTGCATCGTTTACAGTTAAGTTTCGGCCCATGAAATCCTTCTTGTTCAATCCGGCAATTGCCTTGTCTCCATCCTTATCTTCAGCGAAGGTGACGAATCCGAAACCACGGTTGTTACCAGTCTCTGAATCTTTCATGACGATATGATCGACGACCTTTCCGAATTTTTGGAATGCTTCCAACAGGTCATCATCGCTCACCTTCTGCGAGAGTCCACCGACGAAGAGTTTGCGGCCCTTGGGGCGTTCTCTACGGCCACCGCCGCCACCTCCTTGCATCCCTTCAAAGCGGAAGTATTCAGTCTGGCGCCCATCATTGCGATAGTCAACAGCGATACGATTGCTGCGAGCACTTGGGCCTGCAGAAAAGTGTTGCTCGGCTTCCTTGCCCCAGCGCTTACCGGATTTGTTGTAATCAGGACTATCACCTTGCGAAGCCTCATAGCCAAGACCGAAACTCTTGGAGAGGGCGCGGAATGAAATGTAATCACACCCAGAGCAAGCAACATTCCAATCCTCATGCTCGGCAGTCTGTAACCACTCTCCACATTGTGGGCAGATAGCCTGCAAGACTCCACAATCGTCATCGCTCCGCATATCGAGCCTTACAACAGGGTCAACATCGGTCACCGCTGCTCTGATGATGTCTCTTCTACGGACTCCATCGCTGGCATTATGCAGATACCTGTCAACCATCTTGGTGACGTGCATCTGTCCGTACAACTGATTTGGTAGAGGTTCTCTTCCATCATTTCCTTCGACGTGAATGATTCTTGCTTCAAGCATCGATTCTCGAATCTTTGCAACCTCTGCAATGACCATATCTCCAACTTTGACGCTAGGGGGAGAAATTGTCAGCGAGTGCACATTAACCGTATTCTCTTCAGAATTGAAATTGACTTCTCCGAGAGTGGTTGCAACCAATTTCCCTGCAATAGCAGTCACCCCTTCTCCAGCTTGCCAATTCTCTGCATCCCCAACACTTTCGCCTGGGGTCACAATACTCGTTTCGCTCATTGAATCGAACTCCTCTTCCACCCTAAGGGGTGGACATCTAGTGTGCCGGCCGGCTCATCGCATTTCAACCCAACCCATTGTACAGGAGTTATTCTCGAACCAATCTCCAACATTTTACGGGAGTTTTTCCACTTCTTGAGTTATGGTGCTCGTACCGGGCTGGTAAACGAAAATCCGCTTCAAACAATACGGATGAACTCCATCCATAATCTTCGGCTAGTCCGCAGATGTGTTCAGCCTTAGCGCTGTGCATTAGGTGAATGATGTCGGCTTGTGAACTCATTGCCGCTATGAGCAATGGCCGGTCTGCGCCTTTTTTTTGCCAGCCCCATGGTGGATTCATGACGATTGTTTGTGGTTTGATTTCCTGCGGTAGGGATTCGTCAATCCTATGTTCAATGACTTCAACATCTTGCATTCCAGATGCTGATTCTCGAGCAACTTCTGCTACCTCGGGATCTGCTTCGATAAGCCACACTTTGTTTGCTCCTAGTAAGTGGGCTCCGATACCTAGAATGCCGTTTCCAGCACCTAGGTCTGCAACTGTTCGGCTAGAGATTCCATCCATCTTGCATAGCCATTCAGCAGCGAGATTCCCTTCTGTGGCATACTGTTCCTCTTCCGCCTTGTTTTGAGGATGTTCTGGCAATTTGGATAATGCCATGGCAAGGTGCCTTTGGCGGATATTCATCACCATCGAATGTTTTTCTGTTGATTCTGTTGCTTTCGAGCAGCCGCTGCATCGGCTTGACGTCGCAATTCCTGAAGTCGATTCAAAGTGGAGTTGGATTGCTGATTGATTCCATTCTGTTGAGGTGTTGCTTGTGCATTGCCATTATTTGCTGCATTTCTACGCAAAGCAGCGATTCTACGAATTTGCTCTGCTTCAGCAGTCAATCTAGCCATCAATTGTTGACCGGGAAGTTGTCCCCCGCAAGACAGGCAAATGTGTGCTCCTGCACTTTGCGGACTGCCACAGGTGGTACAATATGCCATGTCGTTCAATCCGGCCTGCCGCGGCCCCGTCTTCAATCCTTTGCAAACTAAGAATCAATTTGTAGAGGTGAGTTGCATGAATAACGGCCAGGTATCTACACCCGCAGCCTCACAGAATTCACTAGCCTCAGCAAAGCGCGGATCGCCCATCATATCACTGGCTTCCATACCTTCTGCCAATAATTCCTTGACGACTTTGCGGAAGGCGTCTACTACTCCTCCATCAGAAGGTACGGGGGCGCTTCGTGGCTCTTCATTAACCGGAATTGGAGCAGCCTTGGCAGATGGTTCAGGTGCTTCTTCGAGACTAGGTTCGACAGTGGGTGTTGGTGGTGGTTCAGCAACGATTGCAGGTTCTGGAGCAGGAATTACTTCCTCGACTACCTCTGAAATAATTTCTAAGGCAGGCGTGTTTACATGAATCACATTTGCAGAATCAACCGCTTGCTCGGTTACTTCTGGCACAGGCGCTTTAGGTACAGCATCTTCGTTGGCAGAATGTGTCACGCTGGCTAGTAATTCAGCGCTGAAACCGTCGAACAGAGCATCAACTTGTTCTTCGTCTTCATTCTGTTCTTCGGTCACTTCCGCAACAAGATCATCCAAACTCTTCTCAGCAGTTCCTTCGACTTCCTCAATTACCGGTTCTGAACTTGGACGCGGAACAACAGGTACCTCGACATTTGCTTTGGAAACAACTTCAACTTTTGGAATCGGGTCTTCCTCATCTGCCTGAGTTCCAGCAGGGAAAGAGATGTATGCCTTGCCAACGATACTTTCCAACGGCATCGGAAGATGCAGAGTTTTCAGTTCGGGGAGGTCAGGATGCCTGAAGGTCAGAATAGTGTGAATTTCGAATTTCCTCTGCATTGGGACGTTGGCATCAATTGGTAGTGGAGCGATGCGAGTTGAACTTCTCTTCCATCCATCATTAGAAACTAAATGTTGTAGCCATTGTCCTAGTTCTGCGGTAGCGATATCGAGGAATTGGAATGAGGCATCTCGATGTGAGAAGCCCTGCGATTCAAAGAGATGTAAGGAGTGTCTTGGGCGATGGAACAAACCGAATACCGGCTGTTCATGCATAACTGTAGCCCCGTGTTGTTCTAGGATTACTCTCTCACTTCTTTTGCACAAAATCAGGACTCTTACTCGCTGCGCCTCAGCATCCCAAGAACCGGGCCAGCGTTTGCCAGCCTCATCGTTCAGTTGCTTCAGGGTCTGGTCCTTTAGGACGGTCACCATACCCATATCTGCACCCAAGCAGCCCACCTGCAACCGGCATATGAGACCTTTCACCTCAGGTGCTCCTCAGCATCCCCTCAGCATGCAGTAATTCCGCCAATAGCATACACCCACCAGCAGCACCGCGAATAGTGTTATGTGATAGTGCAGAGAAACGCAAAACCCTTCCCTCAACCTCGATGTTTCCCACCACTACTGACATACCGGATCGTAGGTCAAATTCGCTGGTTGCCTCACCTCCTGCCATCAGATGAAACTCTCTATTTGGAGAGTCTTCAATGATCATCAAAGGGGATTCAGGAGCGGACGGCAAGTTGAGATGTTGCGGCCTATCTGTCCAAGCAGTCATCCATTCAATCACTTCTTTCTTATTCGCAGAGCGACCTAGCTCTACTTCTGCGTGAACGATATGTCCATCACGTGCATTCACACGTTTGCATTTCATATCAATGGGTAAAGAAGTTGGACTGATAGTGAAGTCTTTGACCCTTCCAAATAGGTGGCGAAGCTCATCCACCACTTTTTCTGCTTCTCCTGGAATCTCCGGGTTAGGAGGCTCTCCTTGCGACAATAATTTCCAACCTCCTCCAGAAAGAGCTTGTTCACTATTGGCTTTGATCGAGTCTATTCCAACCATGTCCCATATTGGTTTCAATGGTAGTGCAAGAGGAATCACAGTACAATTAGTAGAACAGGCGGCCGCTCCAAAAAGTGTTGAGTTCCAATGCTTGAGGTGGTGCGGATTAAGGTCTGCAACGACAAGCGGGATTCCATCAACTCCTCTGTAAGTACTAGCATTGGAAAGGACAGGCATGCCTTGAGATGCCAGTTCTGCCTCAACTCTCTCAGCCACGGCGCTGGGTAAGGCTGAGAACACGAAGTCAACACCATATTCACATAATTCTTCAAATAAGTTCGAGGATTCCATATCAAGTACATTTAGGTCAGGTAATTCAGGTCTTTTTTCATCCAGTTTCCAAAGCAAATCAGTCAACTTTTTCCCCCTTGTTTCGGGGCTACCCACTACGGCCTTCAGTTCAAACCAAGGATGCTTTGCTAATCTCTGTTGGAATCGTTGTGAGACCAAACCTCCTGCAGAAAGAATCCCAACCCCAAGCCGCCGCACAAATCCTGCAATAGACACTTATTCAAGAGGGTGACCTATGTCCAATCTAGCGTGAAGCGTAATTTCATGATAATCGGTGTATGGTGCTTGTTTTATGTAGTATCATTTGGACGCGCCCCCCGATGAAGACTAGCGCGCAAGCAATAGATGAGCCCCGACGTGGCAGCAGCCTCGTTTTTAGCATGATGATGATACTGTCTGCAATGTCAGCAGGAATTTCTGGAATGCCTTTGGTAAACGCTACTGGAAACGGTGAGTGGGTAAAGGTGGACATGGAGAAAGGACATTGGGAGAGTGGAGAAGATGTGACTGCTACAGTCAAGGCAGAAAGTCTTGGTAGTGGTGACTATGTTATTTGGTATAATGTTGAGACCTTCAATGGAACTTCGACCACAAATGGTACAATGAACGTCTCCGATGCAGATGGTGACGGAGTTGAGGAATTTACAGTCTCCATTTCAGCAAATGATTTGTGGGATGACTGCTGGAACATTTACGCAGATTTGCTTGACTCTTCAGGGTCGACGATTGCAGGATCCAGTTTCACTTTCGATGTAGGAACTGGAATGTGCCCAGGCAACCCTAGTAGTGGACCACATGTGTGGTGGAATGGAAGTTATTGGTGGTCAACTGACGAGTCAGTCTTCTATACTGCTGAAATCGGTAATCTTGACGAGACCAAGTCTTACACTCTTGATTGGGCCCTGCGCGAGGCAGGTAATTCCATGGACTTGATGAATGGAAGCGAGGATCTATCTGGAATGGGTTCCAGCCCAACGGTTGATGTTTACATTGGAATGTTGGGTGATGGTTGCTATGAGATTTCAGGAGAACTTTCAGAAGGTGATGGCAAGCAACTTCAGGGCGGCCAGGCCATGTACATGTTTGAGGTTGGAAACGCTACTTGTGGAGGACCTAGCATGATTAATGCATACGTAATGTTCTACGATGGAGTTCTTAGTGTAATGGCATACGGCTTTGAAGAGAATCAGGAGGATTTGAAAATCACTGTGGCTCTAGAAGAGGATGAAGACTTCGGTATGGAAGTTTACAATATGTCAATGGAATTCTCCGCTGATGAATATGGAATGTTCGAGCATGAAGACTCATCTGTAGAATTAGCAGAAGGATATTACATCGGCCATGTCAAGATAATTGACTTGTCTGATGACTCTGTTTTGTATGAGTCATGGGATGTCAGTCTGGAAGTTTATGCACCTGGTCCAACTTATGGTGCTAGTGCTTATACCGATGCTATGAATTACCAATCTGGAGATGATGTATACGTCGACTACTGGAGTTGGGGCACTGAGGCTGAGGTGGAAGTGTGGGAATGTCAAGTCCACGTTTTCGAGAGTGCTTTGAATGGAAATACTAGTTTAGAGAATGTTTGGATGATGATCTACTCTGAAGATGTTGAACCAGATTGGTGTGGAGATATAGTAGACAAGGACTGAATATTAGTAGGTGAGACTGGTTTCGATATGTTCAATGGTGAAACTGTTTGGGTGGCGGATGAAGGGCTTCATGGAAACCTTGCTTATGATGGCGATCTAAACATGACAATGAATTTGCTTAATTTTAGCGAATTCGCCGAAGGCGAGGAAGAAGATTGGTATTACTGGTGTGAAGAGACAACCGCTGAAGACGCTGAAGAGGGCCAATATCGATGCACAGATGATTATGGGCATGGAAACCAACCGGATGGACAAGATGTATATTTTTGGGATTATTACGATGACTGTTCATACGATGCTGACCGAACTAACGAAGATGGTGAGGCTGGCTTGTATTGGTGGACTTACGAAAATGATGATGATGAGGAATGGAGTATTCAGGATACCTGTGAAATGTGGTTCCAAGGCACCTATGACGAAATTGAGGATACATGTAGTAGTGTAAGGGAGTTCAAGACCTTTGATGTAGGAATCGAATATATTTACGAAGAATATGAAATTGAATCACATGAGTATGGAGAGGTAACTTTCGTCTGTGGAAATGGTGATGAAATCGATTTCAGTTGGGTGAATGATGGTTACGAAGATTGTGAAGATGGCAGTGATGAACCACAAGACTTTGATGGCGACGGAGTCACCGATAATTGGTTCGATTGTAATGATGGTTCTACCATTTCTATGGATCTTGTGAATGATGGCAATGCTGATTGCTCTGAAGGCGAAGATGAGGGTGGAGATGGCGAATGGACTGTATCCACTGAAATAGAATCTAGATACGTAAGGTATTACAGTGATGATTCATATGTTTTCATCGGAGATATGAGTACTGAGTACATCTCAATGTATGATGTAGTAATTTCAATCTATGATGAAGGTGGAAACTTCGTTGACATGGCATATGGCGATGATGACGAGACTACAATCGTATTTTCTGGTCTTGCTGATGGTAAGTACGCGGCTTTTGTTTCTATTGTAGACTCTAATGGCACCACAGTGTTCTCAAGTCAGCATGGATCAAACTTCTGCATAGGTGAATGTGGACACGGTGGAAATTGGCAGACTGGCGATGCCAGTCTTGAGTTCTCCTATGATTGGGATGATTATGTTGAGGAGGACTGTTGGGGAACTGTGATGCTATGGGAAGAATCAACTTTTCTGTCTATGGGCATGGGTGGCTCCGGAGATGATGATCACGACGATCATGACCATGGAGACCATGATGGAGACCATGGGGACCACGATGGAGACCATGGAGACCACGATGGAGACCATGGAGACCACGATGGAGACCATGGAGACCAC
>PBHQ01000026.1 GCA_002719475.1 Methanobacteriota archaeon | reverse complement strand
GCCGTTACAGATCTCAGTTCTATCGAATGCGAAAGTGGCAAAAAAGAAGTAGAGTTTCTAATGCAACAGAACGCAACCTTGCTATGGCATTGGCCGAATTGGATAGGATGGCAAGCAGATTGGATCTTCCAAAATCTGTCAGAGAGGCCGCCGCTGTGAATTACAAGAAGGCAGTCGAGAAGCGATTAATCCGCGGGCGTTCAATTGAAGGCGTTGCAGCGGCAAGTCTGTATGCTGCATGCCGCCAGTGCGGCGTCCCTAGAACGTTGGATGAAATTGGACAGGCTAGCCGTACTGGCCGTAAAGAAATCGGNAGAACATACCGTTTCATGGTACGCGAATTGAAGATGAAGATAATGCCAACAGGGCCCGAGGATTACATCTCAAGATTCTGTTCGGGATTGGGGTTGGATTCAGAGGTTGAAGCCAAAGCGCATGAACTCATCAAGGCTGCACAAGAAAAGGAACTAACCAGCGGAAGGGGGCCTACAGGTATCGCCGCCTCTATCATTTACATTGCAAGTGTTCTATGTGGTAAGCGCAGAACTCAGAGAGAAGTCGCAGAAGTAGCAGGAGTCACTGAGGTGACTATCAGGAACAGGTACAAAGAACTGATTCAGAACCTGAACATCGAGTTGGATATTTGATGCCGTTAATGGATACGCCTGGCGTCTTCATGGAATCATTTGGAACAGCCAATTCTTCAGTTGCCGAGGAAGTCTAATGAAGGCTAAGAAAAGAGTTATCGATGCTGTAAGGGAAGTGGTTCTGACCAGATTGGTTGAGGCTATGGAGCGCGGTTGTAAGATATGGCCTCTAGCGCCGCCCCCATTAATCGATGTCGATTTCCCACCAATCCATCCTGAGAGCCCTAAGTCATTGATTGAACAGGCCCATGGCTTCTTTCTCGCTGACAAAGGAGGCTTTGAAAGGCACCTGAATGAAACCGTGGAACTTGTTGTTCCGTATAGAATGAGTTTGACCGAAAATCCATTTGAACAACATGAAAAATGGTTGATGCGTAGATTGGATTTAGTCGCTGAAAGGATTCTATTCGCAACATGTACATCTTGGTTGGCTCAGGCCTTGGATGAAAACCTCCCAGATACAGATCGTTGGTGGTTGGCGTTTACTCTTCTTGATGGATTGAGTATTAAGAGTCATGGACAAGCGGTACACCAGGGATATCATTTGTTGGAATCAATTGCATTGGCACAAAGGCCAGGCACCTGGCATAGTCAGCCAGAATCGGGCCCCCATCAAATCGGGTGGGACCCCCATTCAGTCACTCCAAAGGCTGACATTATTGCACACGCCGATGGCTGTTTTTCAGCGAGCGAGTTGTTACGGAGATTGGAGGAAGGTGACGAAGAGCGTAGATTATTGTTAATAGGATGGATTGGGTTGTTGTTGGAGAGAAAGGAGTTATTCTTCCCCCTAAATATTGGTGAAATCATTTTGCGAAGAACAAGTGACCCTTCTCCTCGAGTAGCTGCAGCCCTGGTTCCGAACCTTGCTAGATTGGTTGATGCCGATGGGGAAACTGGCAGAGAAGCTCTGAAGAGATTGAGTACTAGAGATGAGGGCCTAATTAAGCGAGCACTTGCTGATGTGTTGACGAGGATGTTTAGGCGCATCGGTTGGGATGCAGTACCTTATCTTGAAGATATGTTGAAGAGTAAAGATGAGACTGTTCTAGCTGCTGCATCAGTTACTGCCGGCGATTTGAGGTTCTTGGATGAACAGAAATTTACTGATATGTTGCAACACCTTTCCAAGCACGATTTACCTATAGTGAGAAGAAACCTCGTGCCCCATTTACGCGAGTATATTCGCATTCATCCTGATGATGATAAAGGCGTAATCGCAGCACTATGGATCGATGGAGATGAAGTCGTAGCAGCTAGGTTAAGAGAATTGCTAATGCGTTTGGAAGAAGTAGACCCTACATCTTTTTCAAGATATCTCAATAGATTGCGCAGCGAATCTAAAGAAGCATTAGATAGACTATTTGAGATCCTAAAGATACGTAAACCAGATGTTTGTGAAAAGTGGAGGCAACATCTCGAAGAGGATGCCCCTCCCCCGGCAGAAACTCCACAAAACGTAGAATCAAAACCTTCTACTAGCAATCTTGAAATCGAGTTACCCGAATTGGTCGATGCATTGAGTATTCTTGATTCCGAAGAGTAATCAGACTTGAATCGAGAGCAGGTCGTACCCTTCTTGCATCCAATGGTATCCTTTCACCACCCACGCAATTAGGTCATCGACTTCTTTTTCAGAAAGTCCAACTTTAGTTGCCACTTCAACCAATCTGGTCCGTTCTAAATCACTAACATCTCTGTCCGCCAAAGCCATCAAGCAAGCATCTCGAAGGGCGAGTTTGATTCCTCTTGCATCCATTCCGTTGAAACATTCTTCCATAGAAGGGGTGTCGATAAGCGCCTCTCTCAACTGTTCCTTACGTTGTGGACTTAGCAGGCCCGCCCCCAGCCTCTGTTCAAAGAACGCCAATTCATCACGCTCAACGCGTCCGTCAGCGGTGGCAAGATGGGCCAATAATCTAGCATGTCCCCAGCGTTGTTCAGGTTCTAGATGGTGCAATATATCGTGAAGCATGGCCCGTGATGGTGGCTTTAGAATTGAACCTTCTGATACGCAACCGATATTGGTTCAAACCCCTTCACATGGGCATGAGCAGTAGATTGAGCGCCCCCTTACTCGTGTTTTTGTTAATGGTTGTACCATTTTCCCCTTTGGTTGAAGCAGGGGGAAGGGAGGCTCCGAGCACCTCTTCATTGGAAGCCAGAGAAATCTCCGTATCTTTCAGTTCAAATGAATCGACAACCATTTCTTGGAAAAACCTTGAAACTAATGATTACATTTTACTCGACACTCTCAATGAATCCACGTATGAGATTTACAGATCAACTTCTCCATTAAATTCTAGCAACTTGGAATCGATGATACCGATTGCAAATGGGATAGAGGCCTGTTTGGCCGAAGATGACTATTCAACTTGTTCTGGCAAGTCTCACGAATATGTATGGCAATCCCCGCCTGGTACCGAAGGNACCTACTATTATGGAGTGGTAACAAATTTGCCGAATGGAAGCACAATCGCAGATCTCAACTCAGGACATAGTCAGAGCATGGGCCTATGGGAAGATGTACACCCCATATGGGCCCCGCTGAGGGTTTCGGCGGAATATAACCCTGCAAACAGTTCCACCAGTATTCATTGGGTCAATGCCGATGAAGTAGGATTAGACGTTCCTTCAAACAGAACGATTTGGGTATGGAGGCATCTAGTGCCAATAGCGGGAAACAATTGGGATGATATAGACTCAAGCATTGTAGCAACTCTTAGTCACGATGCCACATCATTTGTTCATCAGCACGTTGGTCAAATAGAAGAAGAGGCGTATTATTCAGTAACTTATCGATATGACACATGGGAAGATTCGAGATTCATAGGTACCAATACTCTGCTTGAACCAATAAGGGAAGACAACATAGCCCCAGAATTATTCGGCCAACTTCAAGCCTCATTCAATCCCACATTAGGAGTTACCAATTTATCTTGGGAAGGAGGGGTTCTGGAAGAGAATTTCACGATTCAGGTTTGGCGTTCGAGTTCAGAATTTTCTTCATTATCTCAGAATGGAGTGGAGCTGTTGGTTGAATTACCATACAATACAACAACTTACAATCATCACCTTGTGTCAGAAAGCAATGGGGAGTTCTGGTATGCGATAACACTCAAGGATGAAGTCGGAAACAGAATTTCCGATTTAAATTCCGCAAATCCAATTGCCGGTCCAATTCATGAAACAAATATTGGAACGATTTTGACCGTCCCCTCGGGACTGATCGTAGAGAGCAAATCTTCTGCTTTGACTACAATTTCTTGGGATCCAGTTCCATATGTAACCGACGCGATCTATGATGTATGGATGAGTACATTAGGAGAAGTTACGGAATCATGTTTGAATTCCACCTGTTCCAAGATTGCCAGCACCAATGGGACCACGTTCGAGAATACCATTTCGATTGGCATTGAAAGAGATACCTGGTATGCAGTTACGGTTGTTGCGACATGGGGGCAATCAACAACGCCATATCAAAACAATTTGTTAATTTCGGGAAGAAATACCATCATTTCAAGCATACGCGAAGACACAAAATCCCCATCCCAAGTTAATGATCTCAGTGCAACCTTTGATGGCTCAACAAAAACGGTCTCATTTACATGGAGTGCTGTAGAAGAAAATTCCACCTATCAGATATGGAGAAAGGCCGGTGATTGGTCATCGCAGACAAATTGGAATCTCGAATCTAGTGGCTGGGAAGTTGTCAAGTCCACATCGGATGACACCCAAACAATCAGTACCAACTATACACTCTCGTCTGCTAATACTGATTTAACAGCAACTTATGCAGTTAGTGTTTCGGATCAGTCGGGTAACAGCGACCTCAATTTGAACCCTGGAGCGGTAATCTTGGTGGGTGAAGATATGCTTACGCCTTCTCTATTGCTGGGTATTATTACCAATGAATCCGAATCCCCACTCGAACAAACTTGGTTGACTAATGGAATGAGTACTACCTTTGATGGAGTGCCTGTTGGAATGTCTCACCTTACTATACGGGGCGGTGAACAACTATCTGAGGTATCTTGTAGGTTATTGGGCAATCAATCTGAACAAACTTCACCATATTATTCGGCAGAACTCGAAGTTGCAACTTGGAAATGCGAACTTGATCTGACAGCGGCTTCTATGACAATGGAAATTAAAGCCTTGGACACAGCAGGTAATCCATCCTATGTCGTATTGACGCTCAAATCTGTTGGCGCTCAGTCCCTGCCTCAATCCGTGGATGATACACACGATGATTTGAACGATGGCGGGGTGAAAGCATCGCCCTCTTCAGAATTAGAGTCAGAGAATAATCTTCTAAGAATGGGCTTCTTGTTGTTAGCGGTTTTATTGTTCATTGTAGTCATATTGATGTTAGTCAAAAATAGAGAACCCAAAACCCCAGAAGGGCTTCCAAGTAAGGCCGAAGACCGATGGGCCGATAGATTCGTTGGCTAGAGTAATTGTGCGAGATGTTTCAAAATGGCAACAGCTCCGCAGTCCGTGTCAAGCGCAAGAAATGACGAACCCCTTGCTTGGGGCAACTTATTGGCGAGTGGAGTATTATTGCTCGCGCAGACGTTTTTCACTATCGATTGGCCAGGGCCTTGGGAGCCTACATTCACTACTGGTGCATTGGGATTGCTAGGTATTGCATTGATCTACCTAGCATGGTTCAGGCGCACCTTTTCTCGAAAAGGTATTATTCCTACAACAGACCTTTGGAGCAACCCCTCAAGCAGTATACCTGCGACTGGAATTTGTGGTATAGTTTTCATTTTTCTTGGATGGTTATTCGGTGGGCCCTTATCTGCTCATTTTCCCGCTCCTGCAGGCATGGTTCTCTTTTTGATTGGAATGCTAACTATCTTGGTAGCGGTATATGCAGCTTTGGTTCTTCAAGGACCATTGAAGGATTTAGTGGATGAAGAGGAATAATCAGCGCTGACCCGGCTTCCAGAATTCCAGTGGTATGGGAGTAGATTCCGACGCCGCCCTATTTGCTAAGTGATCAGCCCTCTCGTTCCATCTATGTCCTCGGTGCGCCTTTACGTGCTCCCAAGCCAAATCTCTGATTCTTGAGACCTCGTTCCATACATCTTGTAGGCGTTTGACCAATTCTAGATTGGCTTTAGCTTTCCAATTTCCATCAGCAAGGTTTCCGGCATAAGTGGAATCTGTCCGAATTAATGCTCTTTCACTCCCGCCCTCAATCAATAACCACCTTAACCCCATTATCATTGCAGTTAGTTCAGCAGTATTGTTTGATCCAACTTCTGCCCCTAACCATTCTTCCTCATCTGCTTGGGTAATGACCTTCCCAAAATCTTCGTGAAAAACTTCACCACTTCCTCTACCGAGGCCGGAATCGCCTGTGATTACAACAACTCCCCATCCAGCAGGGGTTTCTTCAGTGACATTTTGATTATCTAGGCAGGAACCATCGACGTAAATGGTAAATCGTGGTCTTGAGGACACGCCCTCCCCTCATTCATCCAACATAGATAGGTATTCTGAAGCACTCATCAACCCATCCATGGCCGAGATATCATCAAGTTTCATCTTGACTATCCAACCTGCGCCATATGGATCTTCATTCATCATTTCAGGTGCATCCTCCAATTCAATATTAACTGCAGTAATACTTCCTGCCAAAGGAGCGAAAATTGGCGAAGCACTCTTTACGGATTCAACCATGGCAAATTCTTCCATTTCACCATAGGTTTCTCCTTCTTCAGGTAATTCGATGTACACGATATCGGTTAAAGCATCTTGAGCATGATCGGTAATCCCGATTACGACTTCCTCACCTTCAATTTTCAACCATTCATGTTCCTTGGTATATCGTAGATTATCTGGCGCGTTACTCATCTCTTCACCAAACCTGCCGAAGGGCCGTAGGGGGTCAATCTTTCCCTTATTCTGATTCGCCAAGACTAGCACTCAACATCGCTTCTTCCAATTGTGCCCACGCCCCACCAGTATCCTCATATTTTGTTTCAGCATCTATCTCCATTTGAACATCCATTCCTGTAAGTGCCTCATCCTTGGCCGGAAAAAATCGTGCCAATAATCCTTCATTTAGAGGGTCTAATGAAATCAGGGTGGCTAAGATGATCATTCCCGTGCCCGCAATTACAACCGACCACCCAATGTTTACCCCAAGCGGTAAGCGCCCTTCCCTTAGTGATAGAAACGCAACAAGGAGTAACCCCACTCCTCCTCCAAATAGAACACGGCGCGCCACTAGCGCGGGGTTATCCATACCTACTCCGAAGAAGAACATGACAATGAAGTCAACGGCTCAGAATGATTCATGCATTAATTTGTGAATCTTGTAAGGGAGTAATGCTCTATTGACGGGAGTAACTTCCAAAATTCTTGAATCATCCCTTCTTCGTATATCTTGAAGCAAAGGATGCCGACTCTTTTTGTGTAGAGTCATTATTGTGGGCTTATCCGCTTCCAATGCCGATCTGACTGCTTGAACAAATTCTTCCGACTCTACTGCAAATTTACCGATTTCATCAATTACAATGATCTCACATTCTTCCTTTGCAAATTCAATTGCCGGCACGCCAACCTCCTCCAACGCAGTTGTATCGATACCGTAACCCATTATTCTAAGCCGCGAATCAATGTTCTTGTGAGCCATAACCCCTTCTTCACCAGTCCTGATGTTCATGCACTTGTAACCAACACGCTCACCATTTTCTGTCAATGGCTTTGTCCTCATCCCGCCGATGAAAGTTAGAGAATCTAAATCTAGTCCACGACTCATAGCATCGCGACGTATTTCCTCATCAAGCATGTTTACGACTTTTTCCATGACAGCACTCTTCCCGCTCCTTGGAAGACCTGTGATGCCGATTTTTGGATTAATCCCCATTTGTCTTTCACCTGCGGTTACGTTAACACTGACGTTCTTCCCATGTAGGTGCGGATAATAAAGGCCACCCAAGAATCACTACAATATGAACTCTAGAGGAATATACTTCTCAAGCCGAAATAGCACTTCCATCCATTAGGGATAGCGGTAAAGTTTCCAATTCATAATTATTTACGTTATTGTTTGCAGCCCAAGCCTTCGCCCAAGCGTCAAGGCGGGGGTCATTCAATTGCTCACAAATCCATTCAAGGCCATGTTGCAAATCACCATGTTTTTTGATCAACCTTTTCTCTACAGCGTCAGGCAGTTGAAGATGATTCACACTATTTCCGAGTACGCAACCTTCTGGCATGACAGCCCATCGTAACCTACGCTTCTGATGGGAGTTGACAATGGCTTGACAAGCTAATCTCGGTCGCGGATTTTTGGGCAGGTCACCCGCCCACATGGCCTGCTCTTTTTCTCCTTCGATGTCTCCGAAAGCAGGGTGTCTGATCGTAACCCGTCCATTTTCATCACTAGAGAAGTGAGCACCGCGTACAAATGGAATTGCCTTGTTTGATTTTTTCCAGGCCTTAATGGCATGAGAGAAGGAAGTCTGGTCAATTTCTCCTACTCGAATTCTTGCGGTAACTCCGTCAGCAGCCAAATCATTACCCGGATCAGACAATCTTGGCCTCTTGGCTAATTCATCGATTACGCCCAATACTCTAATTCTCTCATTTGGATCACGCGGCAAACGCGGTATGGCCCAAGTTCCCTTTGTCCAATTTTTCCATCTTTCTCGGGCGATGGTTATTCTTGGAACACGGCTGTGAATGCCCCCCTGTTCGGAGAGGAGGTCTCTTCTTTCTACGGGCCCAATCGAGATTATTTCTTCAGTATGTCCGCCCTTTTGAAGTGAGATAATCAGCACTCCTTGAGCAATACCGGGATAGATTTGATTCCCTTCTTCAATACACCACAATTCCTTCCAGCAGTTTTCTTCAACCATGAGACGCCTTAGGGGGGCGCTGCTTTGTTCTCTAAGTAGACTATCTGGTGCTACAGCTCGAAGGCTACCGCCTTCTTGGATTATCTGTAAACCTCTTTCGATAAACAAACGGTATAGGTTGACATTTCCACGCATTGTAGAGAATCTTGGATTACCATCCTCNTTTACGCAGGACCGCAAAGCTTTGCCGAGTTCTTTTCTCAGCGTAGACCCTTCGGGGTGTCCTCTGAAACGGTCTTTTATTCTCAACCAAGGGGGGTTAATACAACATATNCGTGGAGATTTCTCCCACGGCCAACTTTCTTGCAAAGTATCTCCTTCACGTACGATAGTTTCTACCACTTCTTGCATTTCTTTAGGAGAGATCATGTAGCTTTCTTCACCACTCAATGATAGTTTACGCGCTTCCAAAATCAATCTCTTCTTACAGATGTCAACGGCCACAGAATCAATATCGAGCAACTGAATCGAAGAAAACAACCTTCGGGTATCTTCCAACATCTTATCCTTGTTGTCAAGTACATTCCAATAATCAGCATGTTTCTTCATTAANCGTGAAGCGAATACTCCNGCCCCACAAGCAGGGTCTGCAAAAGGCAAAGGAATCCCTGAGATCGTACGGTGCGAATTAGACACCTCGCGCATTAACTCTTCATCCTCAACTAATTCATCCCCTTCAGTTTCATCTGCAACATCGATTGCTAATTCTTTCAATCGGTCTCTGAAACCNGGAGGCAGCGCATCGAGAGCCATCAATTTCTGATCAGGCTCATTCTTTGTTGAAATTGCAGGTGATTNCATTTCATCACCAATGATTGAGTCTACTACTTTGACAGGAATTGCATGAGCNCCCCTTGGGCTCCTTCCATCTTGCTCAGCATCGTGCCTAGCTAGCAATTGGTCGAGTACATGGCCTGCATCTGCAAGCAAAGCCGCAGGTAGTGTAGGCCACCCTTCNGGCAATATGGCGGCGACGGGAACGCCCTGCTCCAAAGATTCTGACCAAGCTTCTAGCCAGGTGTTCATCTGCACAACTCTGTCACTTTCTACCCGATCTAATCGAGCATACCAGCCACTTACCCCATCCGGACGCAAACACCCACCAGCCGCAGCGGGGAGAGCCCTCCGTTTGAATGCTACGCACGCGATTCAGCGCGAACGCAACACGCTATCGTCTCCAGGTAAGGAAACTCCAACTATGGCTCTACCCTTTGCTTGAATTTTCCAAAACTCGTCTACCCAAGAAGTCAACTCATCAATAATNTGATTTTCAAGTCCTGCAGCAGAAATTATTTTCTTTATCAATGTCAATTCCTTTTCATGATACTCGCCATCTGCAGCAGCGATTAAAACGGCATCCCTAATAGCTAACCTTAGGCTTTTTTCATCCATTTCTGCAATTACCTCTTCAATAATCGGAGGCCNCCTCAACATCTGTCTGATTTCACGTCTATTTTCGGGATGCATCAGGGCTTGTCCCATTTTTGCTTCTAGGGCAGCCATTTCCTCCCGNACTAATTCCCCGTCTGAAGCACATACCAAAGTCAATAGTGCAAGAACGCCCTTTTTCTCTTCCACATCAAGCGTTTCCAGTAAATCGGGCAGCAAGCCAACCCCTTCACCCATTAAGGATATCATATCCTTCTTGCATCCAAGAATAACCCCGGACTACCCATTGCAGAAGGCTCTCTACAACACCGGAATCCATTCCAAGGTGAGAGGCGATTTTCAATAGTGCAGCCTTTTCATCTTCATCTACGTGCCCATCAGCTGCTGACATTAATACGGCATCTCTCAGTGCTAGTCGACCAGATTCCTTACCCAAGCCCTTCAACGCTTCTTCTAGGGGAGGGGGGCTTTTCAGGGCGGCACGGATTTCCTTGCGCTGCCCTGGAGAAAGTAGTGCAGTACCAAGACGCTGCTCAAACATAGCCATTTCATCAATGGACAATTCATTGTCGATTCTGGTAATNAACGCAAGTAATTTCGCGTAAGCNAAGCGCTCGGCCTGAGGCAACTTGTGCAGGGTGTCGGGAAGCATTGTACATCCGAGTGGTGGCATCACCTATGAGCAAATCGCCTGAAGGATGACGAAACGACAAGGTAAAACTCATCCCATACTTCAACTTCGGAGAAGCATGCACCCCTCAATCAATGTACTTGGAGGCCCCTTAGCGGAATGTTCTANCAAGCCCCTGACCGGTTGGTTCAGAGATGGCTGTTGTAATACTGATAATTCAGATTTAGGAAGGCATGTGGTTTGCTGTATCGTCACTGATGTATTCCTTCAATTTGCTAGGTCGAAAGGCAATGATTTGATGACCCCCGCTCCCCAATTTGGATTTCCAGGACTTGAAGCAGGAGATCGTTGGTGTGTGTGTGCAGAGACTTGGGCAGCAGCCTTTGAAGAAGGAGCGGCATGCCCTGTCGACCTTGAAGCGACACACGAATCAGCCCTGCAAATCATTGATTTGGAACAATTGGAACTTCACGCGTTATAATCAATCATCCATGGTTTCCACATCTGATGGTTTGCCAGTTTCGATTGAACGAAGATTTTGATTATCGTAGCGGAGGGCATCCAACAACTGATATTTTACGCCCAATTTTTCTGCTAAAATAGATAGTGCTTGACTATCCTTCGGTAAACATTTGCCGCCAAACCCCCGCATTAATCCAAAAATGGGGTCTAGATGACTAGGACCGATGGGTTGAGATTGTTCAGCCGTAATCACATCTTTCACTGTGTACCAATCTTCATCTAATGCATTACAGATATCATACATCTGGTTGGCAAATATTACTTTCAAAGCATAAAATGTATTTTTAGAGTATTTCACCAATTCTGCTTGTGTTGGAGAGACGTGAAATGTCTGCTCACTCTTCAATACTCCAGCTTCTTTGTGTTGTGCAAATACCATTTCTGCCAAATCTTGGTGATGTGTTCCGCAGACTAAAATATCCTGATTGCCGAAATCTTCTAAATGCCTTCTTTCTACTAAGAATTCTGGTGAGTATGCAATTTTTAGTTGGGGGAATTTTTGCTGAAACAACTCAGTAGTACCTGGGATCACGGTACTCTTGATCACCACCATGAATCCATCAGGTAACTCTCTAAGGATGGATTCAACTATACTTGTATCGCAACCACCTTCATCATCAGGGGGCGTAGGGACTGCAACGTATGCCATATTCACATTGTCAGTGACATCGGATAGAGAAGTGCCCCTTGCCGGATCATGAATGAACAATTCATGAACATCTGAGAACCAATGTTCGATAGCGCCACCAACTATGCCGACTCCAATGATCCCTACTTTCATTATTCAGCCCAACCAATTCTAGAATCGCCCTTTTTGTAATTACAAGGCATGGGATTCAAAACCCCCTCTCTCGCGAACTTTGCAGCCTCAAGGAGATTATCAGGCGTTCCACAATCTAACCAAACATCCTTATCGAGATTTTTCAAAGTGACCTTAGCCATCTGTAAATATCTCTTGTTTACATCAGTTATCGAAAAATCACTTCCTGCTTTTGCCATCTCTTCATCCAATAGTTCCCAAAAANTNTCATCGAACAGATATATNCCGCCAATTGCAACATTGCTNGCNGGNGCGGCAGGCTTCTCCTCAATTCCAACAAGATTTCCTTCTTCATCGAATTTTCCAACTCCAAACGCGTTGGGGGTTTCAACAGTTCTCCCTAGCAAGAAAGCACCGGGGGGCTCACCCGCTTCCTTCCACTGCTTAACTTCATCAATCAATTCAGTACTGGTAATATTGTCTGAAAAATAAATCAACAATCGAGACCCATCTACATGTGGCCTTGCTAAATTCAATGCATGCCCAATACCCCGGGGCTCTTCTTCGATGACATAGTGAATATTTTCACCCTTTAGCCCAGTTCCAACATGTTTTGCAATTTGCCCGATGAATCTATTGCCGATGATTGTAATATCTTGAATACCCGCTCTCCTAATCGTCCCCAATGCATAGTCAATAACTGGGCGTTCAAACAATGGAAGCAATGTCTTGTGNGTGTATCTGGTAAANGGAAGCAGTCTACTACCTTCGCCTCCAGCCACGAGAATGGCCTTCATGTTNCCCTCGCTCACAATTTTCCCTCTAGTATGGTACTCATATAGGGAACGGTGTGAAGATATTCATTCATCAGGAATAAAGCAGTCATCATCAATTTCGTGAATTGCGCCGGTTAGTAACAGATGATCGATTGCCTCATCANCTTCATCTTCTCCAATGCCGCGCTCATTCATCACTCCTAAGATTTCATTCAATCGCACTACTTCTAATCCCGTATCCATCAGAGCATTCATCTCCAACAAAATTAGTTGAGCTACAACGGCTAGCAATGGGTCATCTCCGATTTCACCTGGTAGGTAACTCAACAATGCCTTAGCAGGATGCGGCTCTTCACCACCGTCTAAATCTACGGCCCTAATATGCGGCTCGCTTACAGGGGGTTTAACAAGATCAAAACAATCGAACAGATTCCGCTGCCCCTGCTCGACTACTTCTTCTGGCTCAATCCTTTGTGCAATAGATTCGACTCTGTGCATACGCTGCTCTAACCTCAACCTCTCCCGTTCAATATCCATTTTAAGCAAAGATATCTCTTCTTCAGCGATGTTGATCAACCATTCTTCAAGCCTCCAATCTGGATCGACTCCCTGCATGGCATCACATAATCGTTCAAGGACCTCTGGTAACGGCCCAGTATCGAAGCCTGCCTCTTCAGCCTCCCTCTTGTCTCGTTCACTCACTTCTNCGACCTCTACCGTGGGGGTTGATGAACTCTATCCCTTCTAACTCTGCAAATTACACCATTTCCGTTTTAATTTTCAAGATTGACGCGCAACGCGGGTAGACAGTGCCCAATCGTCGCGTTCATGTATGATATGCCCGTGCCCCAATCTATGTCCTCATACCGTATTGCCATTCTTCCGGGCGANGGCACCGGTAGGGAAGTTATGGCAGAGGCACAATCTTTGTTGACTGCAATTTCATCATCAACATCGTTGAATTTTGAACAGATACTAATTCCCTGTGGAGGCCAATATTTTCTTGAAACGGGTAAAGAATGGCCAGACGGCTCTTTTGAGAAGTGTCGNGATGAGGCNGANGCTATTTTGTTGGGCGCTATTGGTTGGCCAGACGCTGTTTGTGAAAATGGAGATTTAGCAGGCGGNCAAGTTGTTTTGGGACTTCGCGGAGGACTAGATCTCTACGCTAACGTAAGNCCGATTAAACTCTATGAAGGAGTCAGACACAAAGTGCACGGAGATTTCCAACAGGTTTGGCAATCCAGCAAAGTAGACATGGTCATTGTCCGTGAAAACACCGAAGGNTTGTACCANAGTTTGTTGCACCGCTCGGCCCTCAAAGCCCAAGGGGGAGAGGAATACGAACCTCCGAAAATGGATTTCCCAGGTATGAANGGAGATGTTGCATGGGACCCACGTCCGATTTCAAGAGCGGGAAGTGAAAGGGTCATCGACTTCGCTCGCAGACTGGTCTCCTTGCGTAANGGGAATCCTTCTGGNGTCAGCAAATTGACTTGTGTTGACAAGTCGAATGTTACNCGCGGTTGTCAATTATTCCGCTCAATCTTTGATGAGAAATCTTCCGCTTGGGATGATCTTGAGGTAGATTATGCGTACATAGACGCATTCACGATGTGGCTTGTAAGAAATCCAGAGTGGTTCGATGTAGTTGTTACTTCAAACATGTTTGGCGACATAGCAACCGATCTTGGCAGCGTTTTGCAAGGAGGCATGGGAATGGCGGCCAGTGGAAACATCGGAGACGAACACGCATTCTTTGAACCAGTTCACGGCTCTTCACCGAAACATGCTGGTAAGAATAAGGTGAACCCAATTGCTACAATCAATTCAGTACAAATGATGTTAGAATGGTTGGGGCACAGGAACGATGATGAAGAAGCATTGCGGGTTGCCCAATATATTGATGAATCAGTTGCAGAACATATCTTTGAGGGCACCTTGCTGACCTATGATTTAGGAGGCAATGCGACTACATCTGAAGTAGGCTCTGCAATAACCAGTCGAGTTTTAGCCAAATTGGAAATGTGAAGATTTACTTCAAAGGCGTCTCAATCACTATCTACAACGCCAGCAATAATTGTCTCCAAAGCAGTTTGTAGGATTTTTGTATTGTCCCAATTGTTATTCGGCNCAAAGGGATCAAGGCATAAAACGTACAAATTTTCAGCGAACCTACATAGTTCATCTACTACAGTTACTTTAGCCATCTTAGAACTCCTAGATAAGGGATTCAAATCAACGACAATAACATCTTTNCCCATCTCCACCAATGCTTCACAGCGGTCACCATCTTCTAGAGGAACNAGAATGACATCGGAAGCTAAAATTCCATCCGAGTGGCAATTCGCGCGTGGCCCTTCTAGCCCCGGAATTCTACCATCCGNAGAATCTCCAAGCANCCGAACCCCAGACACCATNTTTTGCCAAACCACTGNATCAAATTCAGGCGGTGTATGATTTGCAACTTCNGNGTGGGCAATTTTCAGATATTCCATNAACACTTTCATTCTCTCTGGAGTTCTGTAGAATATATTCACTTCTACATTAGCCCCAATTACCGCTGCACAACGTAGTAACGGTTTTGCGGCTAGGGCCATGACATTTCCATTCAATGAAATAACAGGCTTGTCTGCAGCACAAAGTCTGGCAGCGGCTTCTTTGGTTGCTTCCATCGCGCTCTCAATCGTCCGCTCACCAATGAGGTAATCGAAAGCCTCTCCGCGCCCATGGGCGATTAATGCTGAATCAGCCAACATCCCTATTTTGGCAGCATCCTCTATCATTTTTCTTTTCAACAGAGAGNTGTATCGAGGGTGAGTTGGATCCGCTGCATGTTCCATCAATCCACCCCCTCGAAAATAATCGACATATCTAGGTGCGGTACGCCTTGATTTAGGGCACTGGCNGAGATTACATCAACACTCGTGAATGAGCCAACATTCTCTACACTAATTCCTCCGCTGGCTTCTAGAATCAGGTTANCTGNGGGNAGNGCATTTTTCACAACCACTTGTTCTTCTAAAGACATATTATCCAACATGATTACTAGAGAATCGCTGTGTTTCCAAGAATTCGCAGCACTTATTGCCTGCTCCACAGTTCGTACTTCTATTTCCACAAACCCCCATTCACGTGGGTCGATTGATGACAAAGCACTCTCGATAGAATCCATACTTACGAGATCATTTTCTTTCAACATCAATGCATCATTTTTATCCAAGCGATGAGTCAATCCACCACCAAGATGTACTGCCCATTTGTCTAATAGCCCCCAAGTAGTTTTGCGCGTACAAGCAACTTGACAACCAGCAACATCAACCCATTCTGCAGTATTACTGGCAACCCCAGATAATCTGGCGAGAAGATTGAGAATGGTTCTTTCAAGAGCGAGCAAAGTGTCTTTAGCCCCTTCTAATTCAGCTAATATGCCTAAGTTGATTTTCCCCCCATCTTCAACATGCCAAGTTGCCTCTATCCCATATTTTTCTAGAAGGCGCCTTACAACATCTCTACCCGCCAACACCCCTTCAGATTTACAGAACAATTTTGCAACGGTATGCTCGCCAGTATTCGGAACTACACTTTGTCCATCATCTAAGAGAAGATTTTCAATCCACCGATCCATACTTTCTATCAGTCGCGGAGTTGCCACTCCACTATCCCATAGGAGATGACCGCGGTCATGTGGCAACCGCTCTTCGCCTCTAACCACAACTCCTCGAGAGGCGCCTTGTCGATGAATGCATCGTAGTGGCATATTTCGGCATCGGAGGTCTTCTNAGCGAAGACCTGTTCGGCTATGCGTGGCGAGGCTACTGATTGTCGGCGCAGGGCTGGCTGGTATGGGGGCTGCCCTCGAATCATGCCGATTGGGTCACGACGTCGCTATCGTTGATGCCTCCCCTATTTTGGGAGGTAGAGGCACGAGCATTGAACATGAAGGATGGATATTGGAACCCGGCCCCCACTTCTTACGAGGCACAGGGGAAGTACAAAATTGGTTGAAGAAATCCAGTAAAGTTTCGATCGCCAAAAGGAGAATCGATGTCCGCCGAATGAATGTGATACGCAATGGAACAATGCGCCGATTGCCATTAACTCCAGAGGCATTGAACCAATACCATCTAGGNGCATCTGAAAAACGCAGAATGAGGTCATTAGCAAGGCATCTAAGTTCTGAATTGAAGAAGNATCCAGGCCGATTACTTGAAGATTGGTTAGAAAAGAAATCTAAGGCATTTACTGATACTATTGAATGTTTGAGTATAATTAGCACATGGGTGCTGCCCGAGCAGAGATGTAACCTTTCCTTTCATTTGCCAGATATCATAGCAACATTACGAGGTAAAAACCTCTTCCTTCCATTGGGGGGGTGGGCTGAGGTATCTGGTAGATTCCTTACGGCAATGGATTCTCTTGAAGTTCAGACGAAGGCTCCAGTTGCTGCCTTGCGCCTAATTATGGATAAGAAAGGAATGATTAGAGGGGCCCGTCTTTCAGGTAATATCAAAGTCGAAGCAGATGGAATAATCTTGTGCACTCCTACAAAATCGATTGTTGAAATTCTCAATAGTAGCAGATTGGAATTTGAATTACCCGAGCCCCATGAGTTGAAAGTTGACGTGTGGGATGTATTGCTTGAACAGGAACTATTCAGAGATGCGCACGCGATTTGGGATGCAGATCGCAAAATCATAGTCATAATCAATAGCTCAATAGTTCCAGAAAGAATGCCCGAAAAATATCGGAAAACTCATTCCCATTTACAGATAATGTCCTATTCTGGCATAGATTCAATGGAGGATTTCCTCGATGAACGGTGTTCCGGGTGGCGTTCCCATCTAGTTTCGGAAAGGAAACTAGAGGGGGTGGTTATTTCTCAAATGAGCGAGGTTTTCGAAGGCCGCCCAGGGGTATATTTTGAACAACCCTTGTTGGATAAAAAAATCGCATTAGCGGGTGAATGGATGTCGAGTAATGAATGGTTGTCTGAAGGCGCTTTCGTTAGCGGGATTAGGGCCGCTAAGGAGCTGCATGAGAGCATGGAACAATGATGATAATTTGCTGTTGAACTATTCTAGACTGTTCGATTCTCTGAGAAGGGTGACCATCAGGGCACAACCGATAGATACGATTCCAAGCACCATATTGAATCCTGGCGTCCCTCTTTCTTCAGTTTGCACAGGAGTGCCCACGCCCACGGTTATCTTTCCGCGCATATCGCCGGCAACATGTGGCTCACAAATGTAGTAAAATGTCTCATCTTCGGTGAAAGTGTGCCTAAAGTCGACGGTTGCAGCGGCCTCACCACTGTAAACTCCTCCTGAAGATCTTTCATCTGAATCTTCTGAGTCTACCTCTGCAACATTATGCCCCATCGATTCATTTTCCCAAATCCAACATACAGTATCGCCTACATCTATCGATACATCGGTCTTGTCGAAAGCCATCCCCGAACTATCGATGCCGATAGTGACATTACATTCTTCAGTTTCTGTTTGATTATTCGCTGAAACGGTATTCGTATTCGCCAACATTGCCATTAGGAATATCATTCCAATCCCCATGCTTTTCCAGTGCATGTTCTGGGGATTAAGGTTCGATATATTATATACTGTTCAAGAGCACAATTTTACACCAGTGGATAACAGCGTTCAAAGACCCCCAATTGAAGCCATGTATGTGCGAGTAGTTACATGGAACCTTAACGGCATTCGAGCCGCAATTCGCAAAGGTTTGGATGATTTTCTTTCCAGTATAAATGCCGATATTTGGATGTTCCAAGAGGTGCGGGCATTACCTGAGCAACTTCCAAAAGAGTGGCGGTTTCCAGAGGGCTTCGAAGCGATTTGGCACCCTGCTCAGAAAAAAGGGTATTCGGGAGTGTGTACAGTTTCAAGAGAAAATATGTCAGAAGAAGGGCGAGGGATTAATGCACGCAATGACCCAAATGATGACGAAGGTAGGTTACTTTTGACTAGGCATGGAGATTTACTATTGGCAAATACATACCTTCCATCAGGTTCTGCAAGAGAGGAGCGACAGAAATGGAAAGAGGAATGGATGGTGGATTATCTTGAGTGGGCAAAGCAATACGTTGATCTTGAGACCCCCGTTATTCTCGCCGGAGATTTGAATATCTGTCATACAGAAGATGACATTTGGAACCCTGCGGGAAACAAGAACACCAGCGGCTTTCTTCCTCAGGAAAGAGAATGGTTCTCCGCTCTATTAGCAAGTGGTTGGAGCGATGTCTTCAGAGAATATAGGGGCCCGGGTAAGGGGCCATACTCATGGTGGTCAAATCGAGGCAGGGCGCGGGCAGAAGACAAGGGGTGGCGCATCGATTATTTGTTAGCAAATAAAGCGGCATCAGACAGGGTAAGGCATGTCGAAATCGTTAGGGAAGGTGGTTTGGTAGTTTCTGATCATGCACCCGTGGTTTTGGATATAGATTTCTAACTCTGTTCTATTATTGCGCATTCTGCAAGAAAAGAATCGACCGCTTTCCGTAAGTTTTCTACTGATGATGCAGTAATGGTAAACTTGATTCCACCTTCAATCTCCTCAGAAACGATTTCATTAATCGTGTTTGAGATGTCGAGAATACTCTGGTGGAACTTACTATCTCCGCGCCATTCAATAATTGCCTGATGTGCAGCCATAACTCTCCCAGAAGGACATTGTTCATCGGTATTTTGGCTCTTCGCCGAACACATTACTAATGTGTACTGTAAGCGAAATTTCAATGAAACCCCGCTCCCTCCAAAACATATGGACCTCTTTGAGCACCTCTCGTTGATTCCGTTCTTATTGGTCGCTCTAGGGCTGATCAAGATAATTTCAGTAATTGCGCATTATATCGAAATATCAAATAAATACAGAGAAAGTGAAATCAAACCAATCAAACTGTATTGGGTACATTCTCTTTTCATTTTTGCAACATTCATTGCCTTGCTTCTTTATTGGTGGAATTCTTACCAGTTTAACGATTATAGAGAAGAGAAGAATTTGACTTGGAACATGGGTGAATATTTCTTGTACATGCTTCCAGGAATTTTCTTGTATCTTTCCTTAGAGATTGCCATCCCTGAAATGAAAAACGATGATCCAATCGATATGAAAGAACATTATTACAACAATTCCAATGAAATGTGGGCCACAGTTTCCTTTGTTGCAATGACGTCGGTTCTATTTTCCTTATTTTTGTATGGAAATCCGGTTATTTCTAGAGCCACGCTCTCACGTGTAGCACTNTTACTATTGTTGATTCCAATGTGTTTCACCNGAAAGGAGAAAGTGCATAGGATCATGATTGTCGTATTCGTAATTACCATGCTAATCGGGGTTCCAGAGAATTGGGAATTGCAGATGGATNCCTCTTTGGTTTGAGCGAGCGTTCATGAAAGAGAGGAGTNCTGCCAGCACTATGGNTACGGGGCCGGCTGATGATGAGNCCCTAGTNGGCATACCTGAAGAAGAGTCAGTCTTTGCCAGTAGTGAGATATCTTTGGCTACACCNTCAGAATCCCCNGTCGCAGTCCAAACTAAGGCTCTTGCAATATTGATNCTNATTGCGGCTTCAATGGGTTTTTTGAATGGTNTAGATTATTCAGTCCAAGACAAGGGCTTAGTGCGGCCACACGAGTTCATCCACAGATTTGCAAAACAAGCGCCNCCCTCTTCCGCCACGTTGGACGGAGTTATCTCAACTGCAGATGGTGAGCCGGCAGAAGATTTCGTGGTAGAATTAGTGTATCTAGATGGCCGNAAATTCCAGAATACAACCGATTCTGATGGAAGATATCATTTTGAAGAAGTTGATCCAGGACTTGCTGAATTATGGATACATACGATAGATTTCGAAAAAGGNGTACAACATAGAATTCTGTTAACTCCTCCAGTGCCGGGGCTTGAGCCAGTAGGGTTCACAAATATCGACATTGAAATGCCGAGCGAAGATGAATATGCAGCAGAGTGTGAAGACCAGGAAGAAGGATGTATGGCTTGGGTTGACAACACCCCTCAAGAGATGGAAATGCCATTGATGGACCCCCAGGCAGGTAGTTTGTATTTCATGTTGGGTTTCTTATTCATGGGNCTGGCAACCATTTCTGCAGTATTGGCNACTATTGGCTTCCGTAGTGGTTCTCGAGGTGTTCTACGGAGTGCAGCCGTCGTGGTCTTCTTCACTCAGGGCCATTACTACAGTTCTTGCTTCTTAGGAATGGTTGCTGTGGGACTATCTTTTGCAATTCCCCGTCGATATGGAGATTGAAGAAGGGTGAACTATGGATGCGAGCATCCGTTCGACTTATTCGCATGATTGAGGAGGGGCCCTTATGGAGGNGCGACGAGTCATGATGGATGCTACCTCCTGTGCTTGGATGGTCAGGTCTATGCCAGATAGGGTGTCCTGCATTCACATTATTGATGGTTCAATAATTGCNGGAGATTGGTCTGGCGGCCTTGCTTGCTGGTCATTAGAGGGCGAAACTTTGTGGGAATTTTCAGGCCCAGATAGAGTCTCAAGTATTGATGTGGATTCTNNACATGTTGTTGTTTCCATGGGCGTAGATATTTTGCTACTATCTTTAGAGGACGGTATTGAATTATGGCGCAAGGAGCTTGAAGGTTCGGCCGATGAAGCAGTGATCTTAGAGAATAGCGGAGTTCATGCTATCAGTTCTGTTTTTGACATCGAACATGGAGATTTCATGGAGAGCGCATATTGGCATTATTCAACAGATGGAGAATTACAATCAGTATTCAGATTTGATGAGCGTCCATGGTTTTTCGATGTCAACAACGAAAGAGCACTGATGGGATTGGGTAGNCCGCGGTGTGGGATATTAGTGGNCGAAGATGGTGAATTAGAATGGCAAGAATTAATCGATGACGACCCAGTATCTTGCGGAATAAGGGTGGGAAATGAGATAATCATCGGCCACTCAAAAGGTGGCTTGTCAACTATTGATTCCAAAGGCGAATCCAAATCGCTTGATCTAGAAATAGGCATAGAAGAAATTGTTGCAAAACCTTCAGGTTTAGTAGTATCATCAGAATCGAAACTTCATCACTTATCTAATGANGAGAGTTTGTCACCTTGGTCCGAAGCGATCAACGTCCGTGAATTCACAACATCGTTTTCACCTATTGGAGAAGNCGCTGCCNTATGGGGNATAATTGGTACAACATTGTCTGCCTTTGCCGAAACTGGTGAGAGGGCAGCAACTCTTTCATTTTCTTCTCCTCCATGTTCAGTGTCAGGAGATGGGGAACTATTGGTAGTTGGAACAGAGAAAGGGGATCTGTATGTCTTCCAACGCGAACTGCTTTGTCGCAGGGCGGAAAGGTCTGAATCTCAAGAAATTAATACTGTTGACTCACAAAGATCATCATTGATGGAAAAACTCCGAAAGTTGCGAAAATAATTTCCANCCCCCTTGTTATTTTCTAAAATCGCNACACTGAAAACAGTGGAAATACACCNCCGAAATAGTTACTTCTAGTGGAAAAATAGAGTTGTGAAACGAAAGGTTCANGGACCNCCTCCCCCTTTGGNTTTCTTGCCGCTCCACCGGAGTGGTGGATGGTGTCTTCGGACATCTTCCGGGTCCCGTGTTGTTGGCCCGCCNCNAGGGGCAATCAACAACCTTCTCGGAGAGAGATNTTCGAGTNGAGGTGGAAGAGGAATGGCTTCGGTCAGAGCTTGGATACCAACCAGGAGATGGCCTTGGCCATCGACTGGTCAGGGAATGGATCACGGTAGCATCAACGTCTGCAAAGGCACCGGTGCATTTTGCCGGAGCCCACCACCTTGGTAGGCTTGGATCCTGACCCAACAGGGCTGCGTCTTCGGACAACAGACCTGGGTCTAGTGGAAGCTTCGGTTGAAACTTGGCCAGAGGAGGAAATCTGTTTTTCAGATAGAATCCTCATCAGCGGAGGCTGGCAGGGGGGTGGATTCCTGCCCGGATGAATCCCCCCTGCCAGCGCTCCCACCTGTTTCAACAGATGGGGCGCGCTGAGCGCGCTCGTCTTATACCCGTTACGGCTCAATTCGTATACAATGAATACATTTGTAACCCTCATTCTGTTTGCCAGCGGAAAAAGACAAGGCCGGTGCCTTATCTGCACTCAATATGGAAGATGAAGCGAACTCGCAGCAAGAAGACTCATTGGCCAAGGCTAAAGCATTGCTTGACTCCTTTGATACAGTTGAAGATACAGGGCATACGGCAAGATCCGGCGCGGACTCTAGAGATGCTCCTATGGCTGCTCCAAAACGCCCACAGGCTCGAGAAGCGCCTACTGTTGGTTTAGCTAGAAAAACAGAAGGCATTACTGCTCATGAAGCCGGTGTTGAAGCGGTTAGAGAAGCCCCAGTAAATACTGGAACCAATTTGGTGCACGAAGCTCCAGAAAATCTGGCATATTCGCAATCCGACGCGCCCTCTAAACCGGCACCGCCCTTGACGAAGGATAGCCCTTCAGTGCCGCTGCCAGGTTCAGTTCCGCTTCCCAAGAAAAACGATGAAGATTGAATCCTCAGCGATTTGGCCCCACCATGTTTTCAGGCCTAATCCAATCTTCAAATTGTTCTTCGGTCAACAAGTCCAATTCTAGAGCACTTTGCCTTAAGGTCAAACCATTTTCATGAGCATTCTTAGCAATCTTTGCAGCATTATCGTATCCGATATGGGGGTTGAGTGCAGTTACCAGCATCAATGAGTTTTCAAGATGAGATGCAATATTGTCTTCATTTGCACTCAAACCTTCAACACATCGTGTTCTGAATGTCCTACAACAATCGGCTAGTAACCTAATACTGTGTAGTAGATTATGAATCATCATCGGCTTGTAGACATTTAACTCAAAATTCCCTTGACTTCCGCCTACTGTGATAGCAACATGGTTACCCATTACCTGACAGCAAACCATGGTCATCGCCTCCGGTTGAGTGGGGTTGACCTTTCCAGGCATTATCGAAGATCCTGGCTCATTTGCAGGTAGAGCTAATTCACCATGGCCACAACGCGGACCGCCTCCAAGCCAACGGATATCGTTAGCGATTTTCATCAATGACACCGCTAGGTTGTTGAGTGCTCCACTCATCGATACTACGGCATCATGGGCTGCTAACTGGGAGAACTTGTTCTCTGCAGAAATGAATGGGATCCCCGTCTTATCTGCAATTGCTTGTGCGACCCTTTCTGCAAATTCTGGATGCGTATTCAGACCAGTACCCACTGCGGTCCCACCGAGGGCCAACTCGAGCAGCTCATTCCACGCAGTTTCACATCTCATTATGCATTTGTCTAATTGCGCAACCCACCCACTCGCCTCTTGGCCTAGTGTCAAAGGCACTGCATCCATTAGATGTGTGCGCCCAATTTTCACAATATTGTCCCATTCTTTGGCTTTGTTGGCCAATGCCTTACTCAATTCTTTCAATGAAGGAAGAAGACGATGATGGACTTCTTCTGCAGCAGAGATGTGCATAGCGGTTGGGAATGTGTCGTTACTCGATTGCGCCATATTTACATGGTCATTAGGATGAACTGGAACCTTACTCCCCAACTTTCCACCAGCCATTTCTATGGCCCTGTTCGCAATAACCTCGTTAGAATTCATATTGGTTTGAGTGCCAGAACCAGTTTGCCAAACGCGCAATGGAAAATGATCATCTAATTTACCATCGATGACTTCTTGCGCTGCATCTTGAATCAATTTGCTAATGCCTTTGTCTAATCCGCCTAATTGTGAGTTGATTTCTGCAGCAGCTTGTTTTAGTATTCCGAAAGCCCTAATCAAAGGCCTCGACATTTTGTCATGACCAATATCAAAATTCAACAGCGATCTAGCAGTTTGACAACCATAGTATCTGTCAGCAGGCACACTAAGTGTACCCATGGTATCGGATTCTTCTCGAAACTCTTCTCCAGTTGTTTTTGCAACCTTTGATTCGGCGAGAGCATCACCAGGGGGCGGAGGAGTAGTGCCCTCTAGCCCCTTTTCAATCAGTTTAGTTATCGTTGCACTTCTTCCTTCTTTGCGACCTTTGCCAACTTTCGCATCCAATTTAGCAGCTAGTTTCTCTGGTATGCTGATGCTCAGAATACGCCTATCTCCGGCACGATGTTTGCCCATAATTAGGCGCTGAATCGGCACTTAATAAATAATCCGAGCCCACTATTCCTGTCTAGAGACGCTGATAATCTGTTGAGGCCGAACAGGCCGATCACCCGCGCCCTTTTTGCAGCCTTCGATAGCCATGACTGCATCCATTCCAGATACTACCTCTCCAAAGATTGCATGGTTTCCATCTAGCCAAGGGCATTCGACAGTGGTCAAGAAGAACTGCGAGCCACCGGTGTTTGGTCCTGCATTTGCCATTGAAAGCAATCCAGGGCGGTTATGACTCAGTGCTAATGCACTTTCTTCGCATGGAATTTTCCACCCTGGTCCTCCTGTGCCAGCGCGTGGATTATTCGGATCTCTTGACAAAGGACATCCTCCTTGCAACATGAATTGTTCAATGACTCTGTGAAAGTGTAGTCCATCATAGAATCCATCGTCAACCAATTTCATGAAATTAGCCACGGTATCTGGGGCCTTGTCATCATACATTTGTAGCAGTATTTCTCCTGCACTTGTTTTCATCAATACTTGTGTCATACCATCATCACCTGAGTTTCCTTCAGCCCTTCCGGCACCGAGGGGGTGCATGATTGAACCGGTCTCAAGAGTTCCTTCTGCTGCTCCTCCCCATGCCTCATCTGCCACCTCTCCGTGAATGTTTGAAATCCGCCCTTTGGAACGTCCTTTAACCCGATTGAAGAAGGCATCAGTTTCATCTTCGAGGTCATCTTCTGTAATTTCTTCCACAATAATCGCAGGCTTCTCCGGTTCAGGTGGCAGATTATCTTCTTCAGCTTGCTTCTTTCGGCTAGGTGGCGGACCGCGAGAGGGTTTGGGGGGCTTATCTTGTGCAATATCCTCAGTAAAATTCAAATCCTCAATATTTACATCATCGGATTCTAAAANCCGATCACCGTCACGATCTATCTGAACAGGTTCTGCTGGGTTAGAACCTCCTAGTGCGGACACGGCTTCTTGAAAATCTCCAGCGCTGAGAAAGCCAACAAAATCACCAGCTACGCTGTTGACGATGACAGCATCAGGTTGCCTCTCAGGTAATAATTGTGGCAACCTCTCTAGTGGCGTCTTGTCAATAATCTCCAAAATGTTGGTTAGCATATTACTCTGTGCACCACCTCTCTGAACCTTGTGTCCCTTTTGTTCAAGTTCTTGAATCAACTTTTGATCAATCATTCCACAAATCCCTTTTTTCGGATCATCGATGAGAAATGTCAGCCCCGGATTACCTTCCAATTTTTTCAAAATCTTCTTCATCGCAGTCTTTGGAGGAATCAATTCAAACTCGTCGGTGATGTTGAGGTCTTCTACCAATCGCATATGCGCACCTGGTGTTCCGTGAACATTCTCCCTCAATTGACTTGCGTTTGCGGACAAATTGCTGTGGCAACAATCAAACATGATTACGCGACTTGCAGTAACATGGCCAAGAGTAAACCGGAGGCTGAACCGGATTGGGACCTTGCAGGTGAGATGTGCAGCCTATCAATCCAAGTATATGAGTTGGAAGAGGCAATGAATCTAGATCAGTATGGATATCATCTGCATGAATTCATTGAAGATGAGACGGTCGGAACCCAATGTATCATAGCTATTTCACATGAAGGTAGGTTGGCGATTTCGTTTAGAGGGACATCCGATTTTACTGATGCATTGACAGATGCTTTGGCAGTCAAGAAACGCTGGATACATGGCAAGGGCTGGTTGTTCTTTTCCCCAAGGGTGCATTTCGGTTTTCTGAATGCTTACCTCCCGGTAAGGGATAGAATTCTGAAGTCGATTAAGGAACTTAGCAAGAAGAACCGGAGGAGAGTACACATCACGGGCCATTCTTTGGGTGGAGCGCTTGCAACATTATGCGCAGCGGATATCAGGCGTACTCTCAAATTACCAGTCACTATGTACAATTACGGAAGTCCAAGAGTGGGGAACCGCAAATTCGAGAAGTTCTACAATAAATTGGTTCCAGATACTTACAGGTTTGTCAATGACAAGGATGCGGTTCCAACGATTCCTAAGATAAATTATCACCATGTGGGAAATCTATGTTACATGGATAATGATGGTGAAATCAAAGTTAATCCGGGGCTTGCAACTAGGCTGTTCGATTCGATACAGGATTCGATAGGATTCTTGGATTTCGAAAAACTCACAGATCACTTGTCATCTCATTACAGAGATCAGTTGTTGCCCTTTACGGATAAGGTGAAGCCATTGTATGGGGAATTCAAGGATACTGTTGCTGAAGTCGTTGAAAAAGTTGAAGAAACCGTTGAGGAAGCATCTGAAACAGTTGCCGAAGTTAAGAAGAAAGTCGGCAAATATGTGTGAATCAGGAAAGNGGGACAGGACCCGCTGAATTGACTTCTGAAGAAACACCGTTTTCGTANCGCTTGAAGTTCTCATTGAACATACGAGCCAATTTGTCTGCGGTCANATCGTATTCTTCACCNCTATNCCAAGTTCCTCGTGGCTGTAGNACTTCAGAAGGNACACCNGGGCAAGAAGTGGGAATTTCNANTCTGAACCGAGGNTCTTGNACNAACTCNACATCCTCTAAATCNCCGTCNANTGCAGCATTCAGCATGGCTCTGGTCCATGGAATCTTCATTCTGGAACCTACTCCNTATTGGCCACCAGACCAACCCGTGTTGATCAACCAGCAAGTCGCATTATGTTCTGCCATCTTGTTGCTTAGTAGATCTGCATAGACTCCGGGATGCATTGGCATGAANGGNTCTCCAAAGCAAGCNGAGAAAGTNGCTTCAGGNTCAGTGACACCAACCTCCGTTCCAGCAACCTTTGCTGTGTATCCTGAGATGAAGTGGTATGCTGCTTGTGCAGGAGTCAAACGAGAGATTGGGGGNAGGACACCAAATGCATCACANGTCAAGAAAATGACATTCTGTGGGTGNCCTCCTCTACTGTCTTCAGTTCTNTTGTCAATAAATTCAATCGGGTAAGAACCNCGAGTATTCTGCGTTTTNCTGGTGTCAAAGAAGTCCGGCACNCCGNTTTCATCNAGNACGATATTCTCTAGTACAGTTCCATGTTTNCGNGTGGTAGAGAAGATTGCAGGCTCATCTTCTTCACTCAAATTGATGAGTTTAGCGTAACATCCTCCTTCNAAATTGAAAACNCCATTTGAACCCCAACCGTGTTCATCGTCNCCAATTAATTGACGAGCGGGATCAGCCGAGAGAGTGGTCTTTCCAGTTCCAGANANTCCNAAGAAGATTGCAGTATTNTCNCCAGTNGTATTGGCACTGCAGTGCATTGGNAGTATNCCNTTGCGNGGNAGTAATAGATTCATGACACNAAAGATNGANTTTTTGATTTCTCCAGCATATCTTGTTCCNCCAATGATNACCTCNNCTCTTGCATAGTGAACAATAACGAANGCNTTTGAATTNACACCATCAACTTCTGGAACCGCTTCAAAATGGGGNGCGTGAAGAACAGTNAAAGCGGCNGTATGCTCAGCAATTTCACTNTCNGTNGGGCGAACAAACATGTTTCTTGCAAATGCAGAGTGCCAAGCATTNTGCGTAATNACGCGGATTGGNAATCTNTCTGTAGGNTCNGCTCCACAGAACAAATCTTGGATGAACANNTCNTCTTGCTTGGATAGGTATTCCACAACCTTTGNTCTTAGAGACATGAATACATCTTCACTGGTTGAAACGTTGACATTTCCCCAATTNANTTCTGAACTNGTACTCTCTTCATCGACGANGAATTTGTCNTTTGGGGANCGTCCNGTTCGATCCCCTGTTTCTGTCACCAATGCCTTATGNGCGCTAAAGACTCCTTCGTNCCNAACTACTGCTNCATCTACTAATTCAGCCGCATTGAGATTCCAATGCAAGCGCGCAGTGGTTTCAATTCCTAGATTCTCCAATCCGGTACCCTTAGGGGTACCGTCAANACGAGANGAGGTTGCTTCCATGCCTNCCCGACCAACNCCTCCTCTTTACTTATTGCGTTCACAATAGCCCTTAGATACACGCTGTTCAGCGATGAGGTCAAGGGGTGAATATGTTTCACGGAGATGATGGCTGCATCCAAAGATGACCCGTCCTCATCTGAGGAAATTGAGGACAAGGTTCTCTCCCAACGTGCCTTTGAGGTCGGAGAAGGGATTGATTTAGCAGGTTTCATGGTTACCGAAACGGAACCGGAAGAGGCCTTGGAAGAAGACACTGAACCCCCCCTAGTTGATGAGGCATTAGGTGAATTACCTCAGTTGTTTACAACTGGAAAACAGCCGGAGGATGTAGAATCACCAGACCCTATGAAATCAGAAGCAGTAGAAGCAGAGCAGCGAGTACACTGGTTGATGATGGTCACAATGATTGTGTTGTGGAGCATCATTGGTGCTTATGTTGGTATGACATTTTCTGCATCCATTGCAGGTCCCGCATTGTTTGCCATGGCCTTGTTTTCGTTATGGTTAGCGAGTAAGTGGATTCCAGATCCAAATATGCGAATTCTCGGAACNACTTGGGCAATAATCTCAATGAAATTNTTCTATGGCCTAGTAATCGATTTGCATCATTGGGGNTTGCTCGACGATTTGATGTTCTCTGAAGATGTGATNTTNGGGATNTTATTGCTTGGCACGGTCATATTGAATATCGCTNTNGCTTATCATTTCGATGAAGACGCCATAGCNGCNCAAGCGACTTTGGTACTNTTAGCGATAGGTAGTGCAGCTGGNGCATTGTATGGTGAACTCGGNGTTGCTTTGATGATTGGATTAGCAACNATTGTCCTCCATTCCCTAGCATTGATGAGGAATTCGGGNAATCTAACGAGTCTTGGNGTTGCGGCCAGTAATTTGTGGATAGGTTTGCANGCTCTTTCAAGNGGNTGGAATATNTTGGGGCTTCCAATTCTTGCATTTGANGATGCTCTGGTATTGTTGTTACTTATTCTATTCGTAAACGCGGCCAATGCGGCGATGGCTGCCCATTNTGCAAAGCGAGAAAATTGGTTCAGTCAAGGATTTGCAGCTCTCGGATTAGGGCGNCCAGGACTGTGGGGNGTATCCGTGGGCTTGGGTATGTTTGGGGCTATGTTGGCAATATTTGCAAACAGGGAAGATACAGGCTTTGCTTTAGCCCAGATTAGTATTCTGCTGACCGCCTTTGGAGCATCTTATCTTGTGGTCAGAGGAGTTGACCCATCAAAGGTTATCCCGGTTGTAATGCCCCCGATTCCAATTCTTGTTACGGCGTTGGTGTTGTTTGATACAGGCATTTTCACCCCTCCGGTATTATCAGGACATTCGATTTTCGCAATCGGGATGTGTATTGTTGCGGCTTTCAGTATTCTCAGAAATCAAGATGCTGTTAGTGATCATGTCCTGTGGTCCGGTGCTTTGGTCATCGNNCTCCTTGCCACTGTTCTGATACCCGCAGGAGAGGGGGAACAGGGAGACCTTCTACTAGTGACATTATTGTTGATGTTTGCTGTATTGGGTGGTTTCGCAGTCAAACGTTCTTCNCCCTCGATTGCNGGTACAGCGGTTTTGGCCCCGTGGATTTGGATACTATTGTTTGCAACCGACGTAGAGAATCGTTTCATTTCTGTAGACATATTGCCCATTGTTCTGAATCCTGAATCCTTGACATTCTTCATGTTTGGAATGGGGCTCTTGCAGGTTGGAATCAATTTGACGATGGGNGAAACGGGNGTGGATTTNGGTAAGGCATTTGGTAGTGGAACTGAAGCACTTGCNAGAATAAAAGATTCAGGCTTGCTCAAACTTTGGCCATTGGGTTGGTTGATNGCNCTTCTTGGTTGGTTGGCAGTTGCAAGGCCAGATGGNTTGCCTGCTTTGGGNTTGGTATTCGGAATAGTNAGTCTTGCAGCCATGCACATTTCGATTCAGTCNGNAGGGCGGCATGTGAATCAACGTCGNTTNATGCTGATTNCTNTGGCNGTAGCGACCTTATGGGCNCATTGGAGATTTGGATTGACACTTGCNTGGATACCNTTGGTNGCNGNNTCTGGGATTTCCTTGGCGTTNGATGCTNGCAGNCGNGAATNGGATAACCCNCATGAAATCGAAAATAGNTCNGAACCTCTATTCACTCTGATGTTTTCTTTTGTTGCAATNCATCTATTGCTGGCTGCCTTGGAATTGGANACCCAGGACTTGCTTCANGGCGCNTATTGGCCAAGNCAGACAGTTTCTATNTGGGTAGTACTCTGCACAGTGNTATTCACTCTANCCTTCTTGCTTCCAAATATNTCGCATTTGGAACGGCCCTTAGGTCCATCTTTGGCCTGNGTGGTCATGTTATTGTCGTTGATAATATGGTCTAATTCNATGGATTCGTCNNCTTTCCTTCTNTCTTGGTTGTTGTTTGCAGCAACTGGNCTTTGGTTAGTATCTAGGGCTGAGATTCGCCTCGGNCTTGCTTCTATTGCNAAGGCAGAAGATAGAATCCAATCNGCAGNCGTTNGACAGGAGCAAATCAAATNCGGNCTCGCTGGTGCTCAGGCNCCNGAANTTTCNGAATCAGNANCAGGAGTGGGGTTAATCGATGCCGAACTTGTGCATCAAGCTGCAAAGCAAGCAAAGCGAAGAAAGAGGNCNGGAAGTATTGGGGAATCCGANCTTGTNGCGGGAGATGNNNTCTATACACCTACNATNGCCTTGGTATTCGTTTCATTNGTTTGTTTCTTTGCATCATGGTGGTCATATTTCAACGGCNATGGTGAAGCCGCTCTTCTATTCGCTGCGCTCCTTTCTTCTGCTGCAGTTATGCTGGCTCAGCAACGTTCGCGAAACCTTGAGATGAGAATGCCAGATGTACTTGGGATTGAGGCTCCAGTGGCATTGACTGTAGCCGGACTTGTATTGGTACATCTTGCTGGCCGCGTTTCACAACGTTATGTTGACCCCGATGCACAACTGGGGCTATTGATTCTGGCTCTTTCTCTCTGTTTCTTGGCTTGGTCGTCGCTTATTGGTCGCAAGGATCTCGCTTTGCGCCTTCCTTCGGCATTGGAGTGGATAATGTATGGTTTGGTAGCGGATAGATTGGCAACTATGTTCCTTTCAGGCGGCACTCCGCCNCCTATGCAGGTAGACCCATTTGCTGGCGCTTTGCTTGAATGGATTACTCCTTGGATTACATTGGAAATCATACTCATCGGAGCATTGTTGCTATTTGACATGGTAGAAAGAAAACGCTTGGATAGAGGACTCCAAGATCATCGCGGAGCAGATGGTAGAACGATTTGGATTCTTATGGTCATGTTGATTTCATGGGGACCTGCAACTTTGTTGGCTGCCGTACTAGCTTTGACGCGTGCGCGCTCATGGGATCAACCCGGCTTAGCAGTCACAGCCATGGTCCTTCTACCGATTTCATTGACACAGTCAAATGTCTGGATGAATATCAATCCAAGTCTTTCGGGAATTGCTACTTCTTCTACGGGAATATTATGCTTGGGATTGTTAGCAATGGCGGTGTATTCAGGCAAAGCACGCTGGTCAACTGCATGGTTATGGGACATCCACATTCTACTTCCCATAGGCGCCCTGATTTTTTCAGGAGGAGCAGATGCCTTTGGAGTAGTTTCGGTATTGATTGTAAGTGGTGCGGCTTGGGTTTCCGGAGTTCTAGAAGAGCGCAGATCTTGGCGTATTGTCGGATTCCTTGATCTTCTAGCCGCATGGGTGTTAGCAGGTTTGGCACTATCGCTAGGCAAGATTACGACATCATTGCTACTGCCTATGCTCCTAGCATCAGTAGTATTACTCGGGGTAGTAACTTGGTTGGGACAATCACGTAAGGATAGACTCGCTATTGATTGATTTTCAGTTTTGGTTCAAGAGAGCTAATCAATTCTTGAATTAGTGAATCCATGTTAATTCCAGTGGTTCGGATACTGATACTTGTCTTGGCTTGAGTTCCAGAATTTCGTACAGCAACAGAGCAAAGGTAACCTTGGACCTCACCTTTCACCAGCAACAAATTCTCTTCACCGTTCACTCTCTCAGTCTTCCAAGATACGTCTGGATGCCTATTGTTGAGTAATTCGAGAATCAACTGAGCATTCTCATTCGTCCCATCCCATTTGGAGCGGTCGCTTGGGGATATTGACTGCCTAGATTTCCACCCAGCAGCGAATTCATCTTCTTGAACTGAACTTGCCATTGCACACAGCGTTGCAAGCAAGGTAATTNCCCCGTCTCCAACNAAGCCCCATTTCGCTTCAACTTGGGGGCAAGGTGTTGTCATCAAAATATGGCCGGAGTCTTCAGAACCAATTCTGAATGGTTCTTCTATACCTTGCAGAAGTTCTTCACCAGAATTTTTGGGTTTGAGTGCAGCAGCTAACCAACGGTCCCCGACGGCTGTTTCGGCACACATCAGTGCGGGGTCAAGGTCTTGCAAAGATGTTAGCAAGGAAAGGTCAGATTCGATTGAAGCAGCAATCATTCCTTCACCAGTCGAGTCGGTATTCTTGGCAGCTTTAACCAAACGATCCAGCATCAAATCACCATCGACCACTTCAACGCCCTCGTTCTTTGAATCTACGCGAATTAACAGGCATCTATCTCCATCACCATCGAGTGCAGCACCAACAATGAGCCCAGCAGTCCAAGTGTTGTTTGCTCTATTTGCCAAGGAAGTGAAGAGCACATGGTCATGTTTTCCATTCACTAATTCTTCCCAGCTCATTCGTAAAGTAGGTGATAATTCACCAGCGCCACACCCTTTATTCAGCGCTTGACAATCAGAACTTAACTCAATAGTGGGTACCAATTTTTCACTCATCCACGCGGCTAACCATGTGTGTGCAACGCCCTTTGAAGAATCCAATAGCAAACCCTCTGTGGGTACAATATCACGCACCGAAGCGTTGCTGAGAAATCTTTCCTTGATAGGTTCTAACCTATTCTTGATTACATTCACGTGAATCGCTTTTCCATCTATTTGCGAATCTGGCTTAGCCAAGAATNCTCTCTCTTCATTCGCGGAACCCCTTTCTTCTGCTGATAATTGAAACATCAATTCTTCTAGATGTCCTTCTTTCTCAGGGAATGTTTTGTATCCATTGCCATCGAAAATCTTGATTCCACTATCTGTGACAGGATTATGACTCGCTGTAATCATACAACCAGCATCAGCACCAGTCTCCAAGATACTAGCATGCAATCCTGGTGTGGCACATTCACCAATCCACGTGACGTGGCATCCACTAAGGTGCAGTCCAANCGTCAGCGCTGAAGCTAAAGATGGATTCAACGGTCTTGCATCCCACCCAACTACAACCTGTGGCTTTCCTTCNCCAGTAGGTCTGAGCCATACNCCAAGCGCTTCTCCAACTAATTGGATCAATCCGCAGGAAAATTCTCTGTTATCGATAAAGCGCGCAATCGAATCTTCATCTCTTCTTTCATNNGAAACTGCGANCCCTCTAATCCCATCAGTTCCGAAGATTTTGCCCATTCTGAACCCTCAATCCAAAATGCTGTCGTTTGGGAAAACACCTGTAACTGTTGTATTTGGATGGACCATGCATCCAGGGGATAGTATGGATCCTGGATTGGTGACGGTATTACATCCAAGTTGAGAGTTATCACCNATCAATGCTCCAAATTTTCTCAATCGCGACGGGATTCGATGTGTTCCCGAACGTAAGATAACCTGNCCACCATCATTCCTTAGGTTAGATAGAATCACGCCCGCACCGAGATTTGCCTCACTGCCGATAATTGAATCTCCAACGTANTTGAAATGAGGTGCTTTGGCTTTGGGTAATAGAACTGAATGTTTGATTTCAGAAGCATGCCCTAGCAATGCTTTCCAACAAATCCAAGANTTTTCTCGAATGTATGCTCCATGACGTATAATCGCCTCAGGCGCGACATAACATGGTCCGATGAAATGNGCCCCCGGCTCGACAATTGCTCTTGGATCNATGTGTACAGGACCTTTGCTCTCATCAAAACTGATGTTAAGTCCTTCNGGGATATTTGAACCAAGAGAATTTAGTGTAGCGTCAAGCNAGGGCTTGAAACTCCAANTACTGTCTTTGTCGAGTAAGGCCCAAGGCTCGATATCATGGCGCGGCAGTACAGGAATCNCTCCTCGATCTTGAATATTCCAAGCAGCAGATTCCGCTGCCATCCACGGCCAAAGTTCCTCGGCGCTTGGCATGAACAACTCGTCACCCATGCCTATTGGCAAGGGGGAGTGGTCATTGAGGTTGCGATTCAAGCAGCACTCAGCATGTAGATGCGCTTACCGGTACGGGGATCCAACTTGTATGAGATCTCCTTAATGTGCCGGGGGATGAAGAAACCGACCTTTCGGGCGGTCAATCCATGGTTCCTCATGCGTCTTGTGTTCGCAAGGTGGTCAACGATATCCGCTGCACAGCACCCTGGGCGATCAGCGACATAAGCAATAATTTCTGCCTTCAATCGCTGAAGTCTCGCCTTTTTCTGGCTTCCTTCTCCACGTTCGGTGGTCATCAAACAACGCTAAGGGTGCTAGGGTTATAGGGAAGGTTTGGGACTACCGTGGGACCCCCATAATTGGTGAATTTACTCTTCTAAAANGAAGCAAAAACACCGAAATCANGCGATATCAATGATTTTATTCCATTGTTTTGAACTNCCCCTTCTAAACATCGAATCATGGAATTGTCGCTGTTTGATATGCGCACATCGTGCTAATCTACCTCTGTTGTCATAGCATCCTTGGCGGGTGAAGAGGATTGCTTTCAGAGCTGACAATTCNATCTCAGGACCTGTAGTTTCAGGTATTTCTCCCTCCACACATTCAGTAGTTCCGTCCCAGGAGATAATATTTTCAGANGGAGGGTACAATTTCCCCTCNGTGTGAATCGAGATTTTGCCCTCNGCAAGTGTAGACCAACGCCAATTTGTTCCAACACCATCGTTCAACCACTCTGTCATNTTTCTTGCATCATCTTTACTGGCAAAACCTAGCCANGTGCATTCCCACCACCCCTTGGTTCGAGCGAGAGTAACATGGTGGATTCCAGGGGATACTTCCCTACCATCGATAACATCGGTCCATACGCGACAAATACCGTCCATTCGAATAGGTAATATTGGCATGCCTGAAATCCCTAAATCAACCAATCTGTGTGGGTTTCCGAGCTCTCCACATAATATGAATGGGATTCTTTCGTTTATCGGNGCNTTGTTATTTTCTTCTAGCCATTTTTGGATGCCCATATTGCCATCTTCAGTTATCAATTCACAATTGTTCAGCCATTCAACCAACTGCTCTTTAGTGAATAAATCCAGTTCTGTATTCAAATCTGCTAAAATCAACGGATGNATTGCGCTAAGAGTTTGTACCCATGCATGCTCAGGAAAAGGCTCTGGAGATGAAGNCGCGCTCCATGGCCAAGCCCTAGGCGAAGATATCTGCATCATTCNTCCCCAGAAGGTTTGAGATTACCATGATTTCGTTCAAAGTATGAACCTTGGAAGGTGCATCGCCATAGTTGCATGGCTTACAAAACCGACAAGCACCCCTTCTTCATCAACGACTGCTAGTTGGTTGAGATTATGAGTCAGCATCAGCGCTCCGGCTTTGAGCAATGGAGTCTTCAAACCAACCTGTAATGGAGGTAGATTCACTAGCTGCATAGCAGGCGTAGCCATCATCCAAGCAAGGTTACTATTCACNGCCTTTCTCGAAGTCAATTTGAGAACATCCACAGCGTGAATACGTCCGACAGGTAACCCTTCGTCACTCACGATGAATACGTGATCCCAATCATTCTTTGTAAGCGCCTCCAATACCTCGTGCACTGAGGCGTTTTCATCTACTGTGTGCGCGGTATTCATCACGCGTCCGCAAGTTAAGCGACGTACAGCGACTTTGNTACTGCTTCCGGCTGCCGCCCCACTTCCTTTCCTGCGATTTCGAGCTCTTGCCATGTTGGCTCCTCAGCCCTCGGCGCCACGCCCACCCTCTTTGAAGCCTTCTTCAGACGGCATCGAACATAGATGAGTCAATTAGCATATATCGAATAGCCAAAAGACTCTTCATTCAGACCTTCAAGGCGAATATATGTCTGGCTTGACAGGAGAAGTCATCGCATCGCTTGCAAATATGGATGAATATGAACGTCTATTGGCTGCTGAACGCATTTCGAGGGAGCAGAATATCCAGATGGATGCGTTGTTGAAGATGGTGGATGACTACCTCAGCGCCATCAACCATGGAAACAATCCAGATCAAGCATTCCAAACTAGTCCAGACCAGTATTCATCTTCACCAGAGGAGCAATTCAATACTCCCGCTCCAGCCACTGCTCAAAGAGTTCAGGACGCACACAGGTATCGCATGAAGTACGATCCTAGTGCTAATTCTCAGCAACGCGCACAAGAAATTACTGAAGCAATAATCTGCCCTCATTGCAATGCGCCTTTAGGCATCCCCTCAATCAGACCAATCAAGGTAAATTGTCCTAGTTGCATGATGGAATCAACATTCTTTGAATGATTTAGATGCCCCAGTATCTTTCGCCGCTGGCCTGACGATCTTGTAGGCCGCGTACAATAGTCATAGTTAACCATAGAACTGCCAACCATGCTAGTGGTTCACTTCCATCTGCAATTATTTGTCCGACGTTAAATTGGTAAGATTCTCCTCCCAATACTTCGATGGCGATATTCATTGCTTGATTAAGGAAGGAATAAACCATCATTCCAAAGGCTGCAAGGATGATTAATCGACCACTGAAAGACCCTCGTCTGAGTTTGAGTATCATCAATCCAGCAGTAGTCAATAGGAAAACGATGATGATCCATGCTAATGATTGGTGAACTGCTGAAAGATATGCAATGCCTCGAGAATCACCCGCTCCTATTCTGCCGGTGTATTCAGACCAAGCCTGTGCCACAGCGAAGATTGCGGCGAAAACAGAACCGGCCCACATCAATGATGAGAACATGGCAGCATCCGCATTCTCTCGCATTTCAGCAACAACTCTTCCAAGAGTGTTCTCCAATCCAAGACCTTTGGCCAATAGATAGAATCCAAAGACGAAGGGCAGACCACCAATAAGTAAGGCGCCGATATCATCAGGAAGCATTATTCCCATTCCAATAATCATTAGGATGACTGCGATTGGAACCAACATCTTGGCTCGCCATTTTGGGTCTTCAAGAGCCTTGACAATGTAGTAATAGGTACTTTCAATTCCTTTTGATTGTTTGACGATTATCTTCTGCACATGATCAATTCTTACCTGACTTTGGAGGATTGGCAGAACCGACTCATCTTCTGCACCATCAGTTACCAGTATGGCGCGATCCGGTTGAAACTCTGCTACGACTTCCTCAAGTTGAGCAGCGATAGCGCGGTCAGAACGAACACCGACTTTTTCATCTCCAGTTAGGATAGCGATTTCAACATCGTCTCCACTTTCAGAACCCTCAGCCAAAGAATCATGTTGATTTAATGCTCCTAGAATAGCATTAGTATCACTTTCTTCTGGGTCTGCAATTCCCAAGCGAAGTGCAGCGGTCAAGACTTGCCGTCTTCCAACCACAGGGCCTCTGATGGCGGCTTTAGAACCTAAGTCATCATCCCTGTCGACTGTAAGGATGAGGGTTCGCGTCACTTTCTCCATCCCCCTTCGTTCATGTTAGGCAGGAGGTCTTCCCTTCATGAACCATCGCGCGTTTTGTCCGTTCCTTCGTTAGTTTCTACCGCATCTTGAGCGCGCTCGGAGTCACGCAATCTAGAGCGTTGTTTCGCTCTGAGATATTTTAGTGGATGATCCATCCAACTTTGGTCACAAAGACTGTCATCACCCGTCATGACAGCACAGCGCGCATTTAATTTCAATTTTCCACACCCTGCAGGCGTATATTCTCTATCATAGACGTGACCTACTTGGTAACTCGTCGTTTCAGCGTTGAAATCCGGTGCGTTATGAAAGAATTCAACACAATTCTCAGTTGGAATGCCCATGGTTCTTGCCATTGAAGCAAGAAACAGTCTTCCGAAGTGATTTACATTGACGCCCTGTTCCAATTCCGCTACTGCTTTTTTCATACAAGGGGGCCAATCTTCTACATCCGCCCCACTCAATTGCAGATCAGTACTGGCTCTATGTTGTAGTAAGCCAACCACCATGGCGGTTGCTTCCGCTAACCTCATGACTAATTCATCATTCAAATTATCACTTTTGAGAAGTGCATCTTTGAGAATTTCATTTTTGATTCTCTGTCTTAATAATCGTGCTAATTTGGCTTGGCTCGAATAATTAGATTCCTCTCTGAGGGTTATCCACCCTTTGTTTAAATCTTGATTAGGTAATCGCCAACGTGGCCCAGTTATTCCTGGAACCAATTCGATAAAATCTGATAATCCGATTTCCCAGATCACCCCACTTCTGCTATCTTTGCTTCCAACAATTACCGCCTCTACTTTGCGGATATCCGAAAGATAGGTTTTGGCGATGTTTTCGATATTCTCCATATCCATGGCCAGTAATCTCTCTGCGCGTTCTGCTTCAGCCTGTGCCCATTTGGATAGAATAACCTCTTGATCGCAAGCGCATGCTACGAGTCTTGAATATGTGAAACTGAAAGCCTCTAGCAAACGCCCTTCTTGAGTATGGATGTCTCGCATGGCCATCGCATCCACCCCTCCATCATTGGCAATGGATTCGACTAAGCGTAACCTTCCTCTTCGACGGGTATCCTCTAAGAATTCTGAATCTAACAGGGAATCTAAATCGATACCTTCTGTTTGAGCCATCATTTGTATCCATGGTCCCGATTGAGGCAGGAAAGGGTACCTGGCAAGAGTGACCTCGTCAGAGATATCCGGTACCTCCATCGGTATTGGCATCATTCGTCGAACAAAGTCGAGGGTTTTTGAAACAAACGACTGAAGTGAGAGAATCTGTGGAGTGGTTTGATGTCATCATCGGTGCTGCGAAAGTCGTGCCGGAAGCCAATGCCACCTTGTTACCTCCTTTGATTCAGATTCAGGAACGTATTAGAGAGGAATTTGGATGGAGTCTCGAGAGAGATCGGCGGAGTATTCATTCATTGCTTGAAAAGATTGCAGATACAGAATGTTCTGTGTGGCAACAAGAGAATAGGCAAAAGCGCCTGTCAAAAATATCCGAAACTCTATGTTCAGCAAAACGTGTTGTAATTGTAGGCGCTGCTGCCCAAGCAGAAGAACTCCGTGCTTGCATGAATTATGGAGATGCCATCTTAGTTGCGGATGGGGCGATTGGGGTTTTTTCCGAGTTGGAAAATTCTGAAGGTGCATGGAATAATCTTGTAGCAGTAGTTTCGGATGCCGATGGCCATCCATATCTCGATGAAGCATTAATTCGTAAGGCTCCTTTGATTTTGCATGCCCATGGAGACAATATGGAAAATTGGAGGAACTTGTTGGAGAGATGTCTTACTTCCCCCCTTCCGATAATATTGACGCATCAATGTCCTGAAATCATTGAAGGTACAATTAATCCAGGGGGATTCACAGACGGAGATAGAGCCATTGCTTTAGCAAAACATGTAGGTGTTGACATAGAAAAAATTGTCCTATGTGGTTTCAGAACTGACGAGGTTGGTAGATGGAGTGGAAACACGGATTCTCTTATCAAATCACGAAAACTCGAATGGATGGCTGAAGTCATCAATCTAACAGGAGTCAGATGGAGTGATGTTCGTGATTCCTGAAGAGGACCCCCCAACCTCTCCAGAAGGAGCAGATGACCCAGTTACAGAATTACAAGCAAAGCGGACTCAACAGCAAGCCTTCTTGTTGATGATTTTCATGATTGTTGGAATGAATTCAGCTTGGCTTGTTGCGCAAAGTCAAACCAGTGATGTAGAAGTTAACAAGCCCGAAGCAGGTTTTCGAAGTATGCACACTTTTGAGGTGCCCGATATGATGCTAATGGCTAGAATGGTCCCTACAACAATTGATTGTCAGTTCGTTTTCGATGAAACCAAAGAGGCTAATTCGACAGATGTCTCATGGAGTATGTTGGACTCAAGAGGCAATGTATTGCATCAATGGTCCGGGCAAGTAGGAGAGGACTGTTCAACCGAGTTGCAACTTTCTCCTGGTATGCACCGAGTTTCGACCACAGTACCGTTTGGAGTTCAAGCCGAACAAACCGTTCACATGCAGGTCTGGAAGGGATTGTCTAGTGAAGGATACATAATCGCAACCTTGATGGCGATTTTGTTTCCACTCCCTGCGATATTGGTAGCTCGTCGTAAATTGTCACGGGCGAAGAGAGTGCAACCATTAGCGCGTTTGCGCAGGTTGGAAGATTGGCAAGCAATTCACCGTGAAATGGAGGAGTTAGACCGCACTGCTGCCGAGATAAATGATCTACAGCCTTACCTTGGGGGCAGTATGGTTTCGGAGCAATTAGCGGTTAGTCAGCCGGTACTAAACGCTGAGGCAGATGTTGGAGAAGAGTTGGAGCCAGATATTCCACAAATTGACCAGACTGAATTGATTGAAGACATGGAACTAGACACTTTGTCGGGACTTGAGGACCCGTTGGCAGCTGACAACAGGATTCAGAGAGTGGGAGACATCTATGATTTGATGAAGGACGATTGATCAGCGTTTCTTGCTGTTGTCTCCGTATTTCCCCCATTGCTCCTTGGTCCAACCACCCGGTAAGTCTCCATCATCATCGACGACATTTGGAACAAGTCTTTCACCGGCGACGATATTATCGTAATTGTATCTGTAAAGAGGCCTCCCAATCCGAACCATCGCATCTGGTTTCGCAACTCCAAACAGGAGAATTGCCAAGAAACCGATACCTCCTCCCATGATTGCCCATTCCCATGGGATGATGTCGAAGAATCCCAAGGTTGCAATCACTACCACCCAAGGGATGGTCATTATGATGGCGACCATGGTCGCTTCATTCACATCGAGATATTTTTCTGAATAATCATCTTTAGATTTCTCAACTCTCACTTCATCGGATGTTTT
>PBHQ01000025.1 GCA_002719475.1 Methanobacteriota archaeon | reverse complement strand
GATCGTCGCGGTGGAGACCGCCGTGGTGGAGATCGTCGCGGTGGAGATTGGACTTGCCCTAAGTGTCAGAATTCCAATTTCGCTTTCCGTACAGAATGCAATCGCTGTAGTGCACCTCGAAGTGGAGGAGGTCGAAGAGACGACGGTAATAGGTCGGAACGTGGTGGCCGTAGAGGTGGAGACCGCCGTGGTGGAGACCGTAGAGGTGGAGACCGCCGTGGCGGAGATCGTAGAGGCGCTCCTCGCCGAGGCTCTGGCGGCGTAAACAAAGGCGCTAAAGGCCGCCCTCAGAGCCGAAGTGGTAGAGTTTTCAAACCTAGGAAACGAGGTAAGGATTCCAGACATTATCATAGTCAACGTAATCCAAAGAACCCGTTTAATGATGACTGATAGGAGGTTTTCTCATGGCCGGAAGTGGGGATAGAGCAGAGGAACACTATCTCGATGCTGTTGAGGCTCTAGAAGGAGATGACCGCGAGGGCGCCATAAGTAGTGCACAGAAAGCCTGTGAAATCAACCCACAACATGCAGAAGCTTGGTGGCTATTGTCTAGACTTGAACTTCCAGAGAAGAGTGCTCCCACTCTCAAACAAGTCGCTAGGAGTCTAAGAGCCTGCAAGAAAGTGGTCGAGGCAAACCCGAAGCACGAGCATGCATGGAGGCAAGGTGCAAGATTAATGGAAGAAATCGGCTTGTATGAGGATGCACTTGAATGGTGGAACCAGCGTCGAATAGTAGACCCCTATGATACAGAAGCAGTAATTGAACAGACGGCTCTATTGGTCGATTTGGGTTATTATGATGAAGCGATGGAACTATTACAACTGATTTTCGATAATAATCTGGATTTGATACCATCGCAGATGTCCCGGTTAGCAAGATTACATCAATTGGTTCAAACCGCTACTCGGCAAGGTAGATTGACGTTTTTTCGTCCTTGGGAGAAGAGGCACCCAGGTTGGGAAGCCATTCGCTTGCGCGCAAACAAGGGCCCTGTTTCGGAAACTTATCTTTTCCTCTTGATGGTAGTGCCATTTTTGGTTCTTGAAGTATGGTTGTCAAGGGGTCTGAATCAGGCAGGCTGGATTGGACTATGCTTTTCTTCGTGTATCATTTTGATGACGGTACTATTGGGAATTCGATTCACTAAGTCGTTGTTTCACAAGGTCAATCGCCCTGCATTCAATATGATTAGAGCTATGGATACCGAGACAACTTCAGGTTGTAAGGTCATCCCACCAGAACTACGAGTCGGTAGACTGTACATGTCTATTCTAGGTCGTAGGCCCAAGGCCTATCGGGAGAGATTGATGGCTATCATCGACAAAGGCGATGATCTGCCAAAGGGGTGGAAACCGAATCTACCAGATTTTGAATTGGCTTTGCCTCTAGACGAAGAAGAGTGAAGTGTTCTGTTCAGGGTTGTAGTTTCTCGAACCTTTTCAGATATGCAACTAGAGGAAGAAGTGTCCAAAGGGCTGTTGCAAGTACCACTAGTAGTGGTGAGATAGGGCGGCTCAAATCTTCAGCAAGTCTAGTTTCCAATAACAGGTGATAGACACCATTGGGTGAAAACAGGTCTACTTTAGCTGAGAAAGTCTTGTACAAGGGGTCAGTCGTGTTACTGGATTCAACACCTAGGATGCTGGCGACCATGACGGTTACCAGTAACCAGACCATGGTGAAGAGTAGCCATGCAGCAACTCCGAGAGCGATAGACGAACCCATGTCCTTGGCCAGACTTGAAGCGTACATCTGAATGACTGCATACCAGAACAGTAGCATGGTGGTGCTGAAAAGAAATAGAGAAATGTCTGCAAAGGATGCCCACTCTCCCATTTGTATTCGAATGAGAATTATTCCAACTATGCTTAGTACAAGAGTTGGAACCGCAACTACTGCCCATGTGCCGAGCAGCATAGACCAAGCCAATTCGCGACGTGCAATAGGCTGAGCCAATTCGATGGCTAGGTTTCCTGACATGCGTGAGCGACTGATTCCGTCAAATCCGAACAATACCACGCCGAGGGTGGCTGAGAGTAGAATGAACAAAGATGCTACGAATAGCACCTCAAATGGAGTATCCGCTGAAATGGAGGATGGCAATGATGCATCTGGATCAGAAATCCCCCAACAAGCGCCAAGAATGAACAAGGTCAGAAGAGGTGCCATAATCAGCATGCGAAGTGAAAAAGCACGTTGTTCAACTTCGTCTTTGGCTAAAGACAAGATTCTACGGAGGTTCACTCTTCCTCCACCTCCTTTCGTGCCAATGGCACCATCGCTGAGTCTGCAAGGTCCATGCTAATGCTTTCACTTCCAGTTGCCGCGCTTAGAATCTCAGCAAGATCTGCAAGTTCGGCCTCTACGCGATAAGGAGGGTATCCCTTGTTGCATAACTCTGTAACTAATTCTTCTCGGCTTTGCAAAGACCAACCATCTTCCCTGTAAAGGGTCGCAGTCCAACCTTCATGATATTCCAAAATCTCTCCATGCGATGCTAGAACTTCTTTTGCCTCGCCTTTCCTTCCTTCGACCAGTAACCTCCTGTCTAGGCCCAGTCTCTTTCTTACAGAGTCTAACTTACCTTCGATGATGACTTGACCTTGGTGCAATAAAACCACTCGTTCAACCAGTGCTTCCAATTCGAGCAGCAGGTGTGAGGAGATGATAATCGTCGTTCCTCTGTCTGCTAATTGTCGAAGTAATTCTTGCAAGGCTTTCTGTGCTACTGGGTCTAAGCCCGTGAATGGTTCATCCAGTAACAATACAGTAGGGGAACCAAGTAATGCACACGCAAGAGAAAGACGTTGTCTCATTCCAGCGCTGAGCCTGTCTAGAGTTTCATCTGCCTTGTTCTTGAGTCCAACAAGTTCCAGTAGTTTGGAGGAATCCACCGATCTGATTATCGACATTCTACGTAGCACTTTGTTTGGAGTACTGTTTCCTTGCCAGCGTACCCCATCAGGCATGAATCCGATTCCAGTTCGGGCCTCTGGACTGCTCTTCATGTCCTTCCATTCTTTGCCATTCAAGGCCATGCTGCCGGATTCTGGAGTTCGTAGCCCACTCAACAGGTGCAAAAGGGTAGTTTTACCAGCCCCATTGGGGCCTACGAGGCCAACAATTGAACCAGAAGGGACTGAGAAAGAGACGCCGTGTATGCCCGCACCCTGCCTAGTCGCCCACGGATTCTTCAGACTCGGTGCCGAGATTCGATGGCGGAATGACAGGCTATCGACCACCAACCCCTCGGCTCGCATGGCCACTGAGGGTGGTCATCCATTTGAGGAATCTTCGCTTATCTTCCTCCAATCATCTCAATACCTTGCTCCTTTACGAAACCGCATGGATGCGGCCGAGGCGATATTTGGGGGCATATTCATCCTTGGATTCGGTTATGGCCTTTGGTCCTTGTTCGCCTCAAAATCTAACACACCTATCGAGAAGGTTTCTTCGCAATCAGAAACTTATTCGTCAAGGGCAGTAGATGCTGCGGTTCAGATGTATGAAGAGACGGATTTCGAGCCAGTACAGATCGTTGATGATTCGCATATGGACAAATTAGAGGAATTGAGAGCCAATGTCAGTAAGGAATGGAGCACTGAGGAACGTGAAGAGCACGAACGTGTCCAGAAGGAACGACTGAAGCAATATGCGGAGATGGCGATGGGGCTACCTGGACAGTTCGACCATATTCTGAAGGATGAGCCTAAGAAAAAGAAGGATTTCAAGCGAGAGGCCGAAGAGGCACGCTTACAGTTGTTACAAGAAAGAGATGCCTGGGTCAGTGAATTTGAACCCACCTTCGATTCACATGCCAAGGATTCCGGCCTCGCTCCTATTCAGGGGGTTTTGGTCAAGATGAAATCAAATTCAAGAGAAGAGGATTTCCAGAAGCGTCTCGAGCGCGAAGGTGGAGAAACAGGTTTCATTCAGGTATCATTAATTTGGGATAATCACAATGATTTGGATTTGCATGTGATTACTCCCGGTGACGAGAGGGTATCATTCAACAAGAGAAGAACAAATTGTGGTGGAACTCTCGATGTCGACATGAATGCCCGACCAACAAGCAAGGAACCGATTGAGAACTTGGTTTGGTGGAAGCAACCTCCTGCGGGCAAATACGTCATTCTGGTACATCATTACGCCAAACATCGCCGTTGGAGAACAAATGACCCTACATTTTTCCAAGTACGTGTCAAATTCGGTTATCAGGTAGATGAGTACATGGGTTCAATCTCTCATGGAGAGCCAGTGTTCAAGGTCTGTGAAATAGAGATTGAATCAGAAGAAGAATTGGAATGAATTTGAATTTTTGTGAAGTGGTTTGAAGTAATTGTTAGTGCGTGCACAGGCCATGTCCCGCCACGCGTTGACCATACCCCTCTTGTTGTCGCTACTCATGCTACTTCTTCCTTGGGCATCAGTGATTCAACCTCTAGAGGTTGAAGAGCAAGAAGAATTGCAAGAAATTTCAGACGAACAAACTGCGGTTGGACGTTCAATTAGCCAGTTGGGTTGGGAATGGGCGACGAAGGATCAGAATGCAGGTTATGTATATCCTCGGGCGCTTACTAAGGATTCCAGCGGGGCCTCTTATGTAGCAGGAATATTTTCTGGAGGCTCCTTGGCCATGGGTTCAGATACTGTACTGAATCAAGGCGGATATGACATCTATCTTGGTAAGTTGAATTCCGATGGAGACTGGTTGTGGGGAACATCATTCGGTGGCGATGGAGATGATTTTGTTGAAGACATCGCAGTAGACTCTAATGGCGCAGTCAGTATTGTTGGAAGCAGTAACTCTTCCTATCTCTCTGCAGGATGGTACAATACTGTGAACTCAGGAGGTTTTGATGGATTTGCCGCGAGATACAAGGACTCTGCGAATGGCTGGCAATGGTTGACTGCAACACAAGGTCCTGGAAACGAGAATTTCACAGGAGTTGACCATAATTCCAGTGGCGACTTGTTGATTTCTGGTTGGTTCGATGGCTCATACATGACCCTTGGAACAAATAATTTCACCAGTTCTGGAGGTGCGGATATCATCCTTGCAGAGATTGATAATTATGGCTGGTTGGTTTGGGCCAATTCCTATGGCGATACTGGAGATGAATACCTGCATGATATCGCTTGGTCTAATTCAGGCAAATTCTTTGCTGTGGGTGAATTTAGTAGTTCTACGCTCCAACTAGATACCACAACCTTGAGTCACGGCGGTGGAAGTGGTGCTGAAAGTCTCGTCATTCGCGCAACTTCTACAGCCGTTGAGTGGGCTAGGATGCCAATCTATTCGGCGGATGACCGTTCTACCCACGTAGTTGTTGATGGAATTGGAAACGCTATCTTGGGGGGCCAATTCATACGTAGTTCCAGTGGTATGACTTGGGGGTCTGTCTCTGATTCATCTTGTACAACTTATGGCTCTCGTGGATTTTATGTCACAAAAATTTCTACCGCAGGAACAATTGGTTGGGCGCAATGGTTTTGCACGAGTTACAACAGTGCTTCATATTATCATGATCTGTTAAGTCTGAATATCACTGGTACAGACGTTACAATTGGAACGTATGGTAAATATAGCATCAAAATGACTGGTTCAAGTAGTGGAGGTTCATGGTCGGGTAATTCTCAAGGAGTTGGCTTTGTAATTCGCATTAGTGCTAGTACGGGAGCTTCTCAAAGTTACAAAGAAGCGACAGGGAAATCATTCTGGGGTGCGATTTGGGACTCAAGTTATAGTAGGTTTACCTTGTTGTTGGAGACACATCCATTCTATTCGTACAGCGATAGTATTAGTACCGTAACAGATGTTTCATCAACATTAATTCTCAATACGACTAATTCTTTTGGAACGGTAACTTGGAAGAAAAACCTTGGTGGAACTGGAACTGATACCATCTTTGGTATCGATGTTTCATCATCGGGAGTTGCTACTTTTGGAGGACTAATGATGAGTCAATCATTGCGAATTGGCAATCATACCTTGCATGGTGGCGACAATAATAATGGAGATTCAGGGGCTTATTTCGTGGCTAGAACTGATGCAAATGGCAACTGGATGTTGGGTGGAACAGCCAAGGCATACGGCTTGTGGTCCGATACTTTGAATTGGAATGAACAGCAAGGGAAGATGGCTGTAGCCAGGAATGGAACGGCATACATGATAGGAATCTATGATTACTCCATCGAGTTTGATTCAGGTACTTTGTATGAAAGCAATTCTAATGGCGGGATGTATACACATACAGTATTCTTTGCGATTTGGGAGCCCGCAAATGGTTGGACACATTATCAGAATATACCTCTTGACTTCAATTACCCAATTGATATTGTCATCGATAGTAACGATGATGTCTTCGTTAGTGGGTTTTGTGCAGGTGGGTATTATATCGGAACTGTGTACACAAACAGTAGACCATGTATAGGTAAAATGGATAGTGGAGGGGACTGGTCTTCAGTATCTCAGCCCAGTTCAAGTTGTTACTTTGGTGGCTTGGGCGCTCATCCACTCGGTGGTGTAGTAGCAGGTGTTTGGAGAGGCAGCGACTGCTATTTTGGTACTGAATATGTTCCTTATGGAGGAGCCATCCAAATGCATGGTAATGGAACATGGGGCACAAGTTGGGAGATCTCTTCTTCAAGCGGATACAATTACTACAAGCCAAGGACTGTGAAAGTAGATGTTCAAGGGAACGTATACATCGGCGGATATTTCACAAATGGTGTGACATTCGATTCTAACGTAGGTATTCAATCTGGAGGAGATGAGGATGGTTTCCTTGTCAAGGGTAATTCCACTGGTGTTTGGCAATGGGGGATCACAGTTGGTGGAAGTGATAGAGACATAATTCTTGATACAGTTCTACTTGCTAACAATACTATCGGAGTAGTTGGGCAGAAGTATGGAACTGTCAGCGTGGGATTGAACACTTTAGGTTCCAATGGTAGGGCCTTTGTTGCAGTAGCAACCTCGGCAGGAGGCTGGGCTTGGGCCGTTCAACTTTCTAATTCCAACAATAAACCCGTTGACTCATTTGCTCGCGCCATTGATTCTACTGGTTCTGGAGATTTGATGGTCGCGGGAGACATCCAAGAGGACTCAAGTTTGGGACTTGATGAGTTGACACATTCAGACGGTCGAGACATCTTTGTTGCAAAGATGAGCGCTGACCAGGACCGCGATGAAGTCACCGATAATCGAGATAATTGCCCAAGTGTCTTCAATTTGAATCAAGCTGACCTAGATGGTGATGGGTCGGGAGATTTGTGTGATAATGATGACGATGGTGATACGATTGTTGATGCTTTGGATTCTTGCCCAATGGGTTCGATATCTTGGTTGAGTAATTCCACTACTGATCATGATGGTGATGGTTGCAAGGATGCCGATGAGGATCTTGACGATGATGAAGATGGCTTGGTTGACACTGCAGATTCTTGCCCTACAGGTTATCTGAATTGGTTGTCAAACAGTAGCACTGATCATGATAGCGATGGCTGTTGGGACTTGGTCGAAGATCATGACGATGACTCGGATTCGGTCACCGATACTTTCGATTCCTGCCCGCTGGGAATGCTTGAATGGACCAGTAACAACGATACTGACCGAGATGGAGATGGTTGTAGAGATCTGGATGAGGATCTAGACGATGATGCCGATTCGGTTTTGGATGTTGATGATAGATGCGCTGCGGGAGAGATGGGTTGGTCTTCTACAGGTATGACTGACAATGATGGTGATGGTTGTCAAGATTCTTCAGAAGATATCAATGATGACGATGATGATTACTTGGATCATGAGGACTTCTGTGTTGCAGGGATGGTTGATTGGCCATCGGGTAGCGTGACAGATTGGGATTCAGACGGTTGTAGAGATGCAGATGAAGATCTTGATGATGATAACGATGGCGTTCTTGATGTCGATGATCAATGTCCTAAGAGCCCGCTTGGTTGGTTGACCAATCCATCTGTTGATTTCGATCAAGATGGTTGTCATGACATGAATGAGGATTGGGATGATGATGGAGATGGAGTCAGCGATTTATACGACCGTTGTGGTTTGACAGCTGCTGGTTTGGCAGTGGATAGCAATGGTTGCGCCTCAGGAGACATACCCACAACCGGAGGAGGTGGAGGTGGAAACACTACGGTAATCAATAACGAGAATCATTACCACAACAATACCACTTGGGTGAACAATACTTTCGTTAATAACACGGATGAATTCACCAACAATACCTACACAAATAACACCTACAGCAACGAAACTTTTGCCAATCAGACTTTCACCAACAATACTTACACGAATGAGACTTTTGAAAACCAGACTTTCACCAACAACACCTTCCTGAATGAAACAGAAGACGATGAAAACGATGCTGGAAGTGGCACCTTGGATGATAATCTAGAGGCCAGTACCATGACTCCTGAATGGCAAATCTACGCATTTTCCGGAATAGGCTTCCTATTATTGGTCCTAGTCTTCACGATGATAAGAAGAGGCGGTAAAGGACCCAATTGGCGTAAAGAAGATCAATTTGCAGCAGCAATTTCATCGCAAAGTGATTCAGAATTTGATGAATTGATAGGTGAAAGTGGAGTCGCAATGGATTCTATGCCTCACCATGAGACTGCATCTTCACAACCCCCTCCTGATATTCAAGGAAAGACCGATGAGGCAGGTTATGAATGGGTGGAATGGCCATCTGGAAGTGGCATCAATTACTATCGCCCACCCGGTGGAACATGGGCTCCTTGGCAGGGTTGATCATTCGTCTTCCAAGGCTTTGAGTGCTGCATCTGCTTCATTCTCGAAACCAGTTGATTCACCTTGTCCGAAGCGTTCCATCAGGGCTTGGCGCAAATCGAGATCTGGAAGGTTAATCTCTGGCATCAAATGCCAAGGAGTCAACTTGGAGAGGGTACCAAGAAGTAGCCAACTTCCAGGGATAGCGAAAACTCTGAGAGGTGGAATCAATAAACCAATTTCACCGAGTTGTTCAGCGGTATCCTTCATTTCTCGAGCAGACACTTTTCTTGCGAGTGCAATCTTAGCAAGAATAACGATTGCATCTTTGGTCTCTCCAGCCTCGATTAGGGTCCAATCCCATGCATCGGAAATCTTCTCTCCCCATGTTTTCGGGTCTTTGACAACCTCCATGAATTCCTCGCGATTCTCAGGTTTGACCATCTTCGCGCCTTTCCACATCAGTCCAGCGGCCAATACAGCCTTGGCGACCATTCCTTTCTTGCCGCCCTTGTCTTCTGTCATGGGCCTTGATGAGGCATCATGGGTTTGATGCTGTCGCAAGACGGTTCAGCCGAGTAGAGCCTTGAGTTCTGACTCAAGAACTGGTAGTGCATCTTCCCAAGTAGAGACAATTCCGTAATCTGCGTGCTTGAAGATAGGTGCTTCAGGATCTTTGTTGATGGCTACGATATACTTCGAGGTGCGCATTCCAGCAAGGTGTTGGATAGCACCGCTGATACCTACGGCGATGTATAGGCTTGGATTGACAGTCTTACCGGTCTGTCCTACTTGCATGCTGTGAGGGATTTCTTCCCAAGTATCGACCGCTGCTCTACTTGCACCTACTGCTGCACCTAGAGTCTCTGCCAAGCGCTCAAGGTTGGCGAAGTTGGCAGGGTCCTGCATTCCGCGCCCACCTGAGATGATGATATCTGCTTCCGCAACATCCAACCTTTCACTGGCTTTGGCAATCATCTCTCTTACCGCAGTTGCAACATCTGCAGACTGGTTCATGACTGATACGTCTGCGCTTCCGCCGCCCCCTGCTGCTGCAAAGGTATTGGCTCGTACGCTGATTGCCGCATCTCCGTTCAAGGAGAGTTTTTGCATTGCTTTACCGGAATAGATTGGTTGCGTCAATGTGCCTCCATCGATTCCAACAACATCTTGGACAACAGAGATGGATCGACGTGCAGCTAGTCTGCTGGCCAAATCCTTACCGTTCTGGCTGGCAGCACAGACAATGACTCCTGAAGGAGCGCACGAATCGATTGCTTCAGCCCATGAAGCGGCATCGTAAGCAGCAAAACAGTCGCCTACACAAGCGATAATCTTGCTCACTCCAGCGATACCTGAAGCGGAATTCGCTGCAGCATCGTTGGTACTTGGAACAACTATGGTGGTTGCCTCACCAAGATTGTTTGCTGCACTGACCAATTCCGCGGTCACTGGGTGAAGTTCTCCATTTCTGGTCTCTGCTATGACTATCGTTTCACTCATTTTATCACCTTAGATAACATTGGCGTCGTTTCGCAAAGCTGCCACCACGCGAGGCACTTCAGACGCACCCTCAAAGGTTTGACCAGGGGCCTTCTTTGGAGGGGGGGAATGGGAGATGATACTGATGCTGGATGAAGGAATCTCCGATGACATAACTTCTACCTGTGCTCTTTTTGCCATCATGATTCCTTTAACATTAGGCTTGCGAGGTTTGCAGAATCCTTTGTCGCATGAAATCACTGCTGGTAGGGAGACTCCTGTACGTGCATTGCCAGTAGCCGCTGGTACCACCGCCTCAACTCCAGCATCTTCGAATTCAAGTCCAATGATGTTGCTTGCACTGGCCCAACCCAAGCGCTCTGCAACTCCGGGACCGGTAGAACCGGCACCAGTGTCTGCTGCGGATTTGCCGCAGTATACGATGTTGATTCCCAAATCTCGAATGACATTGGCTAAGGCAGACTGTGCCTGATTAGAATCTAGTTCAGACCATGAATCATCCCATACGCGAATGATTCGATCTACCCCAACGGCTTTGGCATCTTTGAGGACCTTGTCGCAGTCGGCATTTCCTAGAGTAATCGCTGTTACATTGCCACCCTTAGCCTCTTTGTGCAACATTGCCGCTTCGAGTGCTAATTCATCGTATGGGCTCATGACCCATTTAACTGCGGATAGGTCTACCCTGTCACCCGAAACTAGGATCTGCGCATTGGTATCTGGGACTCTCTTCACAAGTACGGCAATTTCAGTCATATTGTCACCTGTCCCACGTAGGGGGACAGCCTTTCGACTGGAAGNCGATTGATGAATCTTACCAGCCGNCCACAGGCTTAGACAGTACGGGTGAATGCTTGGATTCCGGTTATCCACCGTCCTATGATTAGATTGTGGATGTCNTGGGTTCCTTCGTAGGTTTTNACTGATTCAAGGTTGGCCATATGGCGCATTATTGGGTATTCGTCAAGGATCCCATTGGCACCGTGGATATCTCTGGCCATTCTAGCGATTTCTAGAGCCATGTCGACGTTATTCATTTTGGCAAGACTAATTTGCTCTGGGAACCAACTCTCGTCGTCTTTCTTACGCCCGAGGTGCAAAGCGAGTAACTGCCCTTTTGTTATCTCTCTGAGCATCCAAGCCAACTTGTTCTGTACTAGTTGATACGAAGCTATGGGGTGNTCAAATTGGATTCTAGATAATGCGTATTCCTTGGCGGAGTGGAAACAGGCTTGTGCTGAACCTATTGCTCCCCAAGAGATTCCATACCTAGCATTGTTCAAACATGAGAATGGTCCTTTCAAACCTTTGACATTTGGTAGGATTCTATCCTTAGGAATTCTACAGTCTTGGAGTACTAATTCGCTGGTGACACTTGCCTTCAGCGAGTGTTTTCCGGTCATCTCTGGGGCGCTGAATCCGACATCGTCTTTTTCGACAATNAACCCACGAATCTTTCCATCCAACTTGGCCCATACTATTGCAACATCGGCAACCGTTCCGTTAGTAATCCACATCTTGGCGCCATTTAGAACGTATTCATCTCCATCTTCCACCGCCCTAGTAATCATGTCTCCGGGGTTAGAGCCGTAATCAGGTTCTGTAAGTCCGAAACAGCCAATCCATTCGCCGCTGGCCATTCGAGGCAAATAGTGCATCTTCTGTTCTTCGGAACCGAACGCAGAAATTGGGAACATTGCCAATGAGCCTTGAACACTGGCGAAGGAACGTAAGCCACTGTCGCCTCTTTCTAGTTCTTGACAAACCAGTCCATAGGCAACATATGACATTCCTGCGCAGCCGTATTTTTCATCGATGGTCATTCCTAGTACNCCCATCTCGCCCAATGCCTTTCCCCATTCTTCAGGGAAGCGACCNTCTCTACAGGCTTCTTCGATATTNGGTATGACCTCTTCATCCACCCAATCTCGCACCATGTCACGTACCATCACTTCCTCTTCGCTGAGNTGTGATTCTATCTCGTAGAAATCGAGTCCTTCGTAAGCCACTTGTATTCCCCNGTTTCCTTGGCNCTGGAAGGCGTTCATGAACCTTNTNAAGTACAAAGTCTTCATTTCTCGGAGCTGTTCTTCAATTCCTTGCGTTTTCTTCGCTTCTTCGCCATATTGTGCCACCATCTTTGCATGGTCGAGGAATTCATGTATAACATGCCCAAGAATACTCCCGGAACACTGATTGCTACTAGAGTGATCACGGCAATTGTCATCAAATCATCCTCCTCTTCCTCCTCTAGCAATGGTTTCATTTCTGCAAGGGCCCCACTACTTGAGATGATGAATCCAGTATCATCCTGAGTCCCCCAAATATGAACCATGGATGACCCTCCGATGCTTCCTAGGTCTTCAACATCGGCGGCGGTAACTACGGACCAAGCAATTTCTTTTGCAAGATTGTACGCCGCTAGAGAGTATGGTGCTACATGTAAGGCGATNTTTCCATCTCCCATTAACGAAGCACCTGTCAATTCTCCATTCAGGCTNGTAAGGACTTGCGCATTGCTGGTAGTGCTTGATTTTGGATCNTCTGCGTTTAGATTAAGCATGGTTATACGCTTACCACTNCCTACTAAGATNCATGTNTTGCGNGCAACATCAGGACAAATGACATCNACCCATGTATCGGANTTTGTGTTGGAAATCCAATGCACTTCATTGTAGGAATCGATAACAGCGACCCCATCTCCGGCAGTGGTCAACATACAGATTCGAGTTTCTGGAGAGGGGTGGCATTCCAGTCCAGTCACCGGACTGTTGGTTTGCGTCAATTTGTTGAANCCTTCAGCAGACGAATAACTGTAGATGCTACCGTTGTCTCCTCCAAGATAGGCGATATTTCCATTCCTATTCCATTTGATACTGTTCTGCTTTTCACCTTCCAGAATTCCTCTACCATCAACCGTTTCTAGGGCATAGTTGTCGATCATGAACCTGAGGACCATACCATTNTCGCCAACGATAAGGGCACTTTGTCCCCCAGGATGCCAAGATAAGGCGTTGAGGTCTTCCTGTTTTCCAGATGTCAATGAGATATCTTTACTCCTGTCTTCCGGGTTCGATGAATCGATTAGGTGTGCATATCCTTCGTCTCCAACTAATAGTAGTAAATCTCCTTGTGGCCTCAATTCCNCTTCAGATATCCCAAGAGCTAGTTCTTCTATTGAACCGATTTCATCAAGTGTTGCAATAGAGTTGTCCTCTCCTTCTCCAGAAACCTGTATTGGTAGCAATAGTAAGGCGATAAATATCGCAAGGAGGTGTAGCCTCCGGTCGTGCATGGATACCGGCAGGTGATTCCCCACTTCAGCCATTCCCAACCAAAAAGTCATTTCAGTAGTGCCGCTGGACCCCTAACATGGAGCGATTTGAAGTTAAGCGAGGAGTCATCAAACAATGCGGTGGAAATGCTGGTCTAGCAAAGTTAGGAGGGGAGTTCTTTGAGAATGTTTCAAGCGGAGTCGATGGAGGATTTACNGCCTCATTTGGGATTCTTTCCAAGGTCAGTGCACATTATTCTGACGATGGTAAATTAGTTGTTGATGTAGAGCAGTTGAAGGGTTCAGATTTGGAGGCTGTTCTGAACAGCGACGGGGGAAGAGAGAAAGCAATGGAATCACGTAAGCGTTGGTCAGGATTCCTTGANCAAGCTACAGGATATAATTCCAAACAGAGAGGCGATAAGGCCAAAGAGGCCGGCAAGAAGATTTCCAAATCCAAGAGTAACATCAAGTTGGCACTGAAGTTGATGGAGATGTCAACTTCCATGGATGATGCAACTAAGGAGCAAGCACACGCATTAATCGCTGAGATTGAAGAGAAACTTGAGGAAGGAAATGGCACGAGAGCGTTATCTTTGTCTGAGAAACTCAGTAAATTGGTTGAGGGATGAATATGATNGATATGGCTGAGATGGATGCTACAAGCATCGATGCTGTTCTCAGCCCTCATCTAGAGAATTGTCCACGAATTTCAGAATTAGATGAAGCACAGAGTCGCCGCTTGGCATGGATGCTAGGGGCNGCTGAAGAGATTGTCGGAATCGATCATCTTGTTGAAATCATCCTTGGCGGCGAAAGCGCNGGAGGCGATGATGTCATCCGTTGTTATGTTGGATTTGAGCCCAGTGGAAAGGCACATATTGGTTGGAAAGTGGTNGCAATCACTCTCAANCGAATGTTGGATGCTGGAGCNAACGTATTGATTTTCATGGCGGATTGGCATGCTTGGGTNAACGATAAGTTTGGAGGAGANATGNAAAAGATTCACACTACTGCAACTTACATGGAAGATACATTCAGAGTTCTGTTGGGCAATCCACCTGAAGGAGAAGGTGCAGGAGAGTTGCGCTTCTTGTATGCCAGTTCAATAATGGACAGTGGAGATTACTGGGCTAGAGTATTGCGATGTTCAAAGAATATGAGTCTCTCAAAGGTTCGCAAGACTTTCACGATAATGGGAAGAGATGAAGACGCTGCAGATGATGATTTGTCCAAGTTCTTCTATCCAGCCATGCAGGCAGCAGACATCTTCGAGATGAATATCGATATCGCACTGGGAGGAATGGACCAGCGCAAGGCNCANATGTACATGCGGAGAGTTGCAGACAAATGGAAATGGCACAAGGCTACTTGTGTGCATACACCGATAATNTCCAGTCTCAAGGCNGGCGCNAGAATGGANACNGNCGTNGTAGAGNAAACTGGTGGAATAATGGTCGGAGGNCCTGATGANAAAATGAGTAAATCAGANCCTAGNAGTGCTATTCTCTTGCACGATGAGGCNGGCAAGGTCCGTAAGAAGATGAAGAAGCATGCATATCTCGATCCGAGCGATGAACGTTCCACGGTTTACGAATTGCTCGAACACATCATTTTGCCTGAAATGGGTGAATTAAATGTGGTACCTAACCCCAAGTTTGGAGAACCGAGTAAATGGCATGAAATCGATGCGATTCGCGCTGCCCTCGGTTCTGGTGAATTACATCCATTGGACGTTAAGTTCGCAGTAGCTGATGCTTTGTCAGATGGTCTTGCTAGGCTTGCAGAACATTTCGAGATGCATCCCGAGAAGTTGGCTGCGGTCTCTGAGATAACAGGTTGATCACAGTTCAGCCAAGGCTTCGACGTACTCATCTGGCTCGAGGAATATTTCCATGTCGAGATGATGTGGATCAATGATAATTAGCCAGCCGAGGTCATAGGCGCTTTCATTGACCAAATCAGGATTGATTTCAACTTCGCCGTTCACTTCTGAAACTATACCACTGAATGGTGCTCTAAAAGACAATTTTTCATCGGCAGTCCAGATACTGAACATCTCATCATCCTCGTCAAATTCATCTTCTGCATGCGGGAGAATTACTCTTAGTACCTCACCAATGTCCTTAGCAAGGAAGTCTGACAATCCTATTGTGACCTTGTCATCTTTGTCCTGGTACCAAAGATGTTCAATCGAGTATTTTCGGCGGTGTGCGATTGTGAATTCCAAGATGTCTTCATCAACCATTTCAGTTCACCTTCTTTCGCGGCGACCAAGATTGATTATTTGAATCCAACGAAACGCTAAGTTGACACAGAACTCCTATTGCATGGGCTTAAACGAAACATCTTTTTCGCAGTCTCGAGGACCATGGATTTCACTGAGAATGAAGAGCATCAGATGATTCGCGAGTTGGTTAGGGACTTTGCAGAGAGTACCTTGACGCCGACAATTGAGCACCGCGATAAAACCCAAACACCACCAATTGAGGAATGGCAGGATTTTGTCGAGTTGGGACTACAGGGAATAACTCTCGAAGAGCAGTACGGCGGCAATCCTTTGGATGATATTTCTAAGGCTATAATCATTGAAGAATTGGCAAGAGTTGATCCGTCATTTGCAGTATTCTATGCAGTCCATGTGGGGCTGTGTTCCAAGACCTTGACTCTTCATGGAACCGATGAACAAAAACAGCGTTATGCCTCGCGTCTAGCAGGAAATGAAGTGGGCGCATATTCCTTGTCGGAAGCTGGTGCTGGAACTGATGCTGCTGCTTTGTCCTGCAAAGCCAAGTTGTCCGATGATGGCCAGCATTACATCCTGAATGGGCTAAAGATGTGGGTGACTAATGGTGCCAGTGCAGACATTTACGTTCTGTTCGCCAAAGTGGTCGACCATCCTGATTATGGAAACAAGAAGCATGGCGGTACTACGGCCTTCATTGTTGAGAAGTCATTTGAGGGTTTTAGTGTCGGTAAGAAAGAGGACAAATTGGGAATCCGTTCATCTGATACTTGTACCCTTGAATTGAACGACTGCAAAGTTCCTGTTGACAATGTATTGGGTGAAGTCGGAAAGGGGTTCGGCATTGCAATGAACGCATTAGACAACAGCCGAATTGGAATTGCTGCTCAGGCATTGGGTATTGCACAGGGAGCTTTTGAGGCCGCACACAAGTACGCATACGAGCGTGAGACCTTCGGCAAACCAATTGCACACCATCAGATGATTACTGCCTATCTTTCGGATATGGCGACTCAGGTTGAGGCTGCTAGATTGTTGGTATACAAGGCTGCTTTTGCCAAGCAGATGCATTACGAACAGGGAGCCCCACGTCATTCCAAAGAGGCTAGTATGGCGAAGTTATTCGCTGGAGATACCGCTATGTGGGTGGCTGAAAGAGCCGTTCAGATTCTTGGTGGATACGGATATGTTACCGAATTCCCAGTTGAGAGGTTCTTCCGCGATGCAAAGATTACACATATTTACGAAGGAACTCAGGAAGTGCAACGTCTAGTAATTGCACGACATCTTTGAATCATCCAACGTGCTCAAGATCTAGTCGCTTTCTCAGGCTGTTCCAATCGCTGACAGATGCCACAATATCGACGACGGTTCCTTTATCGATAGAATCCATCTCATCGTTGCGAGAGGCTGGCATCCTGACGTTGACATCGATATCGTCTCCTTCTATGTTACCGGATAATGAACGGCCATTTCTTAGATACTCGGCTAAACCGATTCCTAAGCTTCTCTCAACTCTGTCAACTTTGATTGCGAATGAATATGTTGAACCTTGGACAGAATCGATGATTGAACTTCTCTCGCTGGCGAAGCGTGCTTCTGATAACTGCACAACCAAGTCATGCAAATCGATACCTGAGGAGATGTTTTCTACTACAGTTTCGACGTCCTCTACTTCTTCAACAATCTCTTCCACAATCAGAGTTTCTTCCACATCGGTTTCTGCCTTGTTTGTCGCTTCTAATTCTTCAACGGCTTTACCTGCATCTTCTACAGCCTTCCTTGCTGCTTCTTCTGCTTCCTTGGTTATTCTCGCTGCTTCTTCTGCTGCCTGCTTT
>PBHQ01000024.1 GCA_002719475.1 Methanobacteriota archaeon | reverse complement strand
AATATTTTGTCAGAAATTGCTGCCACTCGTTCCCTCCCATTGTCACGATTCATTCACGCTTTGGGCATGTCCGGTATTGGCCCCGAACTCGCATCATCATTAGCCCAAGAAATCAGAAGTTCGCAGGAATTGATGAAATTATATGAGGCGTGGAAATCCGATGAGGATATTGCAGTTGAACGTTTGGTGTCTATCGAAGGAATTGGTTCTAAAGTCGCTGAGCAATTCTATTCAGGTTTGGAACAACGTATTGAGGTAATCAATGACTTGCTAGACTTGATTGAGATTATGGATGAAAACATTCCAACAACAGGTGGAAAATTAGAAGGTCAGACTTTCTGTTTAACTGGCACTCTAAGTCGACCACGTAAGGAGATTCAATCGATGATCAAAGCAGCAGGAGGCAAGGTAGTCTCTTCAGTTTCTGGCAAATTGGATTATCTATTAGCCGGAGAATCTGCCGGTAGCAAATTGAGCAAAGCAGAATCACTCGGGGTAACAATTCTCGACGAGGCCGGCATCACCGAATTATTAGCGACCCAAGAATAGGAAAAACCGCACACTGGATTTTCATCACTCAATACGAGGCTTTAGTGGTTGAGATTACAACAGCGCCAATTTTGTATGGATCGCCATTTGATGCTGGCCGCCGATCCTCTAGACGCCCCTTCCAACCATCTTCAATTGTGGCTATTGGAATTCGAATAGAAGCACCACGATCAGACACTCCATATGAAAATTGGTCGATTGACTGCGTCTCATGCAATCCGGTAAGTCGCTGCTCGTTATATGCTCCATATACAGACATATGAGCTTCGATATTTCTGCCGAAGGCTTCACAAATATCTGTAAATAGTTGCTCGCCTCCTTCATTCCGCATTCTTCCATCACTGAAATTTACGTGCATTCCTGAACCATTCCAATCACCTTTAATTGGCTTAGGGTGATATTCGATGTAATATCCATATTTTTCAGTAAGTCTATCCAAAAGATACCGCGCTACCCAAAGCTCATCTCCTGCTCGCTTTGCTCCCTTGGCAAAAATCTGGAATTCCCATTGTCCGCATGCCACTTCTTGGTTGATGCCTTCAAAATTGATTCCAGCATCTAGGCACAAGTTTGCGTGCTCTTCAACGAGATTTCTGCCATGTGTATTCTTGCCNCCTACNGAACAGTAGTAAAGGCCCTGAGGTCCAGGGTAGCCCCCTACGGGAAATCCTAATGGTTGTTGGGTTTCAACATCCATGATGAAATATTCTTGCTCATAGCCGAACCAAAAATCATCATCATCCTCTTCTATAGTCGCCCTACCATTTGAAATGTGAGNTGTNCCATCTGCATTCAAAACCTCGCACATTACAAGGAAGCCATCAATCCTTTGTGGATCAGGGAAAATTGTTACCGGCTTTAGTAGACAGTCNGAATCACCTCCCTCGGCTTGTTTTGTCGATGATCCATCAAAAGACCACATAGGACAATCTTCAATATTACCAGAGAAATTTTTCCGAATCAATGTCTTGCTACGCATATTTTGTGTCGGCTCATAACCGTCCAGCCAAATATACTCTAACTTTGCTCTATCAATCATATTTATCAAACGCTCCGAAAAATGGACGGCACATATAACATTCGTTCAATATTTTGTATAAAATATGGTTGCCTGAATGGATAATTCTCAATAATATTGGTCGTTTGATTTTCTAAGCGTTGCATTTCTCTCAAATATTGGGCATTTGTGCGTTGAAACANTAAAAATTGAACATTTGATTAATTTGTTAATTTTTCCAAATAAAGTCCATGTTTTGTCGCCGAGGTGATCTTCATGCCNAATTTCTATGTGGTAGAAACATGGATGAAGTCATTATGACAATAGAAAACACNCCGCAGATAAGGCAATTTCTTCAACCGGTGAGCAATACAGCATAATGACTTCAGTCCGAACACTGCACCAGCACCATATAAANGCAAAGTTTGGAGCAAGTTTCATGTTTGTAAAAAGAGCCCGTTTACCAGCTATTCTGCTGATATTCTTCATGTTGGCNTTTGCCCCAGCNATTCAAGGTAAGGAGAACGGCAAACACAACAGTAGCAATGGATGTAGCTGCCACTATGCTTCTTCTGCAACCCCTACTCACAATTTTCCCTCAACATACAATCCTGGACAGACATACAGTATACAGATAGGCATCACCGGAGGAGTTACAGGTTCTAATGGAGGCTTTTCATTAGAAGCAAACAAAGGTAGTTTCTCTAATGCTGGAACTGGAGTATTGATTAGCGGAAGTAGTGTAACCCACGCCAATTCCAATTCAAGAAGTTGGAGCGTAGATTGGATCGCTCCAACATCGGGAAGTGGCACGGTTTCCGTTTCCTTGGCAACTTTGGCAGCAGATGGAAATGGATACAATACGGGAGATTCTTGGGGAACTTCTACCCATTCCATTACAGAAACTGTTGTTGCAAACAACCCTCCNTCGGTCAGCCAAGTAGAGNTTTCACCGTCATCTACTGCGAAAGTAGATCAGGATTTGGTATTGACATATGCATATTTTGATTCTGATAACGACGCGGAATCTGGTACTTTGATTCAATGGAAACTCAATGGTGGAAGCGCATCTTCACAATATGATGGATTGACTACTCTACCATCATCTGCAACATCGGTTGGAGATAGTTGGGTTGCATCAGTGACTCCAAGTGATGGAGAGGATTACGGTACGATGGTAGAAAGCACAGCAGTTACTATCGAAGACATAGATTCCGATGGTGATGGAGTAGGAGATAGTTCCGACGCATTCCCTAACGACTCCAACGAAACCACAGATTCAGATGGCGATGGAGTTGGTGACAATGCAGACGCNTTCCCCAATGATCCAAATGAAATCACAGATAATGATCAAGATGGANTCGGAGATAATGCTGATTCAGATGATGACAACGATGGAGTCTCAGATGCAGAAGACGTATTCCCTCTAGACCCAAATGAATCATCAGATTTCGATGAAGATGGNATTGGCGACAACGCTGATCAAGACGATGATGGAGATGGAGTCGCAGACGTAGAAGACGCATTTCCTTATGATTCTACAGAATCTCAGGATTCTGATGGAGATGGTATAGGAGATAATTCAGACGCCTTCCCTAACGACTCGAATGAAACTATGGATTCAGACGGTGACGGCGTGGGAGATAACGGCGACGCCTTCCCNAATGATTCCTCAGAAACATTGGATTCAGATATGGATGGTGTAGGTGACAATACGGATGCTTTCCCAAATAATGCTAATGAAACAGTTGACACCGACTTAGATGGTGTAGGAGATAATTCTGACGTATTCCCCACCAACCCTAACGAGTCTATGGATTCCGATTCTGATGGTGTAGGAGATAATTCTGATGCATTCCCTAACGACTCCAGTGAGTTTGCAGATACAGATGGAGATGGAGTTGGAGACAATNCTGATGCGTTCCCAACAGATGCAAATGAAACTAGGGATTCTGATGGTGATCAAGTAGGAGACAACGCCGACGCCTTCCCCAACGATTCTTCAGAAACAATGGATTCAGATATGGATGGTGTAGGAGATAATGCCGATGCATTTCCAAATGATGCATCAGAAACGTTGGATAGNGATGGAGATGGAGTTGGAGATAATGCCCAATTAGCATCCGAGCAAAAGGCNGCAGCAGAGGAAGAAGGTGAATGGGGAACAGTGGTCATCATATTTGTNGGTNTAGCATTCATTTTTTCCGTACTGATGATGCTGTTTATAATGAGAAATAGATCAAATCCATTGATTGAACCTGAACTTCCACTCAACCAAACAGGGNTGGGTATGGCACCGAATCAGATGGCACAGTCANCNGTTACAACTGCTGAGACAACAGTGGTCAATCAATGGACGGATGAATCTGGATANACGTGGCGTTCTATGAGTGATGGAAGCACACTGTGGTGGAATGGTGTTGAATGGCTTAAGCGATGAGATGGTTGCNACCAACATTGAAAACGAAGGCTGACTACGATTAGTCATGTCAACAGATAGCAGTCGTGCTATCATTTTGGCGACATTAATGCTCTTGCTTGGTATGGCACCATTGCTGAATGCAGATTCTACTGGAAAACCAAATTCCAGTAATGGTTGCGGTTGTCATTCAAGCGGTTCAGTAACTCCAACACATGATTTCCCATCCTCATATACTCCGGGCCAAATCTATTCAATCAATATCGGAATGAGTGGTGGACCTTCTGGTACGAGTGGAGGCTTTTCACTAACCGTAGACAAGGGCGTGCTCAGTAATGCAGGTAGTAACGCCAANATAGTCAGTGGTAGTGCTACACATAGTAATTCCAATGCCAGAAGTTGGACGGTAGATTGGACCGCNCCGTCAAGCGGTAGTGGAACGGTTTCTATTGGACTTGCAGTTAATGCTGCAAATGGGAATAATGGAGCAAGCGGGGACCAATTTGCAACCACGACCCATTCTGTAACCGAGACCGTGCCACCAAACAATGCTCCAGTGGCAAGTAATCTCTCTTTGAATCCAAGTAACCCCGGAACTCTCGACGACCTCGTTGCAAATTACACATATTTCGATGCAGATGGGGATACAGAAAGCGGTAGTGAGATNCGATGGACTATGGGNGGAGTTGCACAAACCGCTTGGGATGATTTGAGCACAGTTCCTTTTTCGGCCACCACTAAGGGGGAAACCTGGTCCTATTCAGTGACTCCGAACGATGGCGAAGAATTTGGTATTACAGTAGATTTGTCATCATCAGTTACCGTGGCTAATACTGCTCCAACTGTGGTTAATGCCTCGATAGTCCCGAGTGATGCTGATGAGTCGGACACNCTGTCTGCAATTATCTCGTATGAAGATGCAGATGACGATGTGGTCATTGCTCAAAGCATAAGATGGTACTTGGATGGGGTTGTTGTTCCAGAGTTAGATGATTCTACAACGGTATCTTCCTTGTCGATAAGGTCTGGAGANGTTTGGCATTTCGTNGTAACTCCAACCGATGGAGAAGATGTTGGTATAGCAACCAATTCTTCAGCAGTAATGATCGACTCATCGAACAATGCCCCAACAGTAGAAAATCCAATGATTTCAGTTAATGGTACAATTGATACAGAATCAGAATTGATTGCAAATTGGCAATTCGATGATATCGATGGACAGGATGAAGTTTCATACGAGATCGAATGGTTAAAGTCCAACATTCACGTTCCTCAATATGATAATCAGAACCCATTGCCGAACAGTGCCACCACTAGAGGTGANGAATGGAATTTCAGAGCGCGCGTAAGTGATGGTATATCTTGGAGTGAATGGGCCTCTCCAATGAATACAACCTTGATTGATGGTAATGCCGCTCCAGTCATCCTTTCAGCAAGTATTTCTCCTGAAGATTTAGTGACTAATGGGGTCCTTGAGATTTCTTACGAATATTTCGATGCTGATGGGGATGCGATTTCAGGATTAGAGATAGAGTGGATTACCAATGATTCCAGCATTAATCAGATGATTTCAGACAACCAATTTCCCGCGTTGAGCTTTTTAGTGTATGCAGGTTATACTTGGTCAGCAAAAGTTGTTGCAATTGACGAATTTGGTGCGGCAAGCGAAGAATTCTTGACTGAGGGTGCATTAATCCGTAATTCACCCCCGGTTCTTAACTCATTGAATATAACACCAGTAAATGCTACTTCATTGGATGATCTGAACTATTCTCTTGACGCTTCTGATTTAGAGGGGGATTTGTCGGTTACAAGAGTCATTTGGCACAAGGAAGGAAGCCCATTTTATGTGGGCGAAACATTGTCTTCAGAAGAAACGATGAGCGGAGAGAGATGGAGTGTTGAAGTGCAAGTTTCCGACCCACAAGGAATTAACTCAACCTTTTTCAGTTCAGCAATAACGATTCAGAATATCGTCCCCTCCGCAAACATATCGGTGTNTCCAGAAAAGGCTTGGGCAGGGGTCGAGTTGATACTTTCTGGAGCCAATTCCATTGACAATGATGGTTCGATTATGGCTTGGTATTGGGATGTTGATGGAACGACATACGAGGGTTCAGAGATAATAGTTGGGCCATTTGATGGACCAGTTATCGCGACATTGACGATTATTGATAACGAGCAATCACAGGGCACGGTTTCGGTTACTATTGCTCAAAATACAGCACCNACCATCTCGGGTTTATCCAGCAGCATATCTGGAAATGAAGTCACGTTAACTTGGAATGCAACAACAGAAAACAATGTAACTTACAGAGTATTGAGGTCATATTCTATACAAACAGACATTGGTTCTATGGAAATGGTGGCGGAAGTCAANAGCACATCATGGACAGGGACTTCCTCAATTGCCGGTGAAGTGTATTATGCAGTAACTGTCGTTGTAGATGGCCAGGAATCTCTGTTAATCAGTGAATCTTCCTCAGCATCAATAGTAGTAAAAGCAGAGCAATTGAATCCAGAATCACATCCTTCACACGCTGGAGGTGGAATGATATTGCTGACATTGATTCTCCTATTTGCCGCTGCAGTCATNGCTCTTGCATTTATGGAAAGAATGAGTGGAGGTGACTCGTCNTGATTCGCTCTCGTTTGGCTCTCGTTCTCTTGTGTATTTTGATGCTATCAATACCCCCGAGTTTAGCGAAACCNGGGGGGCAGGGTGATGGAGATAGGGATTTTTCATGTGCAGAATCTTGCCATGTTGGTAACTCAGGCGCCGAATCATCGGCAACCGCAACGATCGAACTTGATAGATCCCGAGTATTTACTGGCCAGACTATTTCATTGAGCGTCAAAGTGAGTGGAATGGAGTTATCGAAAAAGGGGCTGGTAGGGGTTTTCCTTCTGTCATCTCTTTCAAATGGTGCAGGTAAATCCATTGAGGACTCTGGGTGGACAATTGTACAGGACCCCAATGGTGGCGACAACAATTACGTCGAGAAGCCAGTACTTTCTGCATCTCAAGGTGCTACATTCACTTGGGTTCTCAGGGCTCCAGATAATCCCAACACGGTCTTTGTCTACACGGCCATCCATCATGGTTCGAACCCTAATCCAAACGACATTGCTTATCAGGGCAGTTGGGAAGAACCACTGACGATAGAGATAGAGGAGATGCCGGAGAATTTACCAAGATTGTCAAAGGATTGGAGCCCAACATCTAGTAGGATTATTGGGCAAACTACCACAATAGAGTTGACAACTGAAGATGCAGATTCGTTATCCGTAGAATGGCGTTTAGGGGATACAGGCTCGATTCAGACAGTAGATGTAAGCGAGGATTCGGAGGGAAGATGGTCATTCACTCTTCCAGCAACCACCGACGATTCAAACCTTTCTTGGAGGGCGAAGATGAGCAACTCTGCACTTGAAGAAACAACACCTTGGTTCACCCTATCTTCTGATGAACCACCTTACGATATTTCAGAATCAGCGATGTTCATGCAAGCTCTTGCCCTTGGAATGTTGGTTGCCGCGATAGCCATGGCCATACAGCGNCGTCTTGCGCGAACANAAAACTCTCCTGAATTAGCTCAACTCACNACNTCGCTTCCATCAATAATCGATATCCCAACATCAGATTCNNCCCCTCCGTTGCCGGANACAGGTTTACCACAGGGGTGGACGATGGATCAGTGGCGCGCTTATGGCCAACAATATCTGGATAAACAGGGGGTCGGCCAAGAATGATTAGCGCTGGAACTCTGCACGTTGTTGCTACTGAATTAACCATTGGAATGATTTCGTTGTCTGGAATTTCGATAGCATTACGTTTGTTCTTGGCTCTCAAGGAGGATGAACCTTCGAGATTATCTCATACTTTGGATAGCGCTTCTTTGGTTGCTGCCATTGGTGGCTTAGCAGCGATACCTTTGGCGATATTCACCGGTGTCGCAGCCTCACCCGGAGACGGAATGGATGACCCGTTGTTATTCAACAAGGTCTTGCTATCTTGGATGGCGATAGGGTTGTGGGGTGTTTGGATTCACGGCCGAGTATCAATGGGTCCGATGTTATGGAATAATCGAAACATGGCCCTGTTTCAGGGTCTTCTTGGAATGGCGGCTTGTGGCTGTGTGTTGACAGTTGCGAGTTTGGGCGGTAAGTACACCAGAGGCGAATCCTTGCTGGGGCCTCTGACAAAACCGTTGGAGTATTCAATCGCTATTGGAAATGGCGGCGCCATCNTGGCTTTGCTCGCAAGTGCTGCTGCTTTAGCCTGTGTAATCTGGATGATGCCCAAACCAAAGAAGGCAGAATAATCATCCATAGAGCATTGAGTTTGCTGGCGAAGCATCATCCCCATCAGCAGGAACCAATTGCCGNTCCATCATTGATTTCAGCTGGCTTTCCAAGCGTTCAGCCTCTTCTAGGAGTGGCTCATTATCGAGTTCAATCGACGGTAATAGGACGTTGAGATGTTCGATCAATTTTGCAGCCGCTCTGGCATCAGGGAATCTTGGGTCCGCTTCAACAAGAATAGAGAGCAAGTCAAGTCCTCGCCTCCTCCCTTCGCCAAGCAATGCNCCAGTCATCCCGCGCATGACTCCACTCTCGAGCAATGGAATTTCCATCTTCTCCAATACTTCTCGCATGTGCTGTGTTGCTCCGATTCCAACAACATCGATTTCAGCCGTATCTTCGTATTCTACTACGTTTTCCATTTCGTNGTTTGGCCCTCCGCTCAAGCCCTTCCGTGCGAAGGCATCGATCAGCACNCCAGCAGAAATATTGGCATTCTTTGACCATTCAAACATCGCTTCGACCAATTCAAAGGTCAACCTTTCTGGAACTTGCAATTCACTCATCAATAGAATCAACTTATCGCAGTCTCCTACCATATTNCATTGCGGCGCTCCAGCATAGATGCGAATTGGAGGCATTGGCGCACCATTTTGGACTAAACATAGTGCNGGAAGTCTAGCATCTCTGACCCCTCCGACGAACTTCAAGTCTAGTTTCTCAATCANAAAATGNGCAACTATGCTGCTGACCATTCCAACACTTGGAAAACAACTCACAACTAGCGCATCTTGAGTATCGACAGTCGAGCTCACTTTGACGATTGGGCGGGGGGACATGGTGGTGGGTTATGGTAGGGGTTCATCACTCTTGACGTTCTCCAACCTAGCGGAGGGGTAGCGTTGAGCGAAGAGAAGAGACAGCACAGCCTTTCTCCATCAGCTTGGAATCGATGGGAGAATTGCCCGCGCCAATATTGGCTTTCAAGGCAACGTTTGCCGCGTAAGGCTGGAATGGCAGCCAGTTTGGGAACAGCNGTTCATGCTTCGATTGAGGATTTGGTACAACTGCAATTGGNGGATATGTCAGATTCTGAAGTAGNGTGGCTACCCAATAGTGCAGAGCAACGTTTGCGAGCGCGCTGGGACGAGGAACGTCAATTGTTTGAAAACACTCCAAGACACAGNGATTGGAAAGAGAAGGATTACTCAAAGGCGAGAAAACAACAAGCAGGGGGCATAGAAATGCTTCTTGCACATGCCGGTGCTCCAGGTCTTTCACCAGCCAAAGTCACCGTAGCATTATGGAAGAGAGTNATGTCATTAGTGTTAGCAGCAGAAGGTGAGTTGAGAACAAGAGATGGCAAATTGATGGGTAGATTAGATCTATTGCTTGCAGATATAGATGAGAATGGAGTAGTCAATGGTTGGGTTGTTGCTGACTTGAAGACTGGCCGCCCTCCCTCGCCGGAACTCAAACCCGAGGTACAGAGACAGTTGTTGTTATACCGCGATATTTTAATCGATAACAATCCTAATCCACCACCTATTCGAACCGAGGGNTGGTATACTGACAACGCTACAGCTTATTCTGCCGAAGGCCCACCTGTAATCGACAAGGCCTACGAAGCATGGGAGGCCACGCANATTGATGATACGCCTTTGCCAGCAACNCCGGGAAAGTCCTCATGNGGAGGCTTTTGTGACTGGAAGGCATGGTGNCCTCATTGGTGGACCTGGCGTCAGGAATCAGGAACCTTACATGTTGGTGATTTTATTGATGCAGTTGTACTAGTACATGCCTTTGATTCCAATAGTGGGTCTGCATCCATAGAGTTGTGTCAGCCCGCAGATGCGGCCGGAAGGCCAATGCCAACCGGAAAATCAATTCCAGCGAATTTCAAGGGGAGAGGAGCACTGATGCTCGAATTATTGAGGTCAGAAGGCCACCAAGGTCCTGTGTTTTTGGGNAGTGTATTGACCAATACTCAAGCATGGCGAGTTGGTTCTTGGTGCGATGTTTTGCCTTGGAANCCGATTGCTGATTCAGCCTGAACGAATTTTCGCAAGGTGCGATTTCACCACGTTTCTGGATTCTTCTTCAAGAATTGATCCAGGGGATGCTAACCAGTCAAGATAGCCAGGGTCAATTTTCTCAATTTCTTGCATACTCTTAGCACGATGTCTACCAAAGGCTAGAATCAAGCGCCCCTCATCTTTTCTTAGCCTGCCCTGCCTATCCAAAGCTTCTAGATCAGCCAATCCAGGCCCAAGTTCGCTAGATGTACTCTCAACCGCTCTTCCTCCAACCAACCATCTTTCGATATCTACTGGACCTTTGCGAAAGTGAGAGGGGTGGTCGTTCATCAATCTCCACAGCAGTAACAATGAGGCAGCTGCATCAGCACCTGCAGTATGGGCATTGACCAATTCAATACCATATCTTTCGCATAGCGCACCCAGATTGTGAGGCTTTGGAAGTTTCAACCTTCTAACCACTTCTAAGGTATCAACAACTGCTGCAGGTTTAGGTGGACTAAGACCCAACCTAAGGTATTCATTATCGATGAANCCAAGGTCAAAACGCCTTACATTATGACCTACAATTACTGCATCTTCAATCATTTCATGGACGAGTTTTACGTGTGCATCNAAGCNCGGCAATCCAGCGACATCAGAGTTGTGTATTCCATGAATTGCTGTTGTTTCGTGNGGGATGGCTCTTTGCGGATTTACAAGTTCTTCGATATTNACTTCGGTCCCGTCACTTAGCGAACCAATGAATGCATATTGCACAATTTTGTCCCTGCGAGANTCGATTCCCGTTGTTTCAAGATCAAGCGAGAGTACAGCGAACCCNTCAAAGCAATCGTGAGCCATAGTTGTTGGTGCAGGTCGTGGCTCAATAATGTTGCAGCATTATGCTGTGTGTAGGGACAACGCCTTTGGAAGGTACCATACCTCGGCGATACGGTGGCGACATGGGAGTGAAGGATTGGCTGAAGGGACTTTGGAGTCCAGANATTGAAGAAGAAGAGCCGACATTCGANGATATCGAGGCTGAAACNGAGAAAGAATTGGAGGACAGATATTCAGAATCGGTGGCTGAAGATTTGGCTGCAGCACTCGAGGACTTGGATGATGAACAAGAAACNGTTCTTGAGGAAGAAGAAGCAGTAGATGTATCTCCGCAGATTGACATCGGAGATGCTATTGCAGACGATCTATTGAGTGATGAGGNATTGGTTTCTCACTACGATGTTGATGTTGCTGATGAAATTGATATCGATAAGGCCGACTCACACTTTGCTANTGCACAAATTGAAGGCGATATTTCTACTTCGGTTGAAGAGGAATGATGCNGCAAAGCGATTTCCAGCGCACTTTCGCGCGTCAGCCTGAAAAGCCTTGACTTGACGCAGCATTGTATGTTGGCTGCCGGTGCAAACAAATCACAGCCAATCGTGCTCATTTTTGTTCTTGTAATTGGCAGNATGAGCGGCTGCCTTTCCGACTTGGTTGGAGAGGAACTGCCTNAACCAAAAGCAGACATTGAGGCCTGGCCAACCGAGATACAGCAAGGNGAATTGGTTACTTTTGATGCGCGCTCTTCCAGNACCATGGAAGGCATCATCATATCTTATGAATGGGATTTTGGAGATGGCTCGACGACCGAGACTATTGTGGGATTGACTTCGCANAAGTATGACGCGTGGGGNGTTTTTGAGGCCAAAGTCACTGTTAGTAATGATAGAGGTGGAATGGATACTACTTCAGTTGAGATTGTAGTCAACGGAGCCCCTGAATTAAATNTAGTAATTCCAGAACAGGTCAAGGCTGGNGANATTGCAGTGCTTGATGCTAGTGCCTCATATGACCCGGAAGGAGAACGCCCATCATTTGAATGGGATTTAGACTGGTCTGAAGATAGTGATGGGGATGGGGACCCTCGCAATGATGTGGATTCAACCGCNGCTAGAGTCGAGCTGCAGACCACAAATAGNGGAGAACTGACTGGAGGCCTGACATTGTCCGATACCAAAGGTGGGGAATCAAGCACTTCATGGNATCTAGANATATTGACTAGGATATTTTTGATTGAGTGGACCGAGCGTAGTTTCGAATATCAATGGCAAGACTATCTTGAAGAAGGAGCAATGTGGTCNGAGAGNCTTGTTCCGGGTGAAGAAGGACTCCTTCTTTCGGTATACGCGATTCTAGAATTAGATAGAGATTTGATCGAACCCCAAGACAACTTCACCTTGATGGTTGATGTCGCTCAAGCAATGTGGAGCGAGTCAGCTAAAACCACTTCTTCGGGGAATATAACTGACAATGAAAGCGCCAAGGCGATATTGGAAAGAGACGAATTGAACCCTTCACGAAACAGTAGTGAAATCAGTTCGGACACTGAAGAAGAATTAATNTCCTTGCTCCTAAATTCNAGCGCTATTCAATTTGGACAGGATGAATGGGTGTGGTCGATAACTGCAGACCAAGCAGATCCAGACCCTTTGATAGAGAATCTTCCAGATCCAGATACGGGGAATGAATGGACGTTGACAGTAACTTATGTCATATTGGTGCCAACAATAACTGAAATTGCTCAATAGTCACTTGAACTCTATCGGCAAAGTAGTCTTCCATCTCGACTCGGCTAATTTCTTTGCTTTTCCGTCGGCNATTATTGGATGGATATGATTCAATCTTCCATGCATGCCTTCAACGATGAATTTCACGCGCAATTCGGCGACCCTATCTCTTTCANCNAATAGCAACATCTCCTCATCGAGTTCCGTAGATGCTAATTCAGTACCATCATTTCCACTTCTAATCGATAATGTTCTTGAGTCAAGACTCAGTCTTGGAACAAAGTCAAAATCATTCGGACCATCCATCATCGCGTCGGTGTCAATGACTAAACCGTCGCGATNCTGAATCTTGTTGATAGTGATGGAGGATACCATGCCAACATCATTCGGCAGAAGGGCTCACTTCAAGGNTTTTCCCGCGCGTCATGCCGCAAATCATTCTGCTAATTCTCGATGGGCTTTCCATGGGAGTTCCCAAGTTCAATTCATAAGGGTTGAATGTTGTTCTGAGCATATGCCAGAGAAGGAGGGAAAAGGTATTCAGAAAAAATAGNAAGGAATGAACGATTGAAGAAAGAGATAGTTGAATATGTACAAACTAACGAGCCATGCACTGCTCAACAGATTGTTGCTTGGTTGACTATTGATAGAAAGATGCGAANCCATGGTTTGACCCCTCGCAAGGTCGGATTCTTCATTCCCAGGCATTGCAAGTCCATCGAGTACTACAGAGATCATGCAGCAGGACGTCGAGTATACGTTATGGCTGAGGATTAACAGTGCGAGGTTCCATGTGCTACCGGCTTTTCGCAGGTGNGTGTCTCAAGGTAAGGTAGCAGCTTACTTCGATCTCGATGGCACCTTATTGGATGCCAGCAGTGAGAAGACTTTGACAGGCGCATTGCTCAAGCGAAGGCCTTGGAGATTACCGATTACTTTGTCCATGTGGTCGATACGCTGTATCGGCAATCTCATGCGCGGTAGAACGTGGTATGATTCAGCAAGAAATCGAGGACATTTTACATTATCATNGTGGAATGAAATCGAGAAGTTGTCAGAAGAATTGGTCGAATCAACACTTAGCAAGAAGGTGCCACAAGAATCGTTCGACAGAATAGATTGGCATAAACAACAAGGGCANAGAATAGTCATCGTTTCTGCAACTATTTCACCGATGGCCGAGGCCATGGGGCGTTTCTTGGGAGTTGATGCAGTCCATGCTTGTGGNCCTGAAGAGAGAACTGGAAGATTGAGCGGCTCGGAGAAGGGTTGGAAATTACCCCGAAACAGAGGNAAGATNNCAATAGTTCAGCATGATGCAAAAGAGAATGGGCATGATCTTTCCGAATGTTGGGGTTATGGTAATTCGCATGCTGATTCTCATTTCATGGCAATATGTGGAAATGCTGTTGCCGTTAATGCAGACTCTAGATTAGCAAAGATAGCTGAACGAGAGGGTTGGCAAAAACAGGTTTGGAAGATGCCACCGTCCTGAACCGTTTCGATTAAAGTAGAGGGGCTGGTCGGCGGCTCACTGGACCCATGGTGTAGCCTGGATATCACTGGGGCTTGCGGAGCCTCAAACCCGTGTTCGAATCGCGGTGGGTCCGCTCATGAGGATGAGTAGCGAATCCGCATACCCACCTACCTTCATCCTTCGCTTCGCTGCAGGCTTCAGGTCGCGGTGGCTCCGCNTATAACGATGAGTAGCGAATCCGCCTACCCACACCGCCCCTCCGCAGGTTTCATTCGTCTACCTCTCATCGCCTTGGTATGGCATTGGTATTGCAACGTAGAGTGGATTTCCCAATGATTGATTTGGCAGGAATAGCATACTACCCTAGATTTTGGGACCTTGCCCATAGGTTCTTCGAAGAATCATGGCAACAGATTTGCGGCACGGACTATCATATCATTCTCAAGGAATGGAAATTGGGTTTTCCCACGGTGACAAATGAAGCTAGGTATATTTCGCCATTGAGATATGGAGATACAGTAAATTGCACNCTATGGNTCTCTGAGGTTGGTAATTCCAGTTGCACATGGGAATATTTGTTTCAGAACCAGAATGGNGATGATGTATGGAGGGCTACAGTGGTAACTGTTTGTGTGAATATGGACACCATAGAACCTGAACCGATTCCCGACGGGTTGAAGGCAGACCTGCTGGCGTGTGCTGAACCGGAGTGATGGNNATGAGCGCGNTAGGAGGGCAAGGNATCAGAATAGAGAATGACAATTCACAAGAATTGATTNCNCCAATTATTCCAGTNAGGCCCAATACTACTATCCCAGTATTGATGGGGCTATTGTTGGTTCTAGGTGGAATTTTGGTCCTGNTNATGGGTTATGCTGAAATCANTAGACAAGGAGAGCCTAACCTNCCCAAATCCGANGAANGGNNATTGGAACAGGGATTTTCTCAATCTAGTAATGTCACTGGAGAGGACATTCAAGATTTGCATGATGAACTTCGACATGCTAAGTATTACTGGTATCTTGGATGTGGTTTTCTATTTGGAGGCGCATTGGTGTTAGCGGGAGGAGTCCAGTTACTCAGAAAGCGTAGCATAGGTGCTAAACTTGGAATGGTGGGCAATGGCCTAGTAATTGTTTCAGCATTCATCTCTTATGGGATTTCAAGTGGGCCAGCTAANGAATTGGGCTCCATGGTGGCAGTGACATATACNGGGCTTGCCTTTGTCTATGGAATCTGTTCCTTGTGCTGTGGAATCTTTGCCGCCTTCCCGCTGCTGCATGCTTCTGGTAAGGCCGCTTTGGATCCACATCTGACAAAGCCCGCAGAGATTGCTCATGGAATGGTAGGGGCACAATTGATTTCGAGTACTTCTGAAGAATGAGCATCACTCTTCTTCTGGAGGNTCACCCCATTTCTTTGAGAGCGCTTTGAATAGGTCATCATCCATTTTGGCATTCCACCAATCACTTCCATCCCAAATGGCATATCTNCCGCGAATNCCCCTAAGGTCAGCACCTTCGAATTGGCAATTTCTGAAATTTGAGATATTCAAACGTGCTTTTCGTAAATCTGCCCCTCTAAAATCGCAGTCATCAAAAGCAGATTTCATTAAATCCGCTTCTCTCATACTAGCTCTATTGAAATTTGAACCTGAGAAATCACCCTCNGTCAAATCTGCTCTGATGAGGATAGCACGCTGAAAATCGCTGTTTGGGTGTTTTCTACCCCTTAGTACAGATTCCGTTCTACCTTGGAATGACCAATCCAATGGCTCCCCATCTTNAGGGAGGGCCTCGTCCAATTCATCACCTCACTTTCTAGATCTCTTNTCCAGATGAGCTCTNCCTTCAGGNGTGAGTACTGCGTATCTGTTTTTATCATCGGCGCTTGGTGGAATTACCAAGAAGCCACGCTCTCGCAACCTGTTCAGGTACAATGAAAGGTTTCCAGGGGCACCAATCCCCGCATCGGCAAACAAATCCATCAATACTCGTGGAGGTGAATCATTCACTCCTTCCACATCTCTGAGATAATGCAGTGCAGCTAACACTTGATCAGGGCGCTTATTTAGATTACAATTGTCAAGCAATGCACGGAATGCAGTACCGCGTTCAGGCAGCCCGCTACGTTTTGCCGCATCAACAGCAGCAGCAATGGCTTCTTCACGCGCACTCCTAACTTTGGCCAATGCAGCTGACCAATCTTCTTCCTCTCTTAATTTGAGAATCTCTGCATCAACTTCCTGTTGTGCACCTGATACGTCAATATCAATATCTCCAACTCTGATGTGAATACGACTTTGCCCCTCGGTTTCTTTACCCATTTGCATCCCTCAATGACGTTGCGGCGACTTTTGGTTTTTCTTTAACCATTGCTGAGGGTATCTTTCGTTTCCCTTCAGTAACTATTGATTACCTATACTACTTGATTGATTGCATTAAAATGTGTGCTCTAATTGAGNAAAACACTCTTCAGTAGCCTTATTGAAGANTCACCACTTCAAATTTGAANTAATACTTCCATTGGAAAATTTGGCATTNGATAGAATATACTATTTNNGCCCCAAAAATAACAATATNCCTATTTTTTGGCTTAATCGCAGATGCCATCGCGTCGCAAGCCACTTGAGGAAGTCAGTTTCTCGCGAGTTACGGGTGAGACACGTGACCGTCGGCCGAACCAGTCAAAATAATTCCAGAAGTAGTGCTTTAGGCATTACAATACTGCTTGTAATTCCAAGCCTCTTGGCCTTGATACCTGCTGCTTCAGCTGAGGGGGGCGGNTCATTAACATCGTTCTCCAATGGAGATTCTATTATTGAGATGGAAGTATCGCCTACATTCAACAGTACGGCTGTGCTAGATTCTCCTAGAAATGTGACTTATCAGACTGCTAGTCTAGAATTGGATTACAGTTCTGACGACCCCTCACCGGGCAAGGTTTGGTTAGATGTAAACATGGATGGAATCGAGGAGTGGGCATGGAATGGAACAGGCATGGGTTCCGTTGGAGATCAGACCACTTTTTCCGATGGCTCATCTAATGACTCCATCGCAGTCTCTAGTGGCAGCAATTCATCAAAGGGAATTAATCTGCCAACAAATTCTCAGTTGTTTTCTTCGCAGTTGTCATCTTCATTCATTCCGACCTTTGGTGGTGGGATGCATTCGATTGGCCAGTTGTTAGATTTAGAATTAGGAGACATCGATAATGATGGTAAGGTAGAATTGATATTCCTCTCGGACGAGCCAGATGGTAATTCGAGCAATAACAAATCGATTGGTTGGATGGACTGGGACGCCACCGCATCTTCAATGACAAATGTCTCTTGGACTGAGACCTGTCCTTTGGGCACAAGTTTGCAAGTTGGAGACGTCAATAATGACAGNATTGCTGATATTGGNGTAGTTGATAGTGATAGTTCAGGCCTATGCCTTCATTTGAGCAACAACACTGTAGGATANAATTCGAGTTTCGTCAATGTGACTGTAGGACAAGCCCTTAGCGCTATTGATTTTGCAGATATGGATGATGATGGATACATGGATGTGGTGTCAGTACATGCAACTGGTGAGGTTTCAGTACGTTTCTTCCAAANCGCAACAGCGACTTTTGCTGATAATGTNACTGAAGTTGTTATGGCAAATGGTACNCCGATGCCTGCAATGTTGGAGAATTTAGCAGTTGGACAGATTTGGGGTACTGGAAATGGGTGGCAATTGCTTGCCGCGGATTCCCAAAGCCATGTATCTGTATGGGCGTGGAATGTTTCAACCACTTCGTGGATGCAGTATCCGAATAGTTTAGATGGAGCAAAGGGGGTTCTCGAACTTGTAGATGTGAATTCAGACGGATATCTTGATGTGGTTGGTACAGATGATATGGGCCACATTGTTTCATTGTTTAACGGGACCCATTGGAATACNACAGCAGGANCATCCATGATACTAGTTAACTCAACAATTGCGGATGCAGACCATGATGGAGTATTGGATATCGTGTTTCCAAATACGGGAGCCATAGATGGCAGCGATTTTACCTTCACAGGACAACTTGATGTGTATCCGATAACCTCTACTGGAATTGGAAGTATAATTGTCAATACTTCCTTCGCACCGGTCACGGCCCCTACTCATATTCGAATTGCAGATCTTGATGGCGATGGAAGGGTGGAACATATTGTCGCAGGAGGGGAAGCTAGTCCCGGAGTATTCATTGCTGGCTGGCATGAATACTCGTTGGACATAGATCAAGATGGTATTGGGGACATAAATGTCACCGGATATGCTGGTGATGGAAACTCAGGACAAGCGCCATTGAATTGGTCTGACGACATGAACAGGGTGAAAACTGCGATTGATNNTTTACAGAATTCTGCACCATCGATGCAAGATCTTTGGTCGAATGATTATTTCACTGTCGTCATCAATGCTAGCGCACAAGGACAAGGANAAGTCCTCCTCCATTCACTCAAACTAACTTATGATGCAACTTTTTCCGTAGATTTGAACCCATATGCTTCTGGAAATTTATCAAACGTTCTCAACCAATTGATGGAAGCTGGTACTGGNACATTCAGCATTCCGCTACCATTTGCTTCTACATCAACNGGGGTTCTTACACTCAAGAATTTGGCAGCGATCTATACCGATGGCGCTCCACAATTACAGTTACCTCCAACCCCTGAACTGAATTTGGTATCTTATGATTCTGATATGGTGCATTTTGAATGGCATGATGGANCGATTCTGAACAACTTCGTTCATTTCCAAGTGTTTAGAGTTGATAATGGAACCAATTTGGATACAGCAGTACATGAGTTAGAGACGACTTTCCTGAATATGACGATCGACGTAACCGTAGTTCCAGGCAACGTGTATGATTATTATGTGCGTTCAATACATGACTACGGTGTTGCCAGCAATATGTCACCAGTACTTACCGTAGCGATACCTTATCCCGGCCTACTTTCACCTTCTACTACCATTATTGAGGATAGACCGGCTGATGATGGAGGTTGGTTCGATATTTCATGGGGAAATGTTTCTGGAGAGACATTGGATCATTANGAATTGTACCTCTCATCGAACGAGTTCACGAATATTTCCAATATGTCGCCAGTAGCAATTTTCAATTCCTCAGTTTTGAGTNCTGAAATGAATCAATCATCCGAAGGAGCGATAGTTGATGGAATCCCGTATTGGGCAGCAGTAGTGCCAGTAGACATCTACGACAGAAGCGTAACCATAGTAGTTGCTGCAGGGCCGAAAATGGCAAGAAATGATAGCCAGTTAGCACCACAAGTAAGTTTGTCAATAAGTGATGGAATTACACAATCAGATGGNACTTCTTCAATGACTATTGCAAGAGGTAGTGCTCTNCAAATCATGGTTTCTCTTTCTGCNGAAGGTGTTCCTTTAGCAAATTCTCAACTGGATTTGGAGTTGACATCTACTNTTCACGCGTGGAACAAGAGTTTCTCTGGTCAAACGGATGGAGCGGGAGAATGGCTTGCTGTNGATGAATCTGATTATTCCGATATTATTGGTTCGACTCATATCTCCGGAGCAATCANCGTAGTTGCAACCTATGTTGGTTTTGCAGGNGATGATGCGAATCAACCTATTTCTGGCGGATTGGCTTCAGCGGAATTGTTCTCGGTAGTTGATGCGAGTTTTTCAGCCGATGAATTCAATACTAGAGTAAATGATCAAGGAGAATTCACAGTTTCTGCGAGTATCAGTACATCTTCGTCTGCTGATTTGCCGGCAATAATTTCTGNAATAAGTGTCGAACACATAGCCAGCAACAGTACAATCAGTTTAGAAGATACAGGAACAGCTTCTTTCGATGTAAATGGTGAATTATCCATTACTTCCAATGCTTTACCAGCAGGNGGTATGATGAATCTGAGTCTTGTTGGGACTCCGGATTGGTTACGAGTGGATTCAGACATGGCTAGCATAGTTGTGCAGCCCCCATCNCCTGAAGAAGAGATTGAAAANAATGGCAGNGAGAATCAAAGTACAGTTGATGANTTGGTGGATCCAACATTGAGTTGTGGAGACATTACATTACCACTGAAAGACCCAGGTTCTTACAATTCAACCACCTGTACGATAACAAATTCAAACAAATTCTTGATTTCGATAGATTGGGGAAGTTCTGACACATGGCTAGGTTCAGAACAGATTTCTGTTTCTGTTCAGCCAAGCAGTTTGAATATAAATGCAGAATCAAGCCTNGACTTCCAATTAAGATTCACATGGAGTGCAGATATCACTGATTTGGATGCTGGCGATTTGACCTTCATCATGCTGGGAGATGTGCATCATCAGGGTCAGACGGATCCATTCAGCAATCAGGTGAATTACACACTGATTGAATCTACAGGAGGCGAGGTTATTCCTCCTACAGNTGGCACTGGTGGAGATGATAACNCCTCTTTGGATGACAACGTTAGCGCTAGNGAAGATAGTAAGTTGCTAACTTATGCAATGTATGCAGGCGGTGGAATCATTGGTCTTGGTTTGGTTATTGTTGCAGGAAGCATGTTATTCGGCGGCCGTACAGATTATGATGATGAGGATGAGGATGAGGATGACTGGGAGGATTCATTCANCACATTCGATGAAGACGCGCCTTCTGCTAGCAAGGCGTTGTCGAGAATAAACCGTCCTGATTCAGTGAAATTCCAAGAGCGTAGAAACAAGCCTGAACCAGAACCTGAGCCAGAACCAGAACCTGAGCCTGAATATTATGAACCTGAATATGATGATTGGCAAGGCGACTCTGCAGAAGATGATGGCGTAACTGTCGATGAAGACGGTACGGAATGGTGGGAAGACGATGATGGAACATGGTGGTATCGCACTCCAGAAATGGAAGATTGGGCGATTTACGAAGAGTAAAATTGCACATTTGTTGGATACGCAACGCATTTGAGGGCCCGACGAGGCGGAAAGATGGGGGCGGCAGTTTGAGTGACCAATCGCAGGGTGCTTACGCATTGGTTCTGCATGAAGGTGCAGTTCCGGAAACAGGCGGAATTGCCGTCTGCGGATTTTCCACTGTAGGAATGGTAGGGGTTATTGCTGCCAGTCACATAATTTCTTCTTTAGGATTGAACCACCTTGGAACGGTATTGAATACTAAGTTTCCAGCTATTGCGTTAGTTCACGATGAAGTGCCGAAGCATCCAGTTAGGGTCTACCAGGGCAAGCAAATCGGTGTTTTCACATCGGAGATTCAATTTCCTGCCGAACATGATGTTGAATTTGCTAATACTGTATTGGATTGGTTCATCAAAGGCGGGTTTGAGAGATTGATCATTGTTGACGGGTTGGTTCGTCAAGATCAAGGAATCAGTGAAGGCGGATTGTATGGAATCGGTGCTACCAAAGAGGCACGCAACAGATTAGCTGAATACGATATTGAGAAAATTCAACAGGGAGTAGTTGCAGGTATTGCAGGGCATCTTCTATCAGAGGGTGATAGGAGAGGGTTGGACATCACTGCATTACTTGCTGAATGTAATCCAATGTATCCAGATGCTAGAGCGGCGGCTTTGGCAGTTGAAGCGATATCTGACCTTACTGAACTTGAGATACCATTGTCTGGTTTACTTGAGGATGCTAGAAGAATAGAGGATAGTGTTCAGGACGTATTGCAAAAAGCACAGACTATGTTACCAGCACCTCAGGATTCTGATGACGACCACATGGATCCAATGATTGGATGAAGGTGATCAAATGAGTGAAGAGAGTGAGCAGTTCTTGCGCGAACTTGTTCAAGGTGCAAGTCGTTTGACACCACATGAGATGGTAGAAAGTATGGAGCAAGCGATAGCAGCAATTTCAGCGGGACACGGAACTGTAGCATGGAGAGATGGACAGCCGATTGGGGGCTCGATTTGGCAACCTAAAGTGCGCTGGCATGTTGATAGTCGAACCGCACACGTATTTGTCGATGTTTCTGGTTTGGAGAAGGATTGTATTTCGATAGAAGCCAGAGGACGCGGTTTGAACCTTACATTTAAGCGAATAAAGGAAAAAGTACTAGAAGACGGCAAATTACACAGCCATGAAGAACTCAGTCAACGAACTGTTGACCTTGGTATTGAGATAAATCCCTCAGCGGTTTCTGCTGTTGTAGAAGGGGGAGTAATGCATATCCGCTGTCCTAGAGATTTGGAAGGATTGGCGATTGTTGACATCAATTGGCAAGATTGATTCCGAAAACTTGTCGACAAGCTTCAGAGATAACCGACCAAGGCGCGTCGGTGCGAATCGCCGGAACTTGAAGAACAGCGATTGCAGCTCTGAATCCCATCACTCTCAGAGTTCTAGCCAATGATGCTGGAGATGGGGGCCCGGGAATATCAATGAATTTTGGAATCTCATCCACTGGTAATATTACTGGGCAATCGATGGCTTGCGAAGATTCGCTCAAACCTCTTACACAATTCAACAATAGTCTTCGCGATGAATCGATCATCTCCTCATCAATACCTGATTGTTCAGCAAGTTCATCATCTGGAGAACATAGTTCCATAACACGTTCTTCTGTCAATCTGGACATGATTTCAGCATCACCTAATGATCCGGTCCATAATGGCCCGCTAATCCTGCTATCTTGTAGTTGAGGTGGTTTGTCATATGGTAGTAGGCAACTAGGTTGAGGGCTACTCGGGTCATCTTTTGGGTGCAACCCCGAATCCATTGAGGATTGTAATTCACTTTCATTTGGACGATGTACGCGCCAGCCGAGTCTAGAGTGTAATTCACTCGCCGCTTGCTTGGAACGTCGCACTACTACGTTTGCTCTGATATGGTGATCATCAAACAAAACTAGTTTCGGCTCAATTACTCGATCGTGTTTAGCTGCAGTTCTAGCCAAGGCACCTAACAGGATTCGCATAGCAGTATCATGCCTGTGATCATCTACCACTGCCATTGCATCATATCTTCGTCTACAAGCAGAAGGAGATGAACCCGTAAGCGCCGCAGTATCTGTTGCGCAGACATCGATAACAGCAACTCGCGCACAACTCTGAATTGCGCTATCGAGAAATGGCGTAGGGGAACCAAAAGGGTCAATGTCAATCCATTGCCAACCCGAATCAAACATCAGAGTTCGAGCATCTCCAGAGTTTAATTTGAGATCTCCTTTTGTGGGGTATTCACTAAGATTGGCTGCCGCCCATTGTACTGCTACAGGGTCCAAATCATTGCACAGAATGTGGATTCGATTATGATGAATTTCAGGAATTTCATTCAACCATCTTCTGCTACGAATTCCAGTTGAAGCCAATGCATCAATAATTCGAATCGGCTTTCCAGGTTTTATCAACCACTCATTATCCAGTGCGTCAGCCAGCATCAATATGCTTCTCGTTCTACTTCCTGCCATTGCCGGGTTTAGAAAACCACTACCATCTCTACTCGCAGGTCCGCGCTCTGAGGAAGGAGAAATGGGAACTCTGGCCACAGTCCGGCCTTCAAGTATCAAAGTTCCAGGCCAACCATCGGGTTGTTCCTGCACTCTAATCACGCCTCAATACTGTTCAAAAATCACATCTGGGTGTGCATGGGTGACTTTGTGTCCATGATTTTTCACTTCACCGATGATTTTGGTGCCGGGATAAATCTTCGAAAGGAAACCTGCTGCTGCTTCAGCACAATAGTTGGAAACGACTAGGATCATTCCACATCCCATGTTGAAGGTTCTGTACATCTCCTTCTCATCTATATCAGCCATTTCTTGCAGCCACCTAAATTCAGGCAGCACTTCATTCGGATCATCAATATGATATCCTAGTTCAGGTTGTAGTCTCAACAGATTCGATAACCCACCTCCCGTAATGTGACATATGCCATGCAGGGCCTTGGAAGGAAACACCCCTTCCCCGCTTCGTGAGTCAAGGATTATGCTCAATACCGGTCCAACATAAATTCTGGTTGGATTCAATAGCACTTCGCCTAGAGTCAAGTCACCTTCAGAGAACCTCCTTATTTCGCGTGCTGGATGTTCCGCTTCAAATGGCGGAGAAGCATTTAGTTCAACTCCAGAAATTTCCAACACTTTACGAACCAATGAATAACCGTTGGAATGGAACCCTGATGATGGGATTCCAATTAGGAGGTCCCCCTCTACAATCCGTTCTCCTGTAATTGGCTCTTCTTTTGGTAACCATCCAAGAGCAGTACCTGACAAATCCAATTCATTGACAATTCCTGGTAGGCTGGCAGTCTCCCCTCCAGCGATTGTGACGCCAGCTAGGGTTGCAGCATCCGATAGGCTTCTTCCAATTGCAGCATGAGTCTCGGGATCTGGTTTTGGTGTTGCGATATAGTCGACGAAAGCGATTGGCTCAGCGCCTACGCAAAGTAGGTCGTTCACGTTCATCGCCATGCAATCGTGTCCTATTCCGCCCCATTGGTTTAATTTACTGGCTATCTGTAATTTGCTGCCAACGCCATCAGTTGCCAAAGCGAGAAGGTTATCGCCGAATTCCACTAATCCTCCAAAACTTCCGGGTAAGGAAACTAATGCGCCTGGCTGCCCAGGTTCGCGTACAGATCCAGCCATTGATGCAACCATTGAAGCCACAGCCTCTCCTTCAAGTTCAATATCAACTCCCGAGGAGGCATAGTCTACTTCTTCGCTCATATCCGGCCGGAAAGCGACTAAGTCTTTCAGGCTGACCATTACCAATACACTCTAATTTCGCCTTTTGTTTGGATATATCAGGGGCCACCATCAAGTAGTATGTTGTGTGCGCCCGAACTATGGCACGAGGCACAGTGAAGTGGTTCAACAGAGTCAAAGGGTACGGATTTATTGAAAGGGAAGAGGGTTCAGACCTCTTTGTCCACAATACTAATGTTGACGGTGAGATAACCGATGGAGACACTGTAGAGTTCGAAGTCGAAGAAGGTCCAAAGGGACCTAACGCCGTTAAGGTTAGTAAGGTCGAAGAGTGAAGCGATCATTCCGTCAATGAACGGTAAAGGAATGGTAGGGAAACGTCCATTCGATAATCGATACTTGAATGGTTATCTTCGAATTCTTCGTGTATATGGTCGATATTCAATTCTTGCAATCTCACGCAGAGTTGTCTTGTACCGAAGTGTATGTTGTATTGATCTTTCCAACCACAGTCGATGAATATCCCTTTCATGGAACGCAGATTTTCTTGTACAGTTTGCTTTTCTATCAGTACAACAGGGTCCCAGTCAAGCCAGGCCTGCCATCGCTCAGGGATTAATTCGCAGGTATATGGGTCGACAGGCAAGCGTATTCCCTTGAGAGCATCCGGGTCGGGATCGTAGGTTGCAGCCATAGCAAGGGTCATCAGAGTGTGAAAATCATCTCCTTTCATCTTATTCGAGTTCTCGATATGTTGCAAGAATCCTTCCAACCCACCTTTTCCTTCGAGGGCAGTTAGAGCTTTAGGGAAATCCCCAGCGAATAGTCTGTCGAAACCCATGTCTCCAGAATGACAAGCAACAGCTCCCCAATGTTCAGAATGAATCATGGCATGAACGATAGCCCCATAACCGCCACTTGATTTACCGAATACAGCTCTATTTTCTCTTCCTTTCTTGATTGGCAATTCCTCCTCTAGTAGTGGAATCATCTCGTTTATCAAGAAATCCGACCAGTTCCCCATGGCAATACTATTGATGTATTGATTGCCACCGAGAGAAGTAAAACAATCAGGTAGTGCCAAAGCGATGGCTCCCATCTTTCCTTCATCAATCAGGCGATCAACCCTTTGTGGTAAGGATTCTTGAAATGGCTTCCAATTGTCGTGTGCCTTCCCGCTTCCAGTAAATCCAACAAGATCTACGAATAATGGCAGGTTTCCTTCTTCCCATCCAGGCGAAAGATAGACCAACACTTCTCTAGTTGTTGGGTCTTGTAGCATGTTTCCCTGAAGTGCTTTGGAATCGATAGTGAAAGTTCTGTATTCGCCTTTAACAGGTGAAAAGGGGTGACTTGGCATGATACTCATATGTCTCGAGTCGGCCGCAGCATTTCAAGCCAAGCCAAGGTAGATTGCGCTACCCACCCCTCGTGTCGGAGCCCATTTCGATCGACCCTAGAAAATGTAATTTACAGCGCAAAAACCCTCCTTCGGAAATACTCTAATCATGTAGAAGGCATACCTTGTAGCATACGATTTTCCAGTGGAAACAAGGGGGTATATCCGTGATGCTGATAAGCCCACCGCGCTCCCCTCTGAAGCCCAGTCGGGAGGTTGTTACATGATTCAGGAGTTCGACATGCCCGCAAGATGGCGGAGTTTCTTGACCGAATACCTATCTGAAGAGATTCATGGCTTGGCAGTCATGTGGCCACGTAAACAGAGCCTCGAGGCATCATTCCATGTATTGGAAACATTTGATTCTAAATTCGCATTGGATATTTTGGCCCGTCCCGATAAACACCTTGATGCTGCGAATACAGCACTCAGACTTTTGTTGCAGGAGTCGGGCAGCGACCACCTTGCTTTTGTCAGAGTAGTGGGTCTACCAAGCGATCATTCACCCGATATCAGGGATCTCCGTAGTGATCACATTGGAGGCATGGTTGGTTTGGATAGTGTGGTCATCAAGATTTCAGGAGTCCGCCCGCGGATACATGAGGCTGTTTTCCGCTGTGAATTATGCAATCACAGACAATTCATCAGACAACCAAATGAGCAGGTATTGATTGAACCCATAGAATGTCCAGAGGTACAAGGGGGTTGTGGACGTCCAAAAAGGGACACCAGATTCTTCTTGAAAGAACAGGAATCGACTATGATTAACAGCCAGTTCATTGAGATTCAGGAACCACCTGAGAAGTTACGAGGTGGAACTCAGCCGCAACGCCTGTTGGCTATTGCAGAGCATGATGTTGCAGGAGTATTGAACCCCGGAGATCGCGTTAAGGTGAATGGTGAATTGTTCGTCCGCAGTCAAAGAAAAGCAGGTAGGGAGACACCGATTTTCGACATTTTTCTCAATGTTATTTCCTTGGAAAGACAAAACATCCCTTTGGAAGAAGTCAATATCAGTCCCGAAGATGAGAATCTGATCAAAGAGATATCAAGGCGAGAGGATCTTTACGACATGATGTGTGGCAGCATCGCTCCCTCAATTTTTGGATTCCCTAGAATAAAGGAGAGTTTACTACTACAATTGTTTGGAGGTGTAGCTCGCAAGAATGTCGATGGTAAGCGCAATCGTGGTGATATTCACATATTGTTGATGGGTGACCCAGGAGTTGCTAAATCAGAGTTGTTGAATTACATGTCAGAACTTTCTCCACGCGGTAGGTTCACTAGTGGAATGTCGGCATCTGCTGCTGGTTTGACGGCTGCTGCAGTACAAGATTCGACCGCTGATGGGAGATGGACATTGGAAGCCGGTGCGCTGGCTTTAGCAGACCAAGGATTAGCAGCCATAGATGAGTTTGACAAGATGACTCAAAATGACCGAAGCTCGATGCATGAAGCGATGGAACAGCAGAGGATTTCAGTTTCCAAGGCAGGGATTAATGCGACCCTCTCGACTCGATGTTCTGTTCTTGCTGCTGCCAACCCGAAAGATGGTAGATTCAATTCATTGAGTGAGAGGCCTTTCACTGCTCAAGTGAATCTTGGACCTCCTTTACTTTCTCGATTCGATGTTATTTGGTTGATTACCGATACTCCAATTGAAGAAGTAGATCGTAGAATCGCTTCGCATATCATATCCAACCGGTTATCAGGAATTAGTGAGCAGCGAATAGAGGAGGGGCTCGAACAAGATCCGAGCGCCCGCTTCTTCGCAAGTGGTATTTCCAAAGATCACGATGGTTCAGATACTCTAAGCCAAGATATCTTCCGCAAGTATGTTGCTTTTGCCAAGCGAAATATCAATCCAACCATGGAAGAAGATGCAAGAAGGTTACTTACAGATTTCTATGTTGAAACCAGATCAAAGAGTGGATTATCTCAGGATAGTGTTTCGATAACTGCTAGGGCTATGGAAGCACTGATTCGGTTGGCCGAGGCTAGTGCACGAGTTCGTTTATCCGAAGAAGCAACCATTGAAGATGCAGAAAGGGCAATTCGCTTGACCAAGAATTGGCGACATAGGTTGATGGGGGAAAATTATGATGAAACAACCCTGCAATCTGGAGTCAAGACCACTAAACGTAGCAAAGCGCAGGAGATTCTCCGTTTTATTGTCGAAGAATCCTCCACAACTCAGCAACCGGTTCCTTTGGCAAAAGTCTTGAATTATTGTGAGGAAAAGGGCTTTTCCACTAATGATGTGGAAGATTTGATTGAGCGAATGGAGAGAGATGGTAAGTTATGGCAACCTTCAACCCATGGGAATTACATGCCTTGCTGACACAATATCCGTCGTCCATATCAAGGCGTAGAGGTTGCGAGGGTGTGGTGATGAGGCGATGAGCGGGGAGCCGGTTGGGGACGTGGCCGATGCCGAGGCATTGAATCCTCAGGTACTGGGGTTCATGTGCGGTCTCGAGATTCATCAACAATTGGCAACTGGCAAGTTGCATTCACGCCAGTCAGGAGAGTTGTATGATATCACCATCGATACGCTTCCAGAAACTTGGCCGAGATATTCTCGCCGTTTACGAGCGGCTTCTGGAGAGGGTGGGAAAATAGATGTGGCTGCACGTTTTGAAGCCAAACGTAACCGTACATTCGTTTATGTTCAATCACCTAATTCTGGCTTAGTTGAGTTAGACGATGCTCCCCCATTGCAGCATGACTCCGATGCCTTGGACATCGCCTTGACACTTTCTTCAATGCTGTCAATGAAACCAGTTCCACTAATGCAGGCGATGCGAAAAACAGTGGTCGATGGTTCAAACACTTCCGGCTTCCAAAGAACCACATTAGTCTCTACTGATGGGGAACTCATAGTTTCAGGCCATCGAGTAGGAATTGACGTTCTATGCTTGGAGGAAGATAGTGCGCGCAAACTTGACACGATTTCTACTTCAGAAGGCCAAGCAGTGATTTGGAATTTAGATAGATTAGGAATCCCTCTAATCGAAATTGCTACGGCTCCAGATATTGTTGATCCCGAACACGCCAAATCTACTGCTAAGGCTCTTGGAGGTTTGTTAAGAGACACACGCCGAGTGCGAAGAGGCTTGGGTTCAATACGTCAGGACCTCAATGTCTCTATTGCATCTGGAGACCGAGTTGAAATCAAAGGTTGCCAAGATATTGATTGGATACCTAGAATTATCAAATTGGAAATGGCTAGACAATTGCATTTCTATCGTTTGGCTAACGAGTTGCGTAGTGAGTTGGGTTTACCAGCCCTACCTCCGGACAGAAGCGATACTCTCGAGGGAGATGAAGAGATTGTTCGTACAGCAGTTAACGCAGCTTTGCCATTAGAGATTCATGATGTTACTGAGGTTTTTGAATCCTCAACCTCCAATATGATTCAAACTACTTTGGCATCAAATGGAAAAATTCTGTTGCTGCCCTTACCATACCTTGCAGGTCGTCTTGGCTCCAAGGTTCTCGATACTCAAGGCTCCCAACTTCCTAGACTTGGGAGAGAATTAGCAGGAGCCGCACGATTGGCAGGGGTGAAAGGAATCTTCCACTCAGATGAGTTACCAGCATATGGGATAGAATCTTCAGATATTGAAGCAATACAAAGATTGACCTCTTTGTCTGAAAATACAGCATTTGTTCTTTGTGCAGCCCCTCATTGGCAGGCAGAATTAGCACTTGAATCAGTACATGAAAGAGCCCTCCTAGCTTGGCATCGTATACCCCAGGAAGTCAGGAATGTAGTGGTGAAGAAAGGTGAGCCAGAGGATGGAACCACTGCGCCGCTGCGCCCACTTCCCGGTGGGGCAAGGATGTACCCCGAGACAGATGTCCCTCCCTTCGTATTACCATTAGAAAGGTGGGAGAGAGCGGCATCGAATCCACCATTGACTTCAGAGCAAAGGAACGCGAGGTTACAGAATACGGATTTGAGTGCAGATCAAAGTAAACAGATCTTGGCCCGGGAGTTAGATGATGAATTATTGTCTGGAATTGAGGGCTACCTTGGCTTGGAAGGAGTTTCAGGCAAAGCCCTTGCAACATTGTTGTTGACTTCTCCGGCTAACGTTCCGCCAGCTTTGTGTATCGCCATGCAATATCTGAGAGAACAGGGTTTGTTAGCTAGAGAGGCAGAATTCGAACTTGCTGAGGACCTCGTACAAGGGGGTGCTTGGAGGAATGCGATGAATGAAGCGGCGCTCTCAGTATTTCTCGATATAGCAGCACAGAGGGCTGGTGAATTAGGATTGGAACCTGCTGATGCAGGGGCATTAAGGGAGATGATTGAAGAGATAGTCAATGACAGAATTGATTTCGTTAAGGAACGAGGGGTGGCAGCTATTGGACCATTGATGGGTATCGTTATG
>PBHQ01000023.1 GCA_002719475.1 Methanobacteriota archaeon | reverse complement strand
TCGCTACCTTGGCATGGTAGAGGCCCCGAGTTCAAATCTCGGCACGTCCACCTTTTTCAACGAGAGGAACGATGAGAGTTAGATTATCACTGACCCGGAAGCTATCGTCCGAGTCGCGGCTAATGCTGATGTTGAAGTGTATCGCAAGGACTTGCGTGAAGTCAAAGAATAGTTTTGGCTCAATTTTAGCTACGGTGCCATTTTTTGTTCTGTATTACAACGACGATGATGAATTATCAGGCAGCAATTTCGCTTCTAAGCAAATACTTCGAATTGAACATATATATCGACTCTGCCAGTATCGCAAAGATGATCTGAAAACATGCAAACACAATATTCCAAATCAATGAAAACAGTAGCCTAGGTGAATCAGCAGAAAAAGAAATGATACTTATATTTCCCAATACAATTAGCAACTGTGCAATAACATAAGGTTTCATCGATATCTGCGCATGGCATAAAGAATACAATAACGATGTAGAAAATGACACCACTGGCAGAGAGACCATGACAATCATCCAAGTCGTGGGAGGGTTCTCTCGGAATCCAACATATCCGCCTTTTACAATTACACGACCAAGATCAAGTTCTCGAGGATGAGGACAGATTCCTTCGAAGCAAGTTTGGATTCCGTTAACCTGACCCATCAATGTCCACCATAGAATCCATACCATCCATGGGATTACTGCCATACAAATGAATAATTTTGGATTGTTCAGATCGGTTTTGGATACATCAAAGGTGTGAGAAATAGATTCAATGAAATAGACTACACAAGGAATCAATATTAGGGCTATAACTGCGGCCCAAACGCCCCAAACAAGAAGCATGTGGCAAGGGATAACCGCCCTTGTAAGGTGGAAATTGTTTCTTAAAATATGAAACCTCTCTTTGGGAACAATGTGTATCAAATATCCTGATAANATCAACAATATTACCANCCTATCGAAAGTNGTAGATTCTACAACNAGAGCAANNAAGGTAACAAACAAACTNANCATTGTAATTATAGCTTCATGGATTTGAAANNTCTGGTTTNCGAGAAAGTTTGCCAAACAACNTGTNCCTAACAANAACATNACTGCACCANATNNGANTAGNAAATCATCTGGCCANCCCAAGGTNAGNATGAATCTCATAATATGAAATCCTACAATTCGTTCATGCACAAATCCTAACGNCATCATCAACAAGACTGCAAGAATCAAAATNCCCCAGAAAGAAGTGTCAAANTGTTTCTTTCTGAANNGTGAAATTGTGCGTTCGATTGCCAGTAAAGTCATTGGAATAAGAACAAACCACAANCGGATTCCTGAAAANGTAAAACATGCGATNGCCATTATCCAATAAAANCCTGTAGAATTATTATCTATNCNACCATATTCTCNATNGCCAAATATNGAAAACATAGGGTAAATGATTACCCAAATCATGAGTCCNAAAACAANAGATTTNCTGACATCTAGAGTCAACAATAACAACAGNGTCAGNAGATANGGAATAATCATCGGACNAGTAATCANACTTTTCCATCTGTTCAATCCATTGNCGACGTGCTTGCAATTNGTTGAATTNGTTAANGACCAAGTAACAAGATAAACCACACAAGCAGCNCCAAATGCACGCGGAATCATTGCAGAATAATCNAGACGNAATTGACTGTANACAAANANAGCTACCAAACCAGAAAAGCATAGGCTTTCAAGAACNANTGAACGNNGNCCAGAAAATTGGTCTTTGAATATCAANATNGTNAAANTCNCAATTAAAAACCACAACAAAANTGTCAGATTGATGCTGAAAGAACTAACCANCTTAGTATCNACNGGNATTTGCGACCAATTGATATCTTCNGAAAGAACNTCCNATTCNCCAGAATCATCAAAATGTTCNACNCNAGANNTGGCAGCTATCCAATTCCACCGTTCTATTTCCNNAAGTTCTACTGAATTATAGTNAATCACATCTAAAGGAANTCTTCCATGTAGTTGTATTGGAAAAGGTAGGTCTAGAAGCAATGTNGTNAAGGCNGCTAAATCNCGNTGCGTTGCAATTGTGTGCACACCTGAAACGATGTTCGGNCCTCGNACAAATGCTGCAACTTCCCTAGTAATCGGTTCTGCAGAACCATGTGTTCCAATGTCTGTCATNCCATGATCTGCTGTGATTACTATATTCCATTCATCNCCGANCTCCTCAACAATCGNNTNGATTTTNNNATCNATNTCNCTAATTTTTTNCANATATTCATCAGAAGTCTTACCCCAATTATGTCCAACTTTATCAGGNCCTGAAAAATGTACNGACATTACATTACTNGANGAATTTCGAAACGTAGANAAAAANTCGTCATANGTATCTTNATCACCTGCGTAAAAATCNGAGTGGCCTTGAAATGTNTTTACAAATCTGATTTTTTCAAATNCAGAGTACATATTTCCCATTACATANCTACCAATCATTGAGACTTNGTATCGAGGGTCTTCTGAAGCTAAAATCCAAGGATCAACACCGCCAGGNTGCTTCAAGTCNAAGTTGTTCAAACCATCTACCGGNACATTAGGNACNCCTGTCATCAGTTCTTTTACNCAATTNGCAGATAGAGTAAGTGGGCCTGTATATACNTCGATTNTAGAAAATTGGTTTCTTTTCTTATTTAGTTCGGGCATATACTCTGAATCAAGCATTATGTCCCTACCCACTCCATCAATAATAATCAATAGAAAACCCTTACCAGAATTCTCAACNAATGCTGGTTGCTGAATCACTCCTTCAGGATTACTTGGCATTGCTAATATTTCTGGTGCTATCACTGATGATGGAATCAATATCAGTATGAAGAGAACTGGTAATGAATATTTAGGGAAAGAAATCNTTCCTCNAGATAAGTTCACTAATTTCACCTCGAAAAACTATATCAATCGGTGTTTTTAGGGCGCCCTAAGTTGATACTATGAGTGCCACATANAAGCCGATTATGATGATTACGCTATTACTTGCAGCCGCCATCCCAGGATGCCTTTTTGAAGAGGACCTGTCATTTCCAAAATGTAGTGATAAAGATGATTGTATAACTATCGCATTTGAATCCAAAGAAGAATACCGAAATACCGAAGAGAGTCCACAGAAATTAGCAGATAAGATTGAAGAAGTACTCAAAGCACAGGGGTCNGATACTGAAGTTGAGATATATCCAGTAAGTGGCCCTTCTGCAACAATTGAAGCACTCAGATTTGGACACGCTGACATCGGATTCCTCGATGGAGGTGCGGCATGGCTATCTTGGCAAAATTATGGACTAGAAGTGCTAGGTGCCGAACAAAAAGCAGATGGTAGAGCCTACTACAATGCCGTTGCTTGGGTACACATCGATTCTGATATGGCTAAAGCAGATTTAGACAATGATTCCTCTACAGATCCTTATGCCCTAATGCAAGGAAAGACATCTTGTCATACATCTGCTCTGGGAAGCTCTGGAATGCTACTGCCGATGGGATATCTAATCTCAAATGGCTACGTTGAGGTTCAAGGGGACCCCGATGAAATAGATTCACTTACAGACACTGTTAGAAACCACTTCTCCGAAGATTCCAGCATACCAAATAGTGGCACTAAATATTACAAATATATTGGGTCACTAAGATGTCTTGCTGAGCACGAAGGTGGAACTTCAAATGATTACATTTCATTTGCAAAGGACCCCACTGTACCGGATTATTGTGGAGATGAGCCAGAATCTTGGTGCTTTGATGGTGATTTTGATTCAACTGAGGATTTCTATCCATTAGGGGGATACTCAGATGACGGTGAAATTCCGGGTTTTGGAAGAGCTCCAAGCCATCCAATAATGTACAACCCTGATTACTTCTCAAGTGATGATGTTGCACAACTTCAAATGGCTTTTGCAACAATGAACATGAACGCGGATGGAGTTGAGGTTCTAGACGAGGTTCTCTCCTCTCCAGGAATTACTATTATCAACACCACAGAACACCTCGGAACTTATGGTGATGCAATAGAAGATGTCCCTGGGATCTCAGCTTACTTTGAGTCGAAGGCAGGGAAAGTCTCTATCAAAGAAAGTGTAGAAAGTACAACCTATACAACAGAAATAGCAAGTGCAATAGTTTTGATTGGCCTTGTTGGAGTTATATTCTATTTCAAAACAAAGAAACAGAATCCTTCAACCGAGGAAATAGTGAAAACTGAAATCGTTGAAAATGAAGAATGAATGAAAGTGTGTTTTAAATGGATTCAAGGGCNATTTTGATTTGTGTATTNTTGGNCNTTTCTTTTTCCTTTTCAGGTTGCTTTGGCTCTGAAAATGAAAAATCAACAAAAGAAGAGACTAATTCTTTTTGGCAAGAAAAATCGAATAACTGCACTCCTGATTCCGAACAATACTATTGTGAAACATACCTAGAGGGATTTGTTACTCCGATTAAGACTGTTCCATATTATTCTACAAACGAGATTTGGATTGGAGACCTTTCAGGTGAAATTTCAGCTTGGAATGGGGAAAATTTACGCTTAGTTGGAGACTTAAGTGACCTAGTTTCAAATTGTCATAACGAGCAAGGGATGCTTTCATTTGCCTTTATAGAAGAACTTGATAAGCAAACCAAAGTAATGTTGTCATATACTGAAAACACAACTTGTGAATCAGAACAATCCAATCTCATACTAGCACAAATTGATATTGTCAACCACACATTAAATCTCGATTCATTGTCAGTCTTGAGGACTATTTACCAGCCTCACCAAAACCACAACGGTGGACACATTTTAGCACTAGGAAATAACCACTACCTATGGGGTATTGGCGATGGGGGGTCTAGAGACGATCCTTATGGCAATGGGCAAAATTCTTCCACGCCGTTAGGAACCATGCAGTACTTCCAATATCTGAATGGTAGTATCAAACCTCTACTCAATCATTCAGAAGATGATGATGAAAATTTCGTACTACACACAGGATTGAGAAATCCTTGGCGCTTTGATGTGGACCCGAATGGACGACTGTGGATAGCGGACGTTGGTCAACGCTGTTGGGAAGAAGTGAACATGGTAGAGATGACTAAACCCTCCAATTTCGGATGGTCTACAAGAGAAGGAAAACACATCTTCGAACCTGAATCAGGTTGTAATGAAAACATTACTGCTCCCCCTGAAGGGTTTGTTGATCCTGTGATTGAATATAATCACTCAAATGGTAACTGTTCAATTTCAGGAGGAGAATGGATGGATTGGGGTCCAGAAAGCGTTAGAGGAGGTTACATATTCGGTGATTTCTGTTCAGGAAATATCTGGATAAGTAGTTATGATGGTGAAAACTGGTTCGCTAAACCAATCACAAATGTTGATACATTAATTGTTGGCTTTGGCAGAGGTCTCAATGACGAATTACTCCTTTTCAGTTGGGCGGGAACTATCTATCAACTCGATGAAATATGAAACACTACTTTTCTGAGTCCTTATTCTCCAACTTTCTAGCCATTGAGGGAGGAAGTAATATGGTTAGCCAAGAAGGGCGATTGCGGTCTGCTTCCTCATTAACATAAGAGCGCAAAAACATTGACAACAAATCAATGATTACAACAACAACAAAGATGACAACAAGGAATGCCATTACTTTGGCATAGAGAAGAAAACCCATGTAATACTGAAGATAATATCCAATACCTCCAGCTCCTACAAGCCCAAGTACAGTTCCATGACGAACATTGTATTCAAACATGAATAGCAATTGAGAGAGAAGCGTGTTACCTGCCTCTGGAATGACTACTCCTGCTACTATTTCCGGATGAGATAAACCCATTGCACGTGCGGCTTCTAGAGGCTCCCGATGCATACCCTCTAACTCTTCATATTGCATTTTTCCTAAATAGCCAATTGTGTAGAATGTCATAGCAAGAACTCCAGCAACAGGGCCCAAGCCCACTACTGCAACAAAAATGATTGCCCAAATGATACTAGGTAGGCTTCTTGTAAAAGCTAGAAATAACCGAGCAGGGAAATAAATGAAGGCAGGAGTCAAATTATTTGCCGCTAGTGGAGAAATAATTATCGCCCCAATAAAACCGAAAATCGTAGCTACAAATGCCATCTTTAAGGTTTCAAGCATCCCTAAATAAGCCTTTGAACAAAAGAAACCAATACTGGATTCACAAGTTGAATATGACTGTGCTTGCAACATAGTCCAATCAGGAGGCCATAATGATTCGTTCCAAAATACAATGAAATTTCCTAAATCTGCAGACAATTCTGCTATATTTCCATCAGTTAAATCCAAGAAAATCAAAATACTCAAGCACAAAACAACTACGATCCAAATAAGCAATCTAGACTTGCTTCGATTCACTCATCCTCACCTCGTAATTCTATTAATTTGCCATCCTCTAATCTTAGTAAACGATTAGAAATTCTTTGAGCGCGCTCTATATTGTGCTCAACTAAAATCATCGCTGCTCCTGTTTCTAGTATGAGTTCTTGAAAGACCTGGGAGATTTTTTCAACGTTCTTTTGATCGAGTTCTGAGAGAAATTCATCTGCAAGTATCAATTTAGGGCGCTGAGCCAAAGTTCTGGCAGTTGCGACCCTTCTCTGCTGCCCTCCCGAGAGTCTACGAACTGGTTCATCGATTTTTTCAATAATTCCTAGATTATTGAGTGCAGTCTCAACCCTTTCCCTTCTTCTTTGGCCCCAATTGAATATTGAACCACTATCTGATATTGGAGAGACACCTGCGCGAGCACCTAAGTCAACATTGTGGTACACACTGGCATGTCTGACTAGCCCCAAGCCCTGTGGAATGTAACCTATTCCTCCACGTGGACTTACATTGCATCTAATAACGCCATCAATCGGACTTATCAGTCCAGCGATGGTACGCAACAATGTAGTCTTACCAAGACCTGAGGAACCAGTTAATGCAATTATGTCTCCAGAGTAAACCTTCAAGTCCAAATTTGATATTAATTTCGAGTCGAAACCTATGGATAAAGACTCAATTTCCAATATTAATTCAGACATACTTACACCTGACAAGTTTGAGATTGATAAAGCGCCAATCAATCACTTCGAGTATCCACTTTGATTTTATTTTGCCGTTAAATTAAAAAAATATTCTGAAAAANNCTNCCTGAAAATAAATTTCATTCTTCCGACAACATCTTTCGCGCTTTGTTCACCATTCTTACCAGTTCTTTACGCGCTTCTTCAGAGTTNGATACCTCATTTTCAAATGCTAATCGTATAGGTCTTGGCCCTTGTGATGTCGTAGCTGACATCTCAAATCCATATCGATCAATACCAGTCATTACTGCCTCAGTAGTATCTGTAGCTTTACTCATTGTTTTACAATACAGCACCATTGCATCGCTATGATCCTCGTTCATATGCGNAATTATATCCATTGNAACGTCTGTAAGTGGATCAGGTTCTGCTTCAAACCACATTTCTTTTTCAACCCATGACATACGGCCAAATCCGCCAATATATCGTATATGTTCAACTTTCAAACAGTAGAAATCAAAATCCTTGAAATCNACATAAAAGGACGCGCTTTCATGAATTGAAATAAACTCCTGNTTTGCATCCTCGCGTTCTTCTTCNGCTATTATTGTACATTCTCCAACNAGAGTAACTCGTCCTAAAGCGAGAGGATTACCCTCTCCATTTTCAGAAATCAATAATGATGCTTTAGAATTCTTCTGCAAATTCTTAGTATGAACTGCTAATCTACTAATCAGAAAAANAGGATTGCCATTATACATTGCATAAGCTACGAATGAACCATATGGATAACCGCTTGGTTCTACAGACATGGTACAAAGCGTACCAGTTGGCATCTTTTTGGCCAATGATTGAGCTTGTTCAGCATGTGTTGAAGTTGCAACATTTGGATCGTAAAGCAATTCTTGTTGATTTGTATCATGGCCCTTAGGGGGAGCATGCCTAGGATTNTCCTCTNGTATTTCTTTATTCATTTCAATATCCACCCGAGTTCATTTCATACTTTNATCAATTTCAAGGTCTCATNAATCCATTCTTCGGCATAATCTTCGTAATCTGTNTCACAGTCAATCCTTTTGTTAACCCTATTACCACCCTTTTTCTCAAATATTTCATCCCATTCGATTCCAGATTGACAAAACATATCAAAAGCAGAATCTCCAAGAGCTAAAACTGCGAAATTAACCCCTTCCATACAACCANCTGGAGAATCTGTGAAATCATCAAATAATTCCTGCGCATTGTCTGGTTGTTCTCCATCACCCCAAGTACTNCAAACAATTACAACGTTTTCATATGTACTAATCTCGTCTACAGATAATTCATCCATTGCATTTACTTGTACATCCATNCCATGTTCACTAGCCAATTTTTCAGCATCCATAGCTAAATATTCTGAATTACCTGTTTCTGTTCCATACATTATCAATAATTTTCCTGTCATGTTTATCATCCCTCATTCTTTTTTTCCAAATTTTCATCTTCTATAACTAGANTTTCACATTCTATCTCATCTTTGAGAATTATACGNAGGGGGTCATTTTCAGTNGCTGGNAAAATATNACTTGTAACTCCAAAAACTCTTGCAATATTATCTTTATTCAGCACCTTTTCNGGAGTCCCATGAGCAATTATTTTTCCNTCATCNAGCAATAATATTCGATCTGAAAATCTAGCTGCAATGTTGATATCATGAATCGCAATCAATGCAGATTTCTTTGATTCTTTATCTGAAACTAAATGTTTGATTCTTTTCATAATCCCGATTTGATTTTTTAGATCTAAATCACTTGTTGGCTCATCAAGCAACAGTAAATTAGTATCTTGTGCAACTGCTTTTGCAATGATAACTCGCTGCCTCTCTCCTCCAGAAAGNTGATCAAATCTTCTGAAAGCAAAACCCTGTAAATTCAACATGCGTAATGTTTNACTGACTTTATCTCTATCTTTTCTACCTACACTCCAATTCAAATATGGCCGNCGNCCTAATAGAACAACATCAAAAACATCCATTGGAAAATTTGAACGCAAAGATTGAGGTACAAATGANATTAATTTTGAGACCTCATTAATTCTCATAGTNGATAAATCTTGAGANAAAATCTCAATCTTTCCTGAATCAGGGACTAGAACCTTGTTTAGNCACTTCAGAAGTGTGGATTTACCAGCCCCATTTACACCTAATATAGACACTATTTCATTCTGGTAGATNGATAGATCCAACTCCTTCAAAACGCGGCTCTCACCCCAACTGAATGACAGTTTTTTTACNTCAAGAAGGGAATTCAANTAGAGNCCCCCCGATTTCTGAGAAGTAGGTACATAAAGAAAGGACCACCAATTACAGATAGCATGATTCCAACTGGGATTATTATTGGAGCAAACAAGGTACGGCCCAAGGTATCAGCAAATAGCATCAGAAATGCTCCAAAAATNCCTGAACAAGGAATTAGTATACGGTAATCATTGCCAACAATCAAACGACTCATATGTGGTGCAGCTAGGCCTACAAATCCAATCAAACCAGTAAATGCAATTATAACCGAAGTCAATAAAGCCGAAAGTATCAGAATATTTCTTCNCAAATTCGCAGGATCTACCCCCGTTGAAATTGCAAAATCATCGCCCCCCACTGAAAGGGCATTCAAATCCCATGCCCAATNCANTGCAATTGGNAACAATACCAAAACCACAGTTCCTATCAAAAGCACGTTCATAATTACTGGACGTGAAAGACTACCAAAAGACCAATGTGCCAGTTTGGAAAGTTGAGCATCGCTGGCGAAATATTGCATTACTGAGACTACCGCCCCAGCAATGAATGTAATCGCAATACCTACCAAGATGTATGACTCTGCACTGATTGAACGGAATTTACCTAATTGAATAATAATGAAAACAACAAGCAATGAGAACAAAAATGCATTCGCTACAATTCCCAGTTCCGGTATATCTACAATTGCAAATCCAAGTACAATCGCTAATGCTGCCCCTAATGCAGCACCAGAAGCAACTCCCAATGTCAATGGTGAAACCAAAGGATTACCCAAGCAACCCTGCATCAAAGCACCTGCAGTTGCTAAAGCAATACCTCCAATTATTGCCATCAAAATTCTAGGTAGCCTAATCTTCCAAAGTATGTCAGACTCAACATCATCTAAATCTTCTAAGCCCAAAAAAATTTGAATGGTGGCCCATGTATCCAATTTACTGTAAGAACCCTGTCCCATCGCGATAACCGCCATCACAATAGTAGAAACAAATAATATTGTGATAAACAAAATCTGACGTTTTCCCTTGGCAATATGCTCCTCAGACAAAGACTGCACAAGCTCAGCCTCCTAATGATGAACAATAGAATTTACCGGATCTTTCTATATTGTGATATTTTGAATAATAATCATCTAGATACTTTTCAGAATCAAAATCAGAGAACAGTTCAGGATGCAGAAGTTTGGCTAGAGTAGGTAGACCATGAATCATCATGGGACCAGCAAATTCTCCTGCCATGATAATCATCATATCATTTTGAATTGCCTGAACATTTTCAAACCCAGCTCTATCAGCTATGAATTCCATATGTGTTCCACATTTATCATCGGGATCATATTCATTGAAACCTATCTCAAATGTTATCCCATCAAACATAATAATATCAGGATCTTCACCAATTATTGCCTCGATATCAACATGAGTTGTATGGCCTGGCAAATGGGAAAAAATGTTCACACCTCCTGCCAATTCAATAAGATCATTCCATTGTGAGGTTCCAGTCAAAACAACAGGATCTCTAGTAAGTGAGGCATGATGTTCCATTACAATTTCTGGTCTATCTGATGGATCGAGCATACTTATTCGTTCTTCAACTATGGATTCTATTGCATTAAATTCCTCAAATATGGCATCAGCTTGCTGTTGCCTATCAAACATTTTAGCAATTACACCAATCTCATATCGTAAGGAATCATACTTGTAAAAATCCAAGGCGACAACTTTGATATTCACAGGTTCTAATTTGGCCCTAATCGCATTTGTATCTACCATTCCATTGGTAGCGAAAACAATGTACACCTCTGGACGCGTATCAAGAAGTGATTCAAAGTCAATTTCTGAATGAGCAGAATATTGAACAAGAGGTGTTTCGACAAATTCTGGCCACAAAGTTTCATCATAAAAATCTCCAGACACACCAACTACTACATCCATATCCACTTCCAGCATTCGCATTACATTGGCAGCATAGGTGTTAGTAATCGCAACACGCTCGGGAGGTTGATCAAAATAATGCTTAATTTCATTAGAATCTTCAATCACAATCGCACCCGATTGATTTGCAGCCTGTGAAGATTTGTTGTTTTCATAATATAGCCAAACTCCGACTGAACATCCTACAATCAAGACAATCTGAAAGATGGCCAGCAAAGACCGCCGTGACATTACCTTATCCTCCTATGAGAATATATCAAACTAGAGAGTAATAGAATCATAATAACATAACCAGATGAGAGTGATGGAAGCAAGCCTCCGCTTTCTTTCGATGGTGACATTTTGACATCGATAAAAATTGATGGAGAATAGTCAGAAATCTTGTCACTTACCATGACATTTACCCGTATTCGATTCTGCCCGGGCGACAAATTGGGTAAAATTGTATTATTCTCAGTACCATTGTAAACCTCAACTGTCTTACCATCCGAATCTTGAACAATTACAGAATACCACATTGCATCTGGTATTGAGGACCATGATAATTCCACAAGGTCCTCGTTAATTATTTCTTGACTTGGTGTAAAGAAAAATGGAACTGGTGGGATGAAATTAACATTGATCTCAATTTCGCCCCCTCTAATCAAGAAACCTAATTCCATGAATGCATTTATCTCATAGAGATAACTTCCGTCAGGCCTATTTTCAATTTGGAATGATGTGGAATTGCCTTCATGGATAACAACTCCATTCTCTAACAATTGATATTTACTAGCTCCAGTAAATTCCGCCCATTCAATTGTATAATCCTTGACCGAAAGATTACCTTTTTCAGATACGAATTGAGGGGTAGTAGGGAGATCGTATCCAGTTAGTTCATAAGTCACCATCTCAGAATGAGAGCCGGGCAATCTGTCGATAATCTTGACATAATTCCTTACTGAAGAATTATACCACATTTCCCAGGAAATAACGGTATCACTCTCATCTGTTATGGAAATGTAAGTTGTCAGAAAAGTACCTGCAGGTGTAGTAATTTCCACTCCATGTTGCACAAAAACCGTATTCATCGTATCATCATACCCATTTGGATGGCCGGGGACACCAATTATGTTTGTACGATTAAAATGTAAATTTGTAGGTATTTCCCCCGACAGTAAATCTACTTCCTGACCATTATTTGTGAAGTTCCATCCAAGTTGTCCCTCTTGAAAATAAGAAGATGATGAAGGTGCGTCAACCCAATAGGTTCTAATGTTCAGAAGATTGGTTGAATCTACCCAACGATATGCTCTCTCTCCATCCTCATAATTGTCATCTGAAACCCTTAGTAGGAATGTATCTTGATTGCGATCAAAAGCATCAACAACAACTTCCGAACCAATCACAGTATACGTCTTATTCTGGTGGAATGTTGGCGCATGTAGAAGGGAATAATTCCAACTCATTCCCGCAGACCATAACTCTTCATTAGAAGATGCTGGAAGAAAAATCATTAGGAGAGGTTGAGGGTTTACATTTGACCCATTCGTATTGTTTGCTACAATGTTAAATTGCATTGTACCGCTTTCAGTAGGAGTGTAAATGAAGGAATCTGCTGTGCCACGATAAATCAGATTGGATTCTTCAACTTCACCAGCATAAAGCGAGAAATAATCCGTATAAACTCCCCCTTCCCATTCAATCGAGACAGGAGACATGGTCAATGTCTGCATCTGTGTTGTAAAATATAGATCCCCAGGCAGTTCACCTTCATAATCTGACGATACATTAACCAAATTTTGGCCCGATACAATAGTATGATTAAGTGGTGCAATAATTTCAACACCATTTTTCCGCATAGTTATTTGTTGTTCACTACCCACTTCCAAGTTCTGTAGAAGGTAAAAACCGTCTATGTTCGAAACTATACTATTGTTGCCATCACTTACAACAACATCAGGCAATGGTTCTCCTCTTAAATCTGTAATGAATCCATAAACACTGTTCTTTCCGTAGTGGAACTTAAAATCATTAATCCCTGAAGATGTCGCTGAGCCTGGTTCCAGTTTGAAATGCACATATTGACTGGATCCATCTATACTTCCATAATCAGCACGCAGGGTGAAATATTCCCCAATTTCATATGGACCAAACTCAGCACGTGCATCGTTCAAAGCTTTAGACACGTCAGCATTAACCAACTCAACTGTATTCAATGAATTATCCTCAATGGGTAAACCTTGATCATCAAAAACCTCTACAGTAATCCAATTCTTACCCTCATGCCAATCTAATTGCATATCTCCGGAGAAAAACATCTTCCGATATACAACTGTATGACCGTCATTCATGAAATATGCACGGACAGTATGTTCACCCGGGGTAATTCCTGAAAAGGAATATTCTCCATTTTCTGACCATACAGATGTCATTGAATCTACTTTGATAGAAGTAGAACTAGCTAAGTTTCCATCACTATTGTAAACAAATCCAGATAATGTAAATGTCTCTGAATCATTTTCTGCATACACTTGCATTGGGAGTAATAATAAAGCAGTTAACAGAAAGGAAATTACCGGTTTGGTATCTCTCATCAATACACCTTCAAAAAAACGCGGGGCAGCCGTAACTTATGGAGGACACGTTATGCGGCTGCCCCCTCAATTTTCATAATAATTATGCTCACTCGTAAGTTCCAATATCGTCAGCAGTGATTCCATAATGGTCCCATACTGGCTGAAGATGTGCAGTCAAATCATATGATGTTCCTAGTTGTGATTCATCGGTCAAATCAAGTATATTGTTGATCTGTGTAGCGCCGTAGTTCTCATAGAAGTATCCTCCAAAACCATCACAGATTTCCTCAGTAGCACCAGAAACTGTTGCATGAGTGACAGAGTTGTAGCACGTGTCATTGGTACCGTTTGCATCCCTGGAACCGTTGGTCCATACGAAGGCATCACATGCTGCAGCATCTACATCGCCCATCATGTGCACGTAATGTGCAGCCATGTTGTAACATCCATCGTCAGTATATGGAGCGGCGTAAGCTTCCATGGTCTTCCAGAAAGCATAGCCCTCTGCTTGATACTTAGCAGCTGTATCATTGCTGTCCATCTTCATGGCGTACTTCAAGGTAGCCTGAGAGTAGGTGATAATCAGATTCTTCATTACTGTGTTGATTGCATCATTGTAAGCAGTAGAATCGTTGGCCTGTAGTGCAGCAAGTCCAGCCACCATAGCAGCCTCTGTCGAAGAAAGAGCGTTTGAAACGTCATTTGTTGTTGTGCCAAAGTCTGCTGCTCTCTTCTTCATAGTGTAAGCTGGGGAGCAACTCCAATGCTCATCAGGACCGTGGAAAAATGCCCAGCCCTCATCCCAATTGTGTGGGGCTCCAGAATCATTATCCACATTTCCAGCAGCAGCCTTTGTAGCAGCGCTACCTAGTTCATGAATTGTGTATGCAACCATTCCCATGTTTGCAGTTAGCTTAGCAATACCCTGATATCTTACAGTGTCAGAAACATTCTCAAAATCACCAGTGCCCTCCATTGCAGCCATGATGTGGGCATCAACTGAACCGGTCATATTGTAAAAAGAATCGTAATTGTGATTCTTACCTTCTGCTGCAGCAAACCCAGCAAGTGTTCTGTAAGATCCTGAATCCTTCTGAGCATTCTTTCCGTTCATGTATATGTTCTTAGCTTCCGCAAAATCATATCCGCCATCAGAACTTGCTGCTGCCTTTATGTCACACAAATCTTGCATCAAGGAGCGGTGGTTGTCTACATCAGAAGCGTAAGTATATCCTGCATCTGAAGCGTCCAACCATTCTGGCTTGGTTTCTTCAGTTTCATTATTTTCGCTTTCTTTCGTTTCAGTCTCTTCATCGTCTCCACCAATGCAACCCACTAACGTAGCGGATGCCATTAGGAAAATCAGTAGCGTAGCTTTCAATTTTGTATCAGGTCTCATATCTAGTTCACCTTTAGGGCGGCCGAAAAGCAACCCCTACATATACTTTAGGCCACCCTAAATTGGTATGATTCTTCAATCAATCTCAAAAAGAAAATTACGGAACTAGGAATTTGCTCAACGAGAACAATGTAAAGGTTCAAGCCTTGACAGAAAACGATGAACAACAACTACTCCTCTTCGGAAGACAAAGTAATCTTTTCATTATGCCAGGACTCCAAATGTTGAACTCTCTCATCATTCAAACCTAGGTTCTTTGCAGTTAATTGCAATAATTTTCTTTCTCCTTCAGTAACTTTGAAGTCTTCCATTACTGCTGAATATGCTTCAAGATAAGTTCTTTCAGATGATGTAAATGATTCTGGCATCAAACGGCTCGAGAATCCATTAATCACGGTGAATATTGGCTTGCGCAATACGATAAGTGGTGCACCCACAAGTACTCCTCCAATCCAACCAGAACCTCCAATCAAACTCTCAACGATCTCTGAAGCTACAAGGAAAGCAATGGCCCCCAAAGTTGCAAAAATTGCGGTGCTGAATGTCTTACGAAGTTTCTCATCAATTCCAAGAACATCGTTCTTTAATATTGCATAAGTGAACATTGTTCCTTCGAATAGGCCCGCAAACAAGGCACTGAACAAGAATCCATACAAGCCATAGAAGTAGAACTTCATCGTATCATTCAACTCGACATTCAACAAATCTGATGAGTTGAACTTGCCATGAACTGCTGTAATATAGACCATACAGAAAAGCATCGTTCCTTGGAAGAAGGTCTTTCCAGCAAATCCTACCACAATCGCTCTGGCTTCAGTGGATTTCTGAACTGCATCTTCATCATCCTCATCAACCCCGAGGCTCTTTTGCGCATTGCGCATAAAGGCCAAAGCGATGAATGCAGTCAACACTGGACTCATCAGTAATAACCTACCCAAATCAGATTGCTCTACAGTAACGAAATGGTAAGGAGTATGTTCTTCGATACAATTGCCTGTTAATCCATCCTCGCCATAAGAAGTCTTGACAATTGCTGCCCCTTCTCCCCCACCTTCCTGACATTCAACATGTAATGATCCTTTGAAGGCCCCATATATTCCACCAGAGGATATCAAGATTAGAGTCATCAATGCAATCGAGAGTGCTGGAAGTGCCCAGTACAAATTATTCTTGATCGAATCTTTAGTCATGAAATTCAAGAATTTTACCGGATAGAATGAAGATAGAGATAGATACATCATTATTGAGAGTAAACACATGGTGTAGTAAATTACTCGCCAATATTGCATTGTTGGCAAAATATCGGGCCCGAATGGATAAATCGCGTACCAAGTTACGATTGTCTTCAGACCTTCAACGAAGAGCATCAATGACATGAAACGATTCTCAGGAGAATCGGGCCTTGCACGATAAATCATTGTAGCCAAAGTGAACAAGAAGATAAGCGTTAGAATCGAAAGGAATGCATGAATGATTCCCATTCCAACCCAAGCATAAGCAAAATCGATGTCCCTAATCGCATCGACGTACCACGCCCAGGAGCCATACTCCGTCGCCATTGTGTACTTGTGAGATTACAAAGGCGAAAAACTTACTCTTGAAATTTCTTACAAAACTGTTGAATTGATGGTTTCATCAATTTCCAAAACAAAAACTGCAAGAAATCTTATTCACATGTAATAAATATACATAAGAGAGTAAAATACCAGCAAATCTCATGGAAAGTCGATTAAGGACCATCTTACCTTTCATCCTGAGCATTCTACTTCTGATTCAATCAAATCCAACAGGCATTTTGGGAGATGAAACTGTATCCTTGACAAGTGAGGATTCTAATGAATGCCTGACTTTCACTAACGTTTCACATGACTATAATTACAGTCAGCCACCGCAATACACGTTCAATATCTCTGCAGATTTGGTGAACAATTGCTCTGATGGCGTGGTGTATCCGAGCACTCTAATCAAGAATGATACTTCTGGTATCGAGATTAGTAGTGATGACAACAACTGGAGATATCTCATTGAATCTAACTCCTCATACCCTGTGGAATGGCAAATCAGCCGTTCACAGGATATCCCGGATGGCACCTTAGTGACCTTTGAATTGCATCCAACGAGAGACAACTGCCAAACAAACTGCACAGAAAGCCAGAATTATTCATTCCAAATTGTGATCGCTATCGGCCCAATAGACATCAGCACTTGCTATGGAATCGGGGAGATACATCACGACTATGATGCCAATCTCAGTCAAAACTCCTTCAACCTGACAGCAGTATTGGACAATGCTTGTCCTGGCGGCATTCATTACCCACAAGGGGTTCTTTGGAATGATACTGCAGGCGTGTCCTCTAATCCACCAGAAGGGGTTGCTAATTACGGACTGAGCGCCTACATGATATTCTCAAACACCAGCACCAATGCGACCTGGAACATCACTCTTGACTCCAATATCAGTAATGGAACATCTATTACATTCATCATCGAACCAGTATGCTGGATGTATACACTAGATCCAATGTACATGCAAGATTGTAACTATACTCCACTCAATTCAAAGGAAATTGTGATTCTTATCGGGTTGCAAGATGAACCGATAAATCAGACCGATGACATCTTAGATAGTGATGGAGATAGCATTCCTGATGGCGAGGACGACTGCCCGAACACACCTTTAGGGGCATCAGTTGATACTAATGGATGCCAAGAAGAGAATGTGGTATACGATTCGAGTTGTCCTGCTAGCCATCCATATCCTAGTGACCCTAACGGACTTGGTTCCGATTACCATTCAATGAATTGGTGTTGTGTCGATCCGTATTCAACAGAATTCAATGAGTGCTATCCAACATATGATGAGGTTCCTTGTCCAAGCGGAGGTAACTGTAGCCAATACGTTGATCCTCTGCCAGATACAGATGTCATATTCCACCTGAGTTGGACTGATTCTGAAGGTATCAAGCACATTGGTACTTTACAAATTAAATTGTATGAGGAAGAATCACCTATTCACTCTGCGAACTTCCTTGAACACATACGCCTTGGAAATTATGACGGAACAATATTCCACCGAATAATCGATGAATTCGTGATTCAAGGTGGAGATGTTCAATTTTCTAATGGCTATGGAGGATATGCAGCAGAATGGCATGGATATTGTAATGGAATCGCAGCCACAGAATGTGATAGCGAGAATTATACCCTTCCAGATGAAGCAGATAACGGCTTTGAACATCATCCTGGAATTTTGTCTATGGCCAAGACTCAATACCCAAATACTGGAGGAAGTCAATTCTTTTTCGTCGATAGAGACAGTACGCCTTCACACCTTGATGGAATTCATACTGTCTTCGGCGCAGCCATTGCAGGAAGTATTGATGGACAAAACGTATCTGGAATTGATGTCATCGATGCAATCAGTCAAGTTCAGATAGGAAACTACGACAGACCAGTTTACGAGGTCAAGATTCTCAGGGCGGAAATAGTGGTACAAGAAGCAACAGATGACGAGGATTCAACCAATGATAAACAGAATGATACAGTTGACTCAGGGTTCCTCCCTGGGTTCCCTGCTCTTCTATCCATTGTTGCGCTGGCCATAGCAGCATTGAGAACAAAGAAACGAAGGATTGACACGTCAAGTGCTATCTGCAAGGTTTGAGGAAATTCAATGGACCCAGTGATTTCCGCTTCTTTGACCGCTACAAAGGCACTTTGGGCGGCATATGCTGGATATCAGAGTGGTAAACTCAAAGAGTCAGATCAGGCTCTAAGGGAAGAGGTCAGGAGACGTGCAGAAATGGTGCGAAATCATCTTGATTCAATTCATGATGAAGCACATAGAGAGGGGATGAGAAAATTGCGCAGAAACATCAATGATGCTATGCAAGCATGTGATTCTCTGATTTCAGATGCAAGATACAGCATCTCTCACACTCCGGATTCAAGACATGATTCTGCAGCCAAACTCAATAAGAAAATGCTGAAAACGTTGATTGAACACGACCTAGCAACACTTGAAAGATTACGTGATTCCACCAATAGCGTGAACCAATTAGTCCACGACCTTGGCAAGCAAGAGGAAGAGAATGAACTAATTATTTTAGCAGCACAGACCCGGCAAAAAATGACTGGAGCAAAGAACCATTTCTCTGAAAGAAATATGATTTTGGACGGATTGACGAGAAGGTGATTAAATGAGCAAAGATACCAGATTCAGATGGAGAACCAACCCGCATACCGTTTGTACATACTACATGGACAAACATGTGCCAAGAGACGCAACTATCACCCTCAAGCCGAATGAAGCGTGTGTAGTCGTAGAAAGAGGTCGAGTAGTTGGAATTGCTACACAAACCAATATGGAAGTTAATCCTGAAGCAGGTCTTCTTTCACGAATGTTTGGAAAGGGGACACCAGATAGAGCATTCCTCTTCGTTTTCCTTGGACCTCATGATGTTCTTATTCCGATTGAAGGTAGAACGAGTGATGGCAAAGATATCACCGGATGTGTTGGCCTCAAATTAGAATTCAATATTCAGAATCTAGGGAGACTTCTATCACTACCTGCCAAAGGGGAAATGGAAATTGGAATTTCGGATTTAGGTAGGCTATTATTTAACGAAATTAATGCCGTTGTAAAGACCGAAGTACTCAGTTCTTCAACATTGGATGAACTACGTAGCGATGGTGGATTGAAAGAAGATGCTGAGGCTGGAATACGTATGTCCTTGAGAGCCACATTTGAGTCATTATCCTTGGAATTGAAGAATGCATGGCTGTCATGGAACAAGACTGAACACGAGAAATTACTCACCATGCAGGACGAATTAGACTTAATGAAACAAAGGAATGAGATTCTCGATGAGAAGGCCAACGAAGAGATGGAAGTTATTCTTCGTAACAGAGCTAGACAAAGTGAGATGTTACATAGGATGCATGTGCATGATTTAGGAGTTGAAGAAAGACGTAAGGTCGCGGAAGAACTGGCTAGATTGAAAGCCCAAGCAGAACTGGATGATCAAAGATGGCAAATATTGTCTTCAGTCGAACGGAGTCAAAAAGAACATCAACATTTGATGGACGAAGCCGATCGACAGAACGCCCTTGCTGCTGCAGAAAATATCGCACAGATTCAAAGAACTCAAGATCAGGTTGAACTGGATAAAAAACAAGCAAAGATGGACATTGCAATGGATGCTTTCGAAAAGGTACAAGCCGCAAAAAGAGCTCGTGAAGCACAAAGAATGGACCATATCAATGAGTCGAAGAAAGCTGAAATGGGACTTGTTGAAAGAATGTTAGAGAAAGGGTTTGAAACTGGAGCCACTGATTCTGAAGTGCTGCAGGAAATGCTAAGGTCACAGGCAAGTGCTAAGAAACACGAGACTGAATTAACGGAAAGTGCATTTGAGAACAATCCATCGTCAACATCAAACTGCGCAAATTGTGGAGGGCAATTGCAAGCCTCTTGGCAAGCCTGTCCAATGTGCGGAACACCGGTCTGATTCAATCTTCACCTGCATCGAACATCGAGATTATCTTCTCAAGTTCTCGAGCAGCCTCTTCTAATGTTGTACGCTCAGATTTCTCTAATTCAATATCTTTCAGACGCTCTTGTATTTCCTCAAGTTCTGATCTTGCGGATTCTCGCTCCTCGCGCAATTTCTTGTCTTCCTTAATCATCTGCATTCTTGCAAGGCGTACGCTGGCGTTCTTCTTTCGAGTATTCACAGTCGACTTGTGCTCCCTGTTGATGTGTAGAGCTGTAGGGAATGGTATTCCGATACCCTCCTCAGAGAACTTCTCATCGATAGACTTCAACAACCAATCTTTTGCGACCCATTCATCGCTGTAATCCTTTACCCAACCATATAATCGGAAAACCTTGGCAAAATCGCTTAACTCATTCAACAACACTCTTGGATTCGGTTTGTCAATGACATACGGGCACTCTCTCATCAACTTCAGAAGTGTATACTTCACATGGTCGATATCCTCGCCATAATCTACTCCAATGTCAAGAACCAATGAGATTCTTCGAGCAACTCCATCACCACCACCTCTTGCATGATTGATTACTATAGAATTGATCAGTGTATTGTTTGGGATCACGACAAGAGTCTCGTGGTACGTCAATATCTTTGTCGACAAAATACCTACAGAAGCGACAGAACCGAGTAAACCATCTACTTCTATTCGATCTCCAACCTCAAAGGGTTGATCCAAAGCTAGCATGAATGAATTGACTATATTTCCAAGCGTTTGCTGCATTGCGAGACCGATAATTATCGAGAATACTGCCAATGATGCCAACAGACCAAGCAATTCAATACCCATCTCAGAAAGTGCTAGATAAATTCCACCGAACCAGACTGCACCTCTGAAAACGAAAATTATCAGAGGGTTACTTCCGGAAACGGTAACACTGTTCTTACTGCTGAATCGATCGGTAATTACAGGAACTATGTGTTTTAGAGAAACACTAGCCAACGAGGTTGAGAGGATGATGTAAAACACCGAAAAGAATGGTGCAATTGCTTGAGAAAATTCTCCATCAGAAGAATAGACCCAAGCCAAAGAAAGGTCAAGACCACCAATCAAAATGAATGCATATAGTCGGTTTGAAATTGGAGCATGTAACTGATCATCCCATTCTGCACTGGTCAATTTTACCAATCTCAACCAGGGTTTAACGATCAAAAACCTAGAAAGGAATAGAGAAAAAACGATTCCAACTAAACATATCAGTAACTTTACAGAATCATCCAAAGATTCCAACTGCTCGATTATTCCACTCATTCAAACCCATCCTTTGTTTTCAGAGCCTACTTGGCAAACTCCTTTGCCTGATGGACCCACTTATCTCTCTTCACTCTACCGGGGAAGAATTCAATCGCGATGTTTACTTGATCTTCGAGTTCTGCATCCATCTTTGACAATTGCAAGAAAGTGTACAAGCCCAAAGCATTCAATTTCTCTTCTATGAATGGCCCGATGCCCTTGATTTTCTGAAGTTCATCCTTTCTGTAGAACTTAGCGCCTGAACCGATGATTCTAGAAACTCCAGAAACTCCAGTCAACAAATCTCCATCTTTTGACTTCCACTTGATGCTGATATTCTCACCCTTGCCATCGTTAACATAACCTCTACCTGATTCGGGGAATTCTGAGGCATCAGCCAATTTGATGTTGTCACTGCCTTTTGCAATTTCCTCTCTGATTGTGGTCTCTTCAGTCGCACCAAGTTCTGACAAGTCCAACAATTCAGCCTTAGCAGAAATTCTAGCGAGTTCCGCTTCTTTCTTAGATAGACCTTCTAACTTGTCTTCAAGCGCAGCCATCTTCTCAGCCATCTTTGCTTCCATCTCCGCAAGTTTGTCTGCAGCCTGTTCTTCAGCCTTGGCTTTGACTTCGGCCTCTGCCTTTGCCCTTGCTTCTTCTTCAGCCTTCTTGATTCGATCTTCTTCTTCGGCCTTGGCTTTGACTTCAGCCTCTGCCTTTGCCCTTGCTTCTTCCTCAGCCTTCTTGATTCGACCTTCTTCTTCGATTCTCTTTCGGGCATCTTCTTCTGCTTTCTTTTTGACTTCAAGTTCCTTCTTCTTAGCCGCGGCAGCTTCGGATTTAGCCTTCTTCGAAGCCTCTTCATCCTTACTTGGCTTCTTTGAACGTCCAGATGGATCTTTGATACAAACTGTCCACTGGAAGTAAACTGAGGAGTCACCGACTCGCATCAAACCTGTGTATTCATCACCATCATTAGACTCATAGATATCATCGAACTTCAACTTAAATGAGATAGAACCGGATTCATGTTCCTCCTCCTCGCTACTATCATCTTCTTCAACCAGAATATCAGCCATGTTGAAGCGACCTTCGTTGAGTTCTTGATTCAGGTCCATGAATCGTACTGTAGTTTCGGGCTGAAGATTAGTTATCGTGATCGATTCCTTACTCGATGTTTTCTTGCCTGAACGTACACCTTCAACAGTTTGCAGGATGAATGGATCAACCTTGGTTCCAGAACCAGAGATGAAATCTGGAACTGATGTTGTATATTGTGGCATTGGGCCTTTACCTCTCATTCCTAAGATTACGAAAATCGACTCACCCCGTTCCTTGGCAATTACGAACAGTGGTACTAAGAACAACAACAGTAGAAGGAATAGTACACATATCCACCAGTACTTTGAGGCAAATGTCGATTCTTCCTGGGTTTCGCCGCTCTTCTTGGTAGCATCACAATCGGCCATTCCATCGGGAGTGTTGTTCTTGTCGAAAGGATCTGTGCCACATGCAATCTCATCTTCATCCATCCACATATCGCCATCGTCATCATCATCTGAATTGTCGCCAATTCCATCACCATCGAAATCGGCGGTCTCGTTTGCATCTTCATCGAAGGCATCTAGTTCATTCGAGACCCCATCATTGTCGATATCATCGTCAAACAAGTCACAAATCATATCGGAATCAAAATCACTTGGCACGCTATTGTTAGACTTGGAATCAGTATTGCACAGTCCTTCCCACATGTCTGTCCAAGAATCATTGTCATCGTCCATGTCAGCATTATCGCCGGTTCCGTCTGAATCCGTATCAAGCCATTCCTCGGCATCCTCTGGGAAATCATCCTCGAAATTCGCATAGCCATCGTTATCTTTGTCATCATCAAGAGAATCACAGATGAAGTCATTGTCCAAATCTGTAGGAACATCGCTTCCATCATTAGCATCCGTTCCACATGAGGATTCTATACCATCAAGCCAGCCATCTTGGTCTGTATCTGTCTCCAATCCATCACATACTCCACTACCGTCGGCATCTACTGGTACTTCTGTAGGATTCATCCAATCAGAACCACACTCTTGCTCTTCAGTATCGATGAAACCATCACCATCATCGTCATCATCAACATAGTCACAAATCTGGTCGTTATCTGTATCGGCTGGAGCATCAGTGCCATTCAACGGGTCCTTTCCACAAAGGAACTCAATCTCATCAGACCAACCATCATCGTCATCATCGTCGTCATCACGATCCGGAGTTCCATCAAGATCAGTATCCAGAAGAACTGCCAAGTTGATGACAAATATCGAACTATATTTGGCGTTGCTTGCAGTAATCGTGTAGACAGTATCTGCACTCAACTCAGTTGGAGTGCCAAATATCGAACCATTGTCTCCTCCATCTCTTGCAGGGCTGCTACCGCTGAAAGTCAAACCAAGGGGCAAGTATGGGTCGATAGACCAAGAAGTCACATCCCCGCCAACTGTAGTTGGCTCGAAGATAGACATCTCAAGATTGAGAGATACCTCAACTGTCGAACTATCATAGAACAGCAGAATCGGGGCATCATTGATATCATCATTACTGTCACAGATTCCATCACCATCACCATCGAATGGGGCATCATCTGGGTCTGAAGCATCAGTTCCACCGCAAGCGGCTTCGTCTGTATCACTCCAACCGTCCCCATCATCGTCATCATCTGATTCATCAGGGATTCCATCTGAATCGATATCCAGTAGAACTGCAAAACTAATCGTAGTTATTGCACTGATATCAGGTTCAATTCCAGTTGCAGAGACAGTATATGTCGTGTCTGAAATCAATTCTATCGGTGTTCCCCAGATACTACCATTTCCTTCACCGAATTCCATTCCTTGTGGAAGGGAGGGGGTGATTTCCCACGTTATCGCAGCAGCACCTCTTTGCGAGGGATAGATAGTAGCCAAGGGATGATTCACCGCAATTCTATGGTTATCATATGGATAGAAGATGTACATGCCAGTTCCATTGATTGCGATTGTCAAAGTCGTGTTGACACTACCTCCAGAATTGTTAGCGAAGATTGTGTATGTGGTATTGTCTTGGTTAGCAACTGGTATTCCAGAAATAACACCGTATTCACTCATCTCCATTCCTACAGGTAAGGAGGGATCTATTTCCCAGGTCTCTACCGCACCACCTGAATTGGAAGGTTCCATATCTGCCATCGGTTCTTCCTTCTTGAGTGAAATCTGCGCTTGAGAATAAGAAATAGAGGCAAGCGGCTCATTAATCGTCAAAGTGAGAGTATGTTCCTTGCAAACGCCCCAGTTATTACAGGCCTTGATGGTAATATC
>PBHQ01000022.1 GCA_002719475.1 Methanobacteriota archaeon | reverse complement strand
AAAAGCCCTGAAGGTACTGATGTCAAAGTCGACAGCATTCTCAGATGTTCCAAGACGGATTTCGTAATCGTTCCTAGTATCGAGAACTGTAACGTCTCTACCCTCATCGAGCCATTGCTTGAACTCTTGTGGAGAAATTGCTGGGCCAGTGAATTCTGCCGGCTTGATCTCCTCCATCCCCATAGAGATGATTTCTTTCTTCAAACGCACATTCATCTTACGAAATGCACAATCCTCACTGTAGGAGACCTTGAGTGGAATATCGATGAATCTCTCATCTCTCTCAAGATGGTCAAGGAAACCATCGATGGCTTCCTGCTTTCCGGAGAGAAAGAAATTGATACCTTCGTGACTGAGTAATATGGTTCCCAAGAGTCCTAGGATCTGACAGCGTTGNCGNAATGGTTCCCTTAGNTNGTCACGGTCNGGCAGNGCAACGAAGCGATAACCTGCTATNTTGACGAANCTTGCTGCCATNATTGAGNCCGTAGGCGTCTTGTTCTTCAATCATGTGAGAGAGAACAATCCCTCAGCAGCACTNTGACACAACTGAATNAGATGGTCTCCAGCAACACCGAATGCGAAGGNGCCGATAGCACAACCCCAAATGGCCAAGCGTAGGAACCAAGCCCTTGGAAGTGGNCTCCTGCGGTCNGATTCNGCCTCCTCGAAGAACATGACAACTCCAACCCTGAGGTAGTAGTANAGCGAAAGGGCGCTGTTCNGGAATACCGCTGCAGCCAACCACCAAACCCANTGCAAGTCGGCGATTGACCAGCCNCCNCCGGCTGCAACCTGTATACTTGCATCACCAGCGGCCATCTTGACGACTCCAGCGATAAGCAGGAACTTGCTCATGAAGCCAGCNAATGGTGGAACNCCNGCCAAAGCCAGCATGAAGACGAACATCGAGACTGCGATGATCGGGTCGCGCTTGGCAAGTCCAGAGAGAGAACCGCTNCGACTGGCTCCGCCATCAATCTCNAGCAGAGCCAATACNAGGAAGGCTCCGAGTTTGAAGGTCACAAGAACCACGAGATGGAAGATGATGGCGGTCACNATCCAATCNGCNGCATCNGCAGGAGCGTCGATGTGTCCCCACCTCCAAGCACCGACAGCAGTCAATGCAGCCAACATGTAACCGGCATGGGCTACCGAGGAATAGGCCAGCATTCGCTTGGGGCTATCAGAACCNAGTGCCGCAATGTTACCCCATGTCATCGTAATGACAGATAATACNGCCAAGCAAATCANCCAAGCAGCACTGCCGTCACCTTCAGGCAATGAAATTACCAAGAGGACTCGCATAAGACCGACAAAGCCCATCGCCTTGGAAGCGGTAGCAAGAACTCCGGCAACTGGTGCTGNAGCACCAGAATATGCATCTGGTGCTGCGAAATGGAACGGTACTGCACTGACCTTGAAACCAAAGCCGACCAGCATCATTCCCATCGCTATCCATGCGAGTGCATCGGCGTTAGCGAAAGCGGAATCAAGACCATTGATCGATAGGCTAACCGCACCTGAAGTATAGATGTGAGAAGCGATTTGCAGATTACCATGCCAGATGTACAGCAAGGACATTCCATAGAGNCCTACTGCCGAAGCAACTGCTCCAACGATGAAGTACTTCACACCNGCCTCAGTNCCTGCTTTGCTTTCCTTGTGGAATGCTACTAGAACGTANGTNGCAAGGCTTGCCAGCTCCAATCCCAAGAAGAGCATGAAGAGGTCCTGGGCAAGGGCTACGAAGGCCATACCCAATCCCGACATCAGAAGTAGGATGTGGAAGTCCACCTGTCTGCGGTTATCGATGAGCGCACTNATTGGNAAGTCATCACGATGCTTGCGCGCAGGCATNCGGGATACNGTTGCAANAGCAGCAAGTANCAAGGCTCCAAAGAAGAGAATCTCAAAGACTCTGGCGAATCCATCTACCTTGAGCAGAACCGTCATGTCACTTGCATCGCCAAAGAACAGAATCCAACGCTGTCCATCCTTGAANTGACTTAGTAGAGCAAGGAAGGTTGCAATCATCAGCGTACAAATCGAAATCATTGCCGGTAATCGCGCATCTCTGGTGAANTTGNACCTCTCGCCNCCGAAGAACCATGGTACCTTGATCTTAGTCAATGGCAAACGGAAGGTTGCGCGACCTAAGTTAGGGATGATAATCAATGCAAGGATACCGAGCAGCATAACGAACTCAGGCAACAATACGGTCAACGTAGTGGTGCTGCTGAACAACTCGTGCCAATTTGCTGCGCTACTCATTTCAGGCACCTCCTGCAACAAGTCGTAACAATCCACCCATGTGCTGATAGAAGTGAGCATCAGCATAGGATGACATCATTCCCCAGATAATCCAAGGCAGAACTCCAAAGAGTACTATGAGAAGTGCCATCAGAATATTTCCAACATTCTCCCATGGTGAGATATCACGAGGNCTATCATCNCCCATTGTATCTGGAAGGATGACTTCTCCATCTCCTTCGAAGATGGTNCGCTGCATCGACCAAAGNTAGTAGGCTGCGGTAATTACCAGTGTCAAAGCAGGCAACAGTACCAACCAACCATATTCCATCCAGAAGGCGACTAATACCGCTACTTCAGCGACGAAACCAGCCAACAATGGNAATCCAAGGCTNGCCATCCAAGCGAACATCATGTANACTNCCATGTANGGACTGGTCTTGGCAACACCTCGCAGTGAACCTATTTCCAAAGTNTGGTAATGATGCTTGAAGGAACCNCAGACTGCGAANAACATNGGTGAAATNATTCCGTGNGCGAACATCATGAAGATGGCTCCAGCAAAGCCNAGTGGCTGCATACTGGCGATNCCNAGCAGAACGATACCCATGTGCGATACCGAGGAATATGCAACCATGCGTTTGAGATTGATCTGTCCAAGACANACCATCGCACCGTAAACAAGNCTGATCATNCCNATTATCATCAACCAGTCTTGATANTCTGCCAAAGCATGTGGGAACAAAGTCATCGGTANGCGGAAGAGGCCGTATGCACCCATCTTCAGCATGACACCAGCCAANACCATGGANCCNGCCGTNGGCGCCTGAACGTGAGCATCAGGNAACCAAGTATGGAACGGTACAGCAGGCAACTTGACGATGAAGGCTAGAACCATCATCAGGAAGAGAGCATTCTGCATACTCGATCCCAACCACGTATTTCCTGAATTAGCAGCCATCNGAGCGCTACTGGTCATCTCAACCATGCTGAAGGTGCGTCCTGTCAGAACTCCCTTGTCGATGAGATACTGACTTGGATTCTGTAGGAAGTATANGGTCACTATAGCCAANAACAANACCAACGAAGCGGTGAATGTGTAGATGAAGAATTTCTGAGCAGCATAGCGACGATCCTTTCCACCCCACTTGAGAATCAAGAAGAACATCGGAATCAATGTCAACTCCCAGAATACGTAGAACATGAATAGGTCAAGGGCAACGAAGACTCCAATCAAAGCGCCCTCCATCATCAATAGCAAGGGGTGATGGTACCAGCTACTCTTCTCATCCCAAGTGCTGATCATGGTTATTGGAATGATTAGAGTGGTCAACCACAACATAGGGAAGGATAAGCCGTCTAGTCCGACATGCCAAGAAATACCAAGACTGTTAATCCAAGTATACTCGTGATCAATTCTGTATTCGTTCAACTTGATGTTGGTCCAATCGATGGAACCAATCCAACCAAAGAATAGTGCAGTACTGATAACCAGAATGAATAGTGAGAAACCAAGGCTTGCNGCCTTGACTGGGAAAGCCATGCGCTCCTTCATTCCACGAGGCTGTTGACTTGCTAAAGCCAGCAGAATCAGCGAACCAAGTATTGGGAAGGCGATCATAGGGATGGTTATCCAATCGATGTCACCTACTGCATCCTCAAAGAACATCGGGAAGGCGAGAAGAAAAGCCCCAGCAAGAACAACTAGGGTTGCAACAACGGTGAACTCCTTCTCAAAGACAGCCTTGCGGGAACGTGTTTCTGACATCAGATCAACCCCCAGATAAGCAAGAACAAGGCCAATGTTCCAAGAGCAACCATCATGATGTAATCGCGGGCGCTTCCAGTGGTCAATTGCCTGATTCCCTTGGAGGCTTCCTGACTGCCGCTCTCTATTCCCTTGATGGCTCCGTCGATGATGCGCTTGTCAAACCAAGCCGCAGCGAGTGCAAATGGCACAACCAGTTTGAGTATCAGATTGTCATACCACTCGTCAAAGTATAGTCGACGCTTGAGAGCATTGGAAATTCCAGAATCGGACCAGGCTGAATTATCGAAGTTGTACTTGCGCCCGATTTTACCACTCAATGAAACAAGCCAAGATATTGACCAATGTGCCTTCTCTCCCTTGGCTAGGCTTCCTCCGTGCAAAGCCATTGCATAGAATGGCCCAACAAGCATGGATAGACCGATGGTAATCCAAGTTATCACCAACAGATACGGGTCGCTATGGCCATCGCTTCCTACTGCGAGGAATGCGTGCATAATCTCATGCACTAAATGGCTAGGCAAATGCCCTATACTGAGATAATTGGCATTGTCCCCAACCCAACCAGCGAAACCTAATCCGGCAAAGAGAATAGCAGCTAATGTCATCCCAGTCAATGCAACTAATGGAATCGGGATGAATGGAGTCTGCTCATGAACTCCTGCTGCAATTGGAGTCTTTGGCTTGCCTGCAAAGGTCATGAACCACATTCTACTCATGTAGAAGCCTGTCATTCCTGCAGTGATCAGTACCAACAGTGCTGGGATGATGAACAAGCCACCACCGTCCTGCAATACTGCCTTCCATGTAGACCCGACAATTCCTTCCTTTGACCAGAAACCACCAATGAGTGGGATTCCAATAATCGAAGCAGAACCTGCAGCCATAGCGATGGCTGTTATTGGCATCTTGGAAGCCAGTCCTCCCATATTTGTCATGTCCTGACAATCGAAATGGTCCTCTCCGTGCTCATCATGATCATCATGATCATCGTCGTGATGAGCCAACTCATGGTGCGCATGATGCATCTCATGAATAACGCTACCACTAGCCATGAACAGCATTCCCTTGGCCATGGCGTGATTGAAAAGATGGAACAACGAGGCTCCAAAGGCGAAGGCGGCGTATTCCGTGTGGCCCTTGTTGACAAACCACAGAGCAGCACCTAAACCAGTGAAGATGTAAGCCAATTGGCTCATCGTAGAATAAGCGAGTACCTTCTTGATATCATCTTGAACAAAGGCGATAGCCGCAGCCATACAAGCCGTTATTCCTCCAATCATGGCAATAAGCAAAGCAACATCAGTGAATTCTCCTGCAACAGCAGGTGCGCTGAAGAATGGATACATTCGAGCGACTAGATAGAGACCTGCGTTGACCATGGTAGCAGCGTGAATCAATGCCGAAACTGGTGTTGGACCTTCCATCGCATCCGGTAGCCAAACATGCAACGGGAACTGTGCAGACTTACCGACTGCGCCAATGAACATCAATAGGAGCATGGCCTTGATCAATCCTGCATCGGCCGCTCCTATGTTGCTAGCATCGAAGACCACGGCAAAATCCCAGGAGCCGAAGACTGCGTGCATAATCAGTAGACCAACGAAAAGGAATACATCTCCAACTCTGGTGGTCAAGAAAGCCTTCTTTGCAGCATAGGCCGCACTTGGCCTCTCATAATAGAAGCCGATGAGAAGATAGGAACACAATCCCATTATCTCCCAGAAGATGAACAGCCATAGGAAACTGTCAGCCAACACCATGCCGAACATTCCAGCGCAGAACAGAATGAACTCTGCATAGAATCGGTGATTGCGGTTCTCATTGACAGGATCGGTGTTCATATAGCCAAGACTGAAGATTCCAATGAGCAAACATAGGAAAGATGCGACAAAGAGAAGCATAACTGAGATGTGATCCAACTGTAGACCAAAGCCAAAGTCCTGAACCTTCATGTCACCATTTTCGGTAAACAAACTGTATGTAACCCAATCTCCTACATCGCTGACAAAACCATCTCCACTGCCTTCTGTAAAGGCCGAAACATGTCCGACTATCAACCACATAGAAAGTACGAACACGATGGCAAGTACTGCAACTGCAATCGTTCCTCCTTCCTTCCAAAGACCTTTCCACTTCTCATTACCATTGAAAAACCTGCCAAGCAACAAGATGAGCGGCATTGCCACAATAGGCAATACCGGTATCAGAATTGCAAGTTCACTGGCATCCATGATAATCACCTCAATGTTTGAGCAACTTCACCTCGTCGAGAGAAACCGTCTCGTGTTGCGAATACATCGCCAAGAAGATTGCTAGACCGATGGCAACTTCCGCTGCTGCAATAGCGACAGCGAAAACCACGTAGATCCAACCGGTGGCGTCCCCATGCTGTGCAGCTCCTGCTACGAAGTTCAGGTTCACCGCATTGAGAATGATCTCGATACACATCAGGACAATAATAGCATTCTTTCTAGTAAATGCGCCCCAAAGTCCGATGCAGAACAAAATGACGGCTAAACCAGCCACCCATGATGGATCAATCATCAGTTGTCACCACCCTCATCGGTCTCCCAAAGCAGGTTGACCTTGCGCTCATCTCTTACAAGATACGCAGCACCAACCATAGCCATAGCCAACAATGCACCTAATACCAAGAGTCCGATGGCCCAATCCACCAGCATGCCCTCGGCCAATTGAGTGGTCGTTGGACCTTCTGCTGGGTCAGAATCCCAAACAATGCTACCGGTAACAACTGTGAACAGAATGATTCCCATGAACACGATACCAACGCGTGTCAAAATGCTGAGCAGTTTCATTCGAAGTCCTCCTCAAGGATTTGACGCCTAGTTAGCATTATTCCGAACAGTACGACTAACATGACGCTGGCAAGATAAACTAGAATCTGAATGACTGCAAGGAATTCCGCTTCCATCAGTACAAAGATTCCAGCGACTGCCATGAATGAAAAAATCAGGTACATCATCGAATGTGCAACACGCTGAGCATAAATCAAACCAAACGCACCTGCAATAGCAATGGCTGAAAGTAGGAAAAATACCCCTGTTTCAGCGATCGCAGATGCGTCCGTCACTCTCAAGCCTCCGCTTTCTTTGCTGCGGCCCGTGCCTTGGCCTTCTCACGCTTCTCCTTCTCTTTCTTGGCACGCTCTGCTAGAACTCTGTCCACCGCTTCTTGATGTTCGTTGACCAGCACTCTTGTGCGGCCTGCATCGAACCAGAGATCCTGTCGAGTAAATCCTGACATTCCATCGTATTCATTGGTCATAAAGAAAGATGTGAAACTGCAGGCCTCCATACATAGTCCGCAGAACATACAGCGCCCGATATCGATTCTACCACTGACGATTTGATCATCCGCAACCAACAATGATTCACTTTCAACGACCTCTTCGTATCCATTGTCATTCCAGCGCACTTTAGCACTGCCTCCAGTCAAATCGATAACCTCAGCGAAGCGGTATTCGCTCTCTGGAGAATCGTGAGCAGTGACCGTATCCCTCTCGGCGTGTCTCTCCTTGACTCCCTCTATCTCTACGGCAGCCCAGCCACCGACCTCGAGTTCACCACCGTACCCTGCGTGCTCTCCTTCTGCACCATCAAGAACGTCCACTCTCAACTCAGTAGTCATGTGTAGACAATCGTTAGGGCAGATCTTGACGCACAACTTGCAAGCGGTACAGGTCTCCCAAATTACACCGATTCTTCCATTGTAATTACCTGGGACGAAGAGCCAAGGCTCCATGTCCTCCAATCTCTCATATGGATACATGATAGTGACCGGNCGCCAAATCGTTGGAACCAAATCGGAGGATTCACGGTCTGCTGTATATTCCTGCTTGGCAANATTGTTCATCTGATTACCTCTTGACCTTGCAAGACTACCCTTGTCCAGCATGTTCTCCTTCTTGTTGTGGTAATCATTAGCGAATCTCTTACCTATGATTGGGAAAGTACGTAGAGCCGTCTTCAAAGTCATCCAAAATGGCTTGATGAAAAGGTTTCTAAAATTCGGTTTTGCGTGCTTATGCATGGGCATTTTTTCACTCTCCTGCTCTATGTGTTCCTGCTGGTTCCAAGGTATGCGCGTGGAATGGCCTCTCTACTTCTCCGGGGTCTTCATCGATTGAATAGATGACAAATAATACTGTNAATACGAAGGTCACAATCAATGGAACTGCCATGAACAATCCAATTCCACCATCCCAAGCAAAGCCACCTCTTGCAGTATCTCTCATGTTGGCTGCGTCAAACACGTACAAGCGCAATAGTACTGCGATGACCAACTGGACCACAGCCAATGGTAGCAAGTGTCTCCAACCGAATTCGAGAATCTGATCTGTCCTTATACGAGGTAATGCAGCCCTGAGCCAAACGAATATGACGAATACTGCCCAAGCCTTGAGCAGAGTCCAGATGATTCCGGGAATCATCAGATAAGCCGTGCCAAACCAAGGGATGCTGCCGATNAGGCCAGCAAAAGGAGCGTGCCATCCACCNAGGAAGAAGTGGGCAAAGAGGAAACAGGCCGCATAGCAGCGCATATACTCAGCGGCGAACATCAATCCCCAACGCATTCCACCATACTCAGTCCACCACCCCTCGACTAATTCAGCCTCAGCCTCAGGCATATCGAACGGAATACGCTCTACCTCAGCAACCATTGCGACAAGGAAGATGGCTGCCCCCAAAGGTAAGAGGAAGAGGTTCCACGAACCGGCCTGATGTTGGAATTCAATAACTTCAACAATGTTGAATGTACCACTGATGACACATACTCCTAGGACAGTTACTAACAATGGAATCTCATAAGCGGTAAGTTGTGCTGCTGAACGGATTCCACCCAGTAGAGTGTACTTGTTGTTAGAAGACCACCCAGCGAAGAAGACCCCAAGAGGTGCGACCCCAAAGNCGGCCATCATGAATANAATGCTCATCTCTGGGTTGATTGCATAGAAATTCTCAGAGAATGGAATGAAACCTAGGATTACTACTGTTGAAGAGATGATGAGGAAAGGTGCGATCTCATAGATCCACTTGTCGGCCTTACGGGGAACCATGTGTTCCTTGGTCATGAACTTCATACCGTCCGCAAGATTCTGGAAGAAACCGGGAAAAAGGAACCATACTCCATGCCACGAACGATTGTTGACTCTGTCAACTGTTGGGTACTTCTCATCCCTATTNCCTGCTATTCGATTCAGGAATCCTACCAATGCTCCAACAGGACGTCCTAATCCATAGGGTATTTTCTGCCACCAAGGTCCAGCAGTAACACCTCCTTCACCAACCCACAAAGAACGCAAGGAAGTTATTGCGCCGCGACGGTCCATCAAACGACCCAGTATCTTCCTCTCCATCCAAAGAATAACCAACATGGTGTTCATTATTCCACCAAAGATAAGNCCACAGAGAATTGCCTTCTCGAGGAAGAATGCGAGGTATTCTGCTTGTGCGTCCCAAGGGGTNAGGGCCATGACCTTGTCAGATAGAAACTGGGTGCCTTCACGTACCCAATCATTGATGCGGAGCATGTCTGCCATATGATCACCTNTCTGTCTCCCCGATACATGGGTCGAAACTNCCCATAATCGCTGGTATGTCNGCTATCTTGTAACCAATCATCGTCTTAGCAACGAATGGAATTGTAATGAACATAGGTGAACGAATACTGACTCGGTAAGGATACTTGCCTCTACCTTCACCACCGCCTTGGATGTANAACATCGATTCTCCTCGGCTATCTTCGAAGTGGTGATTTCCTGTTGCACCCTCTGGAGCACGAGCAGGNACCCTAGCGAGAATCTTCTCATCTCCACTCGGATATGTTGTCGATGCGCCACCGGGAATCTTGTCGAGTGCATCGATAATCATTCGGCAGGATTCTATCATCTCAGTCATCCTCACGCGGTATCTATCATAGCAATCAGCACCCTTGACAGAAGTTGGCTTCTCAACAGANGATGTCCAATCNACCTCNTCATAAACCGAATATGGGTGAGCCCAGCGCACGTCATAATTGACTCCAGCAGCGCGGACATTGGGGCCTGTGACTCCGCTGTTCACCATGTCTTCTGCCTTGGCGTGGCCAACTCCCTGTGTTCTAACTAAGAAAATCGTGGATTCATCGAGAAGCATCTCATATTCATTCATCCTTTCAAGGAAGAGTTTGATCTTGGCCCTAGCTCTATCTGCGAACCCTGGCGGAATATCTCGCTTGATTCCACCTGGCCTAGGGAAATTGTAGTGCATCCTGCTACCACCAAGTTCCTGCATCAGGTCGAGGAACATCTCACGGTCTCTCAAGCACCATACGAAGACGGTCAAGTTTCCAACGTCNGGAGTATATGCTCCCAACCACATGAGGTGGCTGGCAANCCTCTGCAACTCTACAGCGATTAATCGAACATATTCAGCGCGCTCGGGAACATCTACCTCAAGCAAGTCCTCAACTGCGTAACAATAGGAATGCGCCCAAGTCATGGCACTAGCATAGCAGAGACGATCGCAATATGGGATGATTTGTGTAAAATCGCGATTCTCGCAAATCTTCTCCACTCCTCGGTGAATGTAACCCAGTTCAGGCTCAGTATCTACCACGGTCTCTCCATCGACCTTGACCCTCAGNGTCCACAGACCGTGAGTCATGGGGTGTTGAGGCCCCATGGTAATCCACATCTGTGCCATTCTAATCCCTCCTACTCACTTGACCAAACCCGAATCAGTTGGCTTTCTCTCGAATCCTTGTGCATCATCATACATCTCATTATGTCCATGATAGCGCAACTTGTGCTGTTTCTGCAAAGGATGGAATCCCACAGGGCTATCGTGAGGGTTGAGAACCCTCATCATGTCCTTGTGCCCCTTGAAATCAATNCCTACTAGGTCCCAAGTCTCTTTCTCATTCCAATCTGCTCCAACCCAGATGGATTGAACGCTGTCAACCTCGGGGGAGTCGTTCTTTGGCAAAGGAATCAGAACTTCTACTTCCAATGGNATCTCTAATCCACTGAGAGTCGAAGCATCATGTTCGGTACATGTGTTGACCGGCTGATCTTTCACCGGCATTCGCATGAAGTGGTAAGCCAATTCCCAGCCTCGCTCATCAGAACCCTCTGGGAAATGNGTNCCGGTAATCATCGAACAGTGATTGACCCCTAGATCGAATCGGAGGAATTTTGCAAGACCTAACCAATGGCGGGTAGTAGAAACCACGCGTACGAAAGAAGCATGTTTGCCCGAGCTACGCTCGACATTGCTGGCCTCTATTCCAGTACCTCCGAATCTATCCATTATGGCGTCGACNGCAGCATCGACTGCAGCCTTATTCTGAACAGAGGAAATCGCCATCCCCATGTTCAGTCCTCTCCTACGATAATAGGCGCATCATTGGGCCTTTCCTTACTTGGAACCGAACCAATTCGAATGATCTTCTCCCTCAACTTCCCGAAGCCATCAATCAATGCTTCAGGACGTGGCGGGCAACCGGGAATGTAAACGTCTACAGGGATGACGGTGTCAACGCCCTCGAGGATGTTGTAAGATTGAAAGTATGGTCCACCTGAAATGGCGCATTCTCCCATAGCGATACACCACTTGGGTTCAGGCATCTGCTCCCAAAGCCTGACGATAGGATCAGCGAATTTCTTGGAAATTGGTCCGTTGACCAACATGACGTCGCATTGACGTGGGCTGGAACGGAAGATTACTCCGAATCTTTCAGCATCGAAACGTGGACCGCCAGCCGCTGCCATCTCCAAAGCGCAGCACTTGATTCCAAGGTGCAAAGGAAACAAAGATTTNCGCTGAGCCCAGTTGAAGAAACGTCCACCTAATGTGCCGATTAATTGCTTCATCTTGGTAGCCTTCAACGCTTCATCGGTGACATCTCCAATCATATCCACCAGAGTGCGACTGTTGAATACAGTGTAATTCTCTCCGCCTTCCACTCAAATCACCTCAAATGTAAATTCTGCCTCTCTTGCGNAACACATGCCAGACTCCTAGAATCATCAATCCAAGGAAGGCTGCCAGTGCCAACAATCCCTCCTCGGCTAACTCAGCAGATGCGCCACCGGAAGAATCGACTTCGAACAGAATCAATCCGCCCAATGCCATGAACATGAATGCAACATCGAAGACTAGGAAGATGATGGCATACCAGTAATATTGGAAATGAAATTGAATCATTGCATCTCCAACNGGTTCACTTCCACACTCGTAGGTGGAAAGGCGGCGCGGGTAGAGGGCGTGGTCGGCTTCGTAGCCCTCTAGAAAATAAGAACGGGTTATGTTTGGATTAGATGCATCTGACATCGGCCTGAAGAATCTGCTGAGGATGAAAGCACCCAATGGAAAAGCGATTCCAATGAGAGTCATCAAGGCGACAGCGAGGTANGCATCAGGCACACTCGCTTCAGTAGCCACTCAATCACCTAGAGAAAACTAGAGTCTCTCCGGTGNGNCCACCCAATGGCTGGACATAAGGATAACCATCATGCCCCCCTACGGGGGGCCTGATGTAATCACTCAAACTTACGTGAACGTAAAATCGCTGCAGCGCCGAACATAGCCGCCAATCCAAGNATCATTGTGAATCCTGGTAAGCCCGACCATACGCCTGTTTCCTCAGGTTCTCCTTCAACTGTGAATTCTATGTTCTTGCGACCTACCAAGGGCGAATCTTTCGGCTCAGCAGAGAAAGTGAACTCAAACTCATCTGAGACCTCCGAAGCATGTGGAGGTTTGACATCGATTTCGATAACAACACTTTCTCCAACATCCAAACTACAAACCAAGGCGCCGTCATTATTCTTGTCGCAAACATCGAGCCCAGCAACAAAGATTCCATCTCGCATGATTCCATCCTGCTCAGACAAACTTAGAACCCAACCGCGTAGACCTTCGCTAGTAAAGACCGCGATATCGAAATCGGTATTGCCTTCATTCACCAAGGTGACTTCGAACGTNTTAGATCTTGAATAATCGATTGAGACTTCAGTACTACCTTGATGATACATTCCAATTTTCTTGACTGTTGAAACTTTAGCTGAAATATCCAATTCCACCCTGTCAATCATATTATTGACACTGTTTACTCTNAGCCTGACAATCGCCGTAACTCCGTTTTCTTCATTGTTTGAAATCGTCAATTCAGCGAATAATTTGACCTTGTATGATTTCGCTTCATGAGTATCCCGCAAACCATTCTCAAAGATGTATTCCACCGCCTTCTCTTCAGCGCAATCTAGTCCGCAGAGTGGACTCAACTCAAAGACAAGCGGATTTCCTTGTTCATCGACAACGTACAACCCCGTGCTGATGTTCTTTACTCCAATTCCCTTAGCAACCTCAACAGAATCTGCAATTATCATTTGATTTGCATCGAGNAGTTTTACCGAACCCAAACTTGTNCCTAGTAGTTCAGCAGAAATTCCCGCCATATCAGTATAATTCCCGAGATTCTCGACCCAGAATGGAATCAACAAGGTACCNCCCGGNGCTAAGGTAATCTGCCCTGAATTTTCCTCTGCCCATATCGCATCAATCTCTGTTCCCATGAGGAATACCTGATTTGATAGAATCGCTCTGAACTCCATCTCAGCCTGATTATCAGGAATGCCGTCTCCGTCTTCATCTCCAGTGTTTGAATCACCCTTGTTGGTAACTCTGACGGTCAAACGTGTATTGGATAACTCCTCATCGCTATCTTCGATCTGCACCACCAATATTGCAGTCTTTGAAGTACGGGCNGGAATAGAAATCTCAGTTACTGGAGTGTTTCCTCCATCCTCCCAGATGAAGTGTGTATCCCATCCGGGGACCGCAGTCTGGCTGATGACTGACAATCGGAAGTTATCAGCTGTATTTCCAGTATTTTCGATTTCAAATTCGAAGTACACCTCTTCATTGCTCTTACCTGTCTGGTCTTGAGCTGATGTAGNAACTTGCATTCCATGTGTTGCAGCAACCGAGACGCTGAGATTACTATTGTCGTAAACCATACCGCCACCACTGCTGGAGACAGAAATTGGAATTGCAATAACTTCGTCGGCAAGAGCATCATCAGGCACCATTACCTCAATTGAAACGCTTTCTTGATTATCATTGCCATGCTTACTGCCAACAGTCACTGAAACCGAACCGGTTGCTCCAGCGATGACAAGATTTGAACCCAATCGNGCAACCCAACCTTCTGGGACCATGACGCTCAACTGCATGGACTCTTGGCCATTTCCTTGATTGGTCACAGTGATGNTGGTGCTNCCGTTCTCACCTGGCTTGATATTGGATAGAACACTTGGATTAAGGCTGACACTAGCGCCATGGCTCTGGCCNAGACGNATGGTCAACTCAGCGGAACATTTCACCGGCCCATTCCCATCCTTTCCTTGGATGATTAAATCGACTTCCTCTCCAGCACTTAGGGAATCATCTGGAGAGACATCGAAATCAAAGGATTTGGTATCATCTGCAGTCCCGTAGGGTAAAGTCCCTGAAGAAGCACCATCAAAGGACAACCAACTTGCCTTGGAACCAGCAACAGAGGATTGAAGACTCCACTGAGTATTTCCAGAATTGGTGAAAGTTATCGTTGAAGACTTTGTAGAACCNGGATCTATACTCAGAATCTCGTCGGCTAATTCCGCTGTNCACTCGCGCCTCTCGGGTACTGTCAAATCAACCTCTAGATCATCGCTGGCATTTTGCTGAGGGTCATCTGCGACCTCTGCGTGGATATTCCAACACTGCTTCTTGGCTTGTTGTCCTGCAGGAACAGTGACGTCAAGATCGACAAATTCAGATGAGCCATTATCGATTTGCAAGGTGGTTTGCGACAATTCGGCTTCAAGGACAAGAGGATCACAACCAGAACCTTCGCCATCCTGCAGTTCAAGATTCACTGTTGCGTTGAGCCTGCCCTTGTTGATGACTTCAATCTCCCAAGAGACTATGTTTTCACCATCCCATTGTCTACTTAGTGGACTGGTATCCAACTCCACAGCCCACATCTCATTCGTTTCATCGTCATCGACGGTGGTGGTGACTGTGATNTTCTCCTGCGCTGGAGCACCTGGTTGGTCAGGAGGCGTCACCTGCTCATTTGCTAATGCAGAGACTGTAGTCTCACACGATTCTGAAGCCCCTTGAGTGACGTTGACTCGCAGGTTGACAGATTCAGAGGCTCCTGCGTCAATTGGACCCGGAACTTGATCGACCTGACTGGTGAAACCATTGCAGCCTTCCCCTTGTGCGGTTGACATCTGAACAGTGATTGGATTAGAACCGGTATTCCTCACAGTAATCGTATATTCAGCAACCTCCCCTTTGGCAACCTCCTGTGCCATAGGATTTGATGACAGAATAATCGATGCATCCCTCCCTCCGTCTGCTGCAGCAGGAACTACAGAAAGCATGATTGAAGAAAGCAAAATGNCTACCAAGAACACAGAATCGGTTGCGCGCCTTCCCTGTTCCATATCTTTCGCGAGCATCCGACCCGTAATCAACCCCTCGGAGTGTTGATGCCGTAGGCATCATTCATGACAACGCTCATTTGAACGTTTCAAGTNATAATGAATGAAGAGGCTTCTGCCTGACAACTTCGACATTGTTGCAGCGACGCAGTNCCACATTCATGCTCATTCAAATGATATCTAGCCCCACATNCCGGACAAGCCATACATTTGTCTTCGGTAATCGATTTCATACAAGCCCAACACTGAACGCCGGCAGCCTGTTGAACAGCGCCCGNATTCTGAGCAAATGCAGTAGCAGGAGGGGGGGCCATCGGAGCCCTACCTGCGAAGTTTTTGTTTGCAGATTTGTTGCCGCCCTGTTTACGCTGTATCAATACCAACAATATCCCAATCAAACCGATAATCATGATTCCTAGGCTGAACCAAACCAAGGTACTNGTACTACCTTTTGACTGNTCACTAATAGCCTGACCCTCGGCAAACAACTGGACTGAATGTTCGGAACCTTGCACAGAATCTCCTTCACTCAATCCTAAACTGATGCTGCCTTCTCCAGCTTGATTGGCATTGATTGAAATTCGAATTGTCTGTTCTTGGCCTGGCTCCATCTGCACCAAACTGGAACCGTCGATGTTGACAGTCCAGCCCGCAACCTGATCAGTAATCGCGACGCGACGAGAAATATCCACATTTCCATCATTACGAATCCTTACTTCGACATTGGTCGCTTCACCCACGCTGAGAACTGGGACCTTGATATCGCTCCAAGAAACCGCTCGGATTTCTTCCACATACAATGAAACGATATTCTCACGTGAGATTCCATCAGCATCTAGATTCAAGGTAATCTTCGGTTGACTACCCGGCTCTTGTCCAGATGGCAGAACCACGGTGCAAGAAACTGAACCTTCATCATNGGCGGGAATTACATCGATCTGTTGGCAATCAGCAAGTATCCCATTGTCAGCAGAAATGCTGGCACTAGGTGCCCATTCTCCATCTCCTTCATTGATGATGTACCAAGTGAAATTCAGAGGAGTTGCTACTGGATGAGAACCCGGACCTAGTGGNTGATCCCATTCTTCACCACCTATCTCAATGTANGCNAACTGTAAGGTGGGTTCTGCCAAGGCTTTGACATCCAAAGTTCCTAGCCATGAGAATCGCGTATTGGATGAAGTAAGGTGAAGGTTNAAATCTCCNCCCACTGCAAATCCATTACCTTCCAGACTAACCAACCAATTGCGCGAATCACCGACTTCCACCTCCATAGTCTGCATTGCCGAGGTTATACTCCACCCTCCCGGAAGATCCGCTGTTGGGTACAGAGATAGGTCAACATTTCCAGTATTGAACACNGTGAACTGNAGATTAAGCGTAGAATCAGGTCTCAATACTCCGAAACTNCTCTCTAGTTCAACCGATGCATTCTCCAGCGAAGCAACCACCAAATCGACATCTATCTCCCATGTTCTACTACTATTAATCTGTGAAATTGCAAGGATGTTGAGTTGAATCTGAGAGCCGGCAGCAACCATCACCTGTGGTGGATGGATAGTGACTGGAATAACCCTGCTTGAAGTCTGAGGAATCGCTCCTGTCGAACCAGAAGGTGCACCAGGTCTGCTCCCTAGATCATCGAACCCTGACTGCCATCCTGATGGTGATTGAAGATACAGATTCCATCCCTGAGCCGAGTTTCCTTCATTGTGAACTTCGATATCAAAAGTAGTCGGAGACTCCGGTGATACTAGAACGCTAGAAGTNGACATACTGAAACTGAGTTCTGGAATTTCAAGTACTTCCAATATCAAATCGAATGGGTATGAAATCGCGTTATCTATGTCTATTCCCGTAAGCGGTAGAATGTAAGTTCCGGGATCAGGCGGCGAAGGATGAATCAATGAGATATTTATGNTCGCAGATTCCTTGCCATCTAGAGTGTAATTTGAGCCACTGGAACTAACAAACCAATCGCTGAATAATNCGCCATCANCTTGCCNATATACGGTTGCATCAGAATACAGGCTTGCATTTGTCTCCAACAGAGCAGTATTTGTCAATTCAACTTGCCAAGAGGCTACACTTTGATCCGCTTCACTAACCACTANAGTAGGTTGACTCGATGAAACCTTGACCCCNGGAGCAGTAACCTCGATGATAGTGGTCAAGCGGTTGTTGTCCTCTTCNATTTCTTCAATTAAATCGNTGGGGTCAACCTCGACAACGATAGTCCTCTCACCATCTTGGTCTGGAATCCACTGCCATGACAGAGATTGACTCTCTCCNGGACCTAGGTCGATTTGATAGGTATCCAGCAGGTTAGAATCTGCATAAGCGGCGACTTCGAGATCATCCACCTTGACATTTCCAAAATTCTGGACTTGAGCAAAAATGGTGACCTCGTCCCCAATCTGTGGGATTGCGATGTTAGCTTGAATCGAAGAAGGAACAGGAGATGCATCAGGCCTCAAATCGTTGACTCCCACTCCCGAAACTGCGAGAGCAAAGGGTTGGGAACGCGAACCTCCGTGCCCGCCATCTTTGACCTTCACCGTCCAAATTCCCGCTGCTGCCTGATCTACCAANACCACTTCGACATTGTTCAGATCGTCCCAATCACCGCCAGTCGTACTTCTACCATTGAAGAAGTCGTTTCCACGATATGTAGTACCATCAGGAGCAATCACCTCAAGGTCCAGATCGTTGACCAATTGGGCCCCATTATTGAAACGAGAACCTCGCTCATCAGACCAAACTAGACTGGTCTTGAATGCAACATTGGCTGAAGAGACATCAAAGGTATACGACTTCACTGAACCAGTACTAGAAAGGACACTACGGTCGTCAACCCAAATTCCACGTCCAGCATTAGGTGCCAAGGTATTGCGCAGATTGATTCGACCCCAGCCCTCATCGTTATTCGGTATATCTCTAGTTCCAGTATCCTCAGCGCCAAGAATCAGCAAAGCCTTGACCAAAGCTCCCTGTGGTTGCTGCCTCTGTGAAATNTCGGTAAGATATTCTCTGACCATTGCGGCTGCACCAGCAGCGTTAGGGGTCGCCATAGAAGTTCCAGTGTACTCCAGATACCACTGGCTTGACCATGTGTTTCCAGAGACATCCTGTGCCTCTTGCGCCCTACAAGAACGGACATATCCACCCGGAGCAAGAATGTCTGGTTTGATTCTACCATCATCGGTTGGACCTCGACTGGAGCCACTCATTATCGAATCTGGAGCACCGCTGTAGCGGGCCTGATGCATGCCTACGGAAATCGAGTTCTTGGCAGTGGCTGGCGCCCCCACAGTGCCTGATTGAGGACCATCATTTCCGTTTGCGTAGAGTATTGTCAATCCCTCACGATTACTGTAGTATCTATCGTAGTAATTCGCCATATCGTCAACATCTTCGGCATCCGTGGTATACCTTCCATGATCGCTGCTCGATCTTGAGCCCCACGAGTTACTATGCGTCCTTGCACCTGCATCATAGGCTGCNGTCATCAGGCTGTTGATACTGGCTGAATACATGTTTCCTGAAGCATCATGNTCCATCGCTTGGAAGTACAACTCCGCTTCTGGAACTACTCCAGTATATCCTCCTCGGCTTCCATCTCCCAATACAGTGCAGGCAACATGGGTACCGTGACCACTGTCTGTNTCTGCTGTAGACCCATCTCCAACGATGTCTACCTTCTGCACGATACGGGTTCCAAAATCACCATGGTCATGATCGATTCCAGTATCTGCAACACCGACGATTTCACCTGAACCATCCAAATCGGTGGTGAAATATGTGGACATGGTACTACTCTTCATGTGCGAACGAGACTGGTCATTGAAGATACCAAACACCGGGGGCTCTCTAATCCAGGCTACGGCTGGGTCGGAAACCAATGCGGGCAATTCATCAACCGCAAGAATACCCTGCCAACGTCCCTCAGAATGGAACCATGCATCCGAGAGGTGTTCTGCTGCCTGAGCAATATCGCCTTGCAGACTACGTCCAGCGATGTCGGTCAACACGAATTGTGAATCGATACGCTCCTCGACATCAAGGCGCCATGATTCGATACGGACCTCGACCTTGTCCAAAGATTCGTTGAAGAGTACACTATCATCGATAATCATCGCCAAAGGCACCGAATGNTGGGATGAAATGGTATCATCCAACTTGGCCTGCTCAAGTGCAAGTTGTGAACCCTGCAAGATGAAACCGCTGGGAGAAATGAATTCTCTGACCACAAGACCTTGGATATCATTCAACGATGCTCTGCTCACTTCCAAGGCGACATCTGAGTCTACTATCACAAGTTGCAAATCCATGCGGGGCTGAACTGCCCAATCAGGAATTTCGGCAATCATTTCCAANCCTGAAGACGAATACAANCCAATTCTNGTATCTGCAAATTCTTCTCGAATTTTNTTGTGAAGAGATTCNTCCAAAGTCTCAACCGGCCTTAAGTCAAAAATCCGATTTTCATCTATCGAGAAGTGNTATCTTTCGAGATTCNCCATTAGTTCAGCATCAGATTCTTTGTCGATATTCGACACGCTGGGCGATAAACAAGCCGAAGTNCTAGCGAACAGCATTAGCAGCACCAAAAGGAAGGGGCGGCGCGTTCGCATTGGCTTCACCAATTATACTCGGGTCACAGAACGAACTTGAACCCATTGCCTGTTCGTTACGCCGCCGTAGGCGGCGNCNCTGTGTTTCAGAAGAGAATCCAATTTCNCCCGGCATGGTCGGTGAACTCTTCTGAAACCCATTCTCCAACAGTATGAGTAAACGTTTCACTATGTGCTCTACCAGCACCATCTTGCCAAGATAAACTGAGAACGATGTTGTATTCCGCCCACACCGTATGCCCACGAACCAACAACTCCAAATCGTCGCCAGAATAACTACTGTGAGCCGGCATCTCTCCTTTATGCCAAGTGGATTCTGCCAAAGTGAAACCTTCCGAATCCTCGAATAAAACGGTGACCGTTACATCCCTGATCGCTCTAGTTCCAAGGTTGTTCACTTCAACCAGAACTACATGCCCCCCTCCTCTTTGGAAATACTTNGATTCAAGGTCGACCGAGTCTCTAGGAATGACCCAATACCATGTAGCAAATATCGAACTGAGAAGGAGNAAGATAATGGCCGATGCTGCAAATACCCTTGNTGGAGTTATGTACCTCCCTAATTCAAGCAACCTCTCGGCTGCTTTCTGTGCNATCTCATGCTGATCATCCGAGATTTCTTGCATACGCTGAATCTCAAGAATTTCCTTGTCATCAGTGACTACTTGACCATCTGCAGTAATGACGAAACCATCCTCGTCATCCCACAGTTCCATAGCCTTCTTNTCACTCATTTAATCACCAAAAGAAAGTTGCCAGTACAGTCAAGACCACCGAAGTGAATGGATCTGGAATNATGATGTGAGTAGTACTGGCCGAACCACCCGTCACCGCATTAAGCATGGAAAGATCGCTAACAACTCCATTGACTCCGAAGGTCGATGCAGTCGGGAAGATACCAGTAATCTGAGCATCTAGGAGGACGCCTTTGGCATCCCATGTCGTTCCGAGGAAGTCGACATTCGCATTGGCTGTAGCAACTACTCGGCCACCCGTGACATCATCGACGACAACATATGGCAACAATCCCAGATAATGTACGTGAATAGTTGCACTCTGAAGGTTCTCGCCAGCGATTTCGAGTTGATCTACCCATATTCCTGGTTGCGCAGGAACATCGGTCTGCCTCATGTAGACCTTACCGATGCCATCGCCTGAGGAAGATACTTCGATACCCCAATCCTCTGTCGGTTGCATTACTGTCCTCTTGGCAAGNTTTTCTGCNAACATCAGNGTATCTGCTCTTTGTTCAACAGCCCTTCCAGAAGTTTCCACATAGAGATCCATGGTATCGGTATTACTCGTATAATCAAGTGTCATAGTGCCTTGGAATTCACTTGGTGCCGTTATGTCAAATACCTCATGTGGACGCATTGCAAGTTTCATGTAACCCGGTAAGTCACGCATGAATACGGTCGCTGGCCACCAGCGGTTTTCTTTCCAAGTCATGAGTTGCAACATGGCTGCCTCCGCAGAACGCTTGCCAACTCGCAGATNCTCTGGTACTTCGAAATCTATCAGCAGAATATCTCCAATGGTCCCTACCAAGGAAGCCTGTGCTGGAATATCCTTGACGAATACCTCTACCCTTTGTTTGACGCGATGATTCAACATCAGTGCGCGCACGAATTCCAAATTGTCGCCCAAGGAGAATTGCATATCCACCGTTGTTCTCGGTACTGCATTACTATCATCACTACCGATAAGTGTCTTGACCACCGTGTTCTGTGCTTTGCTGGTATCAAGGCCTTCCATCTCCAACTCTATGTCGTAACCATTCAATCCATAGGCCTTGATCATTAGGCCACTTCTAGCAGGTTTCCAATCCTCAACGTCGAGGATCATTTCCCAAGTTGGCATCTCAGCTTGTCTAGTATAGTTGAAGCGTAACTCATTGATTTTGTGAGGTAAAGAAGGAATCCAAAGACGCGTATGCCACGACCTACGCTCCTCAAACAGTAAACCGATTTCTTCCATGGCTTCGCGATCCATTCTCAACCATTCATCCTCGATTATTTCTCCATCCTCCAATGAATTAGCCAATCTTGTTGCGTTATCCTTACCCATTATGGTGCTCATTCGATCGATGAAGCCCTGTTTCTCTCCCTTGGAGATGATACCATCCGCTAAATAATTCGAAATTGCATCTCTTTGACTGCCAACGAAAGTTACCGGCAAATTGGAAAAATTGTACTGAAGGCGGCTATGCTTGGCTATTCCAAGACTGATTCCATGCACCCAATCCGGCTCCCCTGCAACCATGTCTCCTTTCTCGATATCTGCTATCAGACTGAAATCCTCTCCTGCGTCTAACGACAAAGATAGCAGGACATCTTGGTCATCCCCGCCTCCTCCAGCGAGGTCTGTCGTCAAGGCTTCCAAAAGGTCGCTGACCGTCCTTCCTAAGCCGACCATGTCTCCAATGAAAAAGGCGAGAGAAGCCACGCCCTCCTGTTCACCCAAACTTGGTAANTCCAAGCCACTGCTACTCACCTCACTGGGATAGTCAAATTCAACCGATGCCGGTAGAGGATCTAATCTGATACTAGCATTGAATCCAAGATATGGGTCTGAATGCGAGGTCTCATCCCGTAGTAGAATATCCATTCGCGAAGATGAGCTCCTCTCAAGAATGACTTGTCCATTTCCTTCCTTACCTGAAGCACCTTCTATCTCTGGAGAGATACGGGATATNTGAGTGATATTNGATAATCTACCTGAAAGGGTTGCCTCTGAGACATCCTTATCCATCCAGAACATAATGTGGTCTTCTGACATCGTAGTCGGTTCTGTTGCATTGGTTATCTGTAGATGGATAGCACCTAGTGGTTCATCAGAACTGTAGCCCAACTCATCGCCAAGGAGAATCTCAAAAGTTGACGGTAAAGATTCCAATCTCAAAGCATTCCTCTGTGCACCTTCTGAAGCGGTGTAAGTAATAGTTCCAATTCTATCATCTGCTAGGTATAGCACTCGTTCAGTTGTTTGCTCGATACGAATGTTCTGCGGCCTATCGGTGAAATGAGCATCCTGCATCTGCCCTTCAAGAGTCCCTCCATCATGTTCCATGTACGCGAAATCCATCGCCGCCCTTGAAGTTCCATTGATTTCCACTTCCCGCACTTCACTTGTCGGATCATATTGATGTTTGAATCTATGAACTCCGCTTATTCTGGCACTTAATGCAACCTCGACCAATGGTATCTCGTCCTTGATTCGGCCTGGAACTGTCTCTAAATCCCTGTCGAGGGAAAGCATGACGTGGTCAGTATCCACAATCACAGGATGGTCGCTGGAGGCCATCTCAAAGCCAATCATTCCAATAGAACTGGAAACTCTTGCTGAATTGCCTGAACCGAGGCCTACACGAGAATACATCTCGGCCACCACTGTTCCGCCGCCTTGGCCAGTACTGGCGAGGATTGCCGCAGGTAATCCATTGACAATCGCCCCTATATCGAGTACGATTTCTACCAAATTCAGTAGAGTATCATCGACGAATTGCGAAAATAAATCGAGATTTGGATTATCATATAACACCCTCAAACCTCCACCCGCAGGTAATTGGAAGGTGCCATGCAAAATCATGGCAGGAGGAAGATCCTCCACCATTATCGAGGTGCGGCTTCTATCATCATCTTCCCCATAGCGTTTGATGTAAGCGATGAATTCCACGCTCTTGACAGGGCCAGAACCTACTAGACAAATCAGGCTATCAGGNGGACTTCCTGGATTTATTGGAAGGTCGGGATGATTTCCATTTCCAGTTGCATCACGGGAGAAATTCTTGATTCCGATAATGAATGTCAAACGATTTGGAACATTACCCGGTAGGTCGTCCGAACCCGGCGCCATTCCCAACATGGTGAAGGTCGNTGCGATTTCCTCCTCGCTCATGCTACCAGCAGGTAGGCCCCTTAACCAGACTTCAGCATCGGTTGTGTTCCCGTATTCAGCAGTTGAACTCGGTTCAGTATAGTTTGAGCGATCCTCGAAATAATGCAAGAATAGGTCTGTTTCGCGCTGGCCATAATATTCCACAGTATCTAGTGAGTTTGCAGCCAAGTTATCATTTCGTAGAATGATATCGACTTCTTCAGGTAAACGATTGGAATTCTCTACAGGATGTACCGCAGCATCGAGATANGCTACCTCTAATACATCTCTCTCATCATTGGAATCCTTGCTATCAAAATGAACGTAGCCGATTCCTACCCCTAATGCACAACGATGGTCTTGCGATTCTTCCATATGATGTAATGAGGCGTTGTAATATGGCTCATTGTTCTGTTCTAGACCGCCTTGACATGTCGTTTGTCTCGGGTTTCCGGGATTGTCAGGATTCTCTATCTCGATGAGATATGGTGCCATAACCTCGGTTATGGAGAATGTTTCGCCACTCAGGCCCGTCGAAAAGAGTGAAGTTATCAAATCNAGAACAGTGTTGAATACTCCGGTTATGGATATCTCAACGCGTTCAAGCCCGACCCTCAAATCAAAATCATGAGGNGGTTGGGTAAAACGTGAGTCGATGACAAGAGCATATGATTCCCCATTTTCCAATAGATTGTACGCGAATCCTTTCATCAATGAGACCTGCATACTCGCCATATCATGCCAAAGAGCATCGCCAGAATCGATGACTTCAACATGCCATACAAAAGTAGGTTTCAACCAGATCCCCTCCGGTACCGGCAACAGTCCACCTGAAGTATCAATTCCCCANGTATCTCCTTGGTCCTCTAGCAGGAAACCTGCTAAAGATAGACTGACTATTACATCAGGTTCTGTGTCTCCATCGATATCGATAGCATTCTGGAACGGTCTGAAGTCATCGCCGAAAGCAATGATATCNCCGGTAAAGGAACCATAATCCCATGCCTCNTGNTGATGACCAGTTCTAGATGTGTAATTGAGGTACAATACGTACGAATTCAAACCGATAGCAAGNGGGTCGTTGAAATCGTCTGGGATTTCAAATAAGGTATCTATCAGGTTATCCGGAAAACTCTCAGGTTGAGTGCTTGAATCCATCAACATTTGATAGGGACGCGGATGATTCACCGGCGGAGCCGTAGTATTGCGTAGACTAACTTTGGAACGCCCAACATCAACTTCATCCAACGGGTCTGTATCAGATATGGGTCTTACTTTAGATTCCATACTGGTTATGTTTGCCAGCGCCATAACCTCAACTTCAGGGGCATCGGCGGAACCTTCCCTATCNTGCAAAGCATCGTCCAATGCAGCTAATACTCCAAAATCGTCACTGGCTACCTGCAAGGTGCTCGCCGCNCCTCCGAATGGAGTAAAAATTGGCATCAAAAGAATGAGTACCAATAGCAAGGCAAGATGCTTACCTCGCCCCCTTAGGGGGCGACTGCCAGAGACGATGAGGCGTACTCCAGAGCCCTCCATGTAACTTAGTTGGCGATTGCAGCCACTTTCAATCATTGGGTCATCAGCATACTGAACAAGCGATATCAGCGACTGAAATGTTGTTCCACTCCACATTTGGGACAATCGACCAATACCTCGTTGACTCCATCTGGTAATTGCACCATGAATCCTTGACCACAAGAACTGCAAGAACCACGCATTCCTGATGGTTTNGGCTTTGGCTTGGGAGTNGCTTGCTGTTGGCCTGGGATGCTTATTCCACCACTGCGTGCCTGAACACTCTGCGCTGGCTCAGGAGCTGCAGCCTTCTGCTCAATCTGCTCTAGGATTCCATCGTCGCCCAAGGCAGAATCTGGAATCTCAGGAACTTCCTTCTTTATCGGCGCCTGACCTTTTGTTTGATCATCGAATAGNGCAGCCGCCTCTGCTGCAGCCGCCAATTGAGCCGGNTCCAATNCTGGGCCACTTCCTATTCCTGCCATCGCAGCAAAATCAGCGTCACTACTAGCANGNCTGGAGCCCGCAGGCATGAAGCCTGCATTAGGATCACCAGATGATTGAGATCCATACAACCTCTCCATCTCAGCCTTGCGTGCCAAAATAGCGCGCTGCTCCTCGGTCAATGGCTGGTCATCTCCATGCGACAAACCNGCTAAATCAACTGCTTTGGCAAAGAAAGAAAGGTTGCTATTGGCAAGAACATTTTGTATCCTAGTATCGATTTCTTCAGCATTCAAACCGTGCGAAGCCAGTAACTGTCTTGCCAATCCNATCTCCTTTTGGCGCCACATGAAAGCACCCACNCCACCAACGGCAACCAGNATGATGATGATGATTGAAATTATCATCGTAGTATTCGATTCTGGCGGGGCTTCTACTTGGATAGTGTACCCCTTGGTGACAAAGTTTCCACTTGCATCGACAATGGTCAGACGTATCGATGTCTCACCCACATCTGGAAGCATGACCTTTACCGTCTGACCTGTCAATTCTGGGTCGTTATCCTTGACTCCATCTCCATCCAAATCTNCGTCCAAATCNAGATCCCAACGATACTCTAGATCGGAATCATCATCGAAAATATCTGATGCTGCCCCTACCGCACTCAGAGTGAACCCTTCACCTGCAGTGACCGAAACTGGAACTGAGANCTTAGTAACATCCAATTGTGGTTCAGTAGTATCGATGACATTGATTACCAAAGTCGCGTTAGCCTTGTTTCCAGAAACATCTGTAGCCTCGAGAATCAAAGTATGAGTTGAAGTACTCATCCAACCCTTGCTCCATTCATCACCCGAACTAACCTCTACTCCGTCAAGCGTCCAACGCTTACCTGCAACTGTATGGTCATCGCTTATCCCAGCGGTGAATGTAATCAATTCACCAACTGGAGCCAATGCCTCATTCATCGTGTTTGATGAAGTGTCATGGGTGATTGAAACTGCTGGAGGAAGAACATCGATGACACTGACATCGTAGGTTGCTTGCGCTTGTTGCCCATCTGGTGAAGTCACCGTCAATTTGACTCGCTGATTACCAGGGCTTGTCCAACTCTTACTCACTATCCAGCCAGTGGCATCTAAGTCGTTATCGAGAGTGCCGTCCCCATCAGAGTCAACCGCTACATCAAGATCCCATTCTAAGGACTCAATCTGACCCTGTCGGTTGGGGCTGCTCAATGCATTCAACTCGACAGATTGACCCATGATTGCAGCCTGTGAATCTAGGTTGTCGCTAATGATTGGATTCCATACCGGTAACAGGTCGATTCGTACTGTTACTCGAGCCTCAGATGAGCCGGGACCACCACCTGCTGGAGAGGCCTCATTGTCCANCATCAGATACATCGGCTGACCTTCTTGTTCTTGGGTAATCGTCCAGCGCATCGAAGTTTGACTGTTGATGGAAGTCAACGAAGCACCAGGAACATGGAATGCTCCGCTATCCCCATTCAGATAGGTGGTTCTGTGTTGCTCGGTCATCAGATAGATGTCGGGTTCACCGCTCATCGGCCATACCGTGACATTTACTTGAGTTCCAGCATCAAGACTCAATTCATCACCGCCTAACAACTCGATATGGGTTCCAATATCCATGACGACGATGTTGTGGAAATCTGTCCAATAGGAATCCTGCATCTGCATCATATTGGCTTGCACAGTTGAGGTGGAACCACCCTGATCACCTTCTCCAGCATCGTTGTCATGCGCTAGATTATCGAAGACGAGGTAGAATTGCTTGTTGATATCGTTAGCATCCGGGCTCCAATGGAAATGCTGCGTGCCTTCTACAGCCAACAATGAGGCTGCCTCAATCACGTGTCCATATGCATGACCACCAATGTATGCTTCATACACATTACTCGTCATCAGCATGATATCTATGGCATCGACACTGACTGTGAAATCAAACTCAAGNACCTGCCCACTTGAAAGGGTCCCGATATTGTAAGTGGCACAATCGCCATCATCCAACTGGAACACTGCTTGGCTCAAATCTCCAATGGTCTGGCAAGAAGGTGGAGCGCGCCCCTGTTCGATACCGGATGCAAGCGGAAGAATCGCCAACATGCAAAGCAACGAAGCCAATACCATCGCTCTGCGCATGCACCTCTCTTACAACCCCTTCATTTCAAACAATCCCCAAATGGTTTCATTCGATTCAAGAAAAAAACTCACAATCNACGGGTCTACCTAGAANGACAAGCGCGCNTACGCGAGCGCGGGTCTACTCAGGTGACAATTCACGCGCATACGCGAGCGCGCGCATGTGTCTAATCATGACACTTATTCCGCACGTGAGAAATCGATTATTTTTCACGCGAGAAACTCTGACGGCATGTCGTAGAAGATTCACTGAACAAAGGCGTCCTTGACTTGCGACCAACCACGACCATCCCAACGCAATTGGCTAATCCCTTCATAGTTCAGACGAATGATATCTCCATCTTCTGCTGCGCTACAAGAAGGGTGCAATTCCTTGGCCTGACTGACCGAAGTAGATGTCTCATCAAGACTAGAACTGTAATGCGTCAATACCAGGTGCTTTGCCCCCATTGTAATCGCCGCTTTTGCAGCATCTCTNGCCGATGAATGCATCCATTCATCCGCTTTGTCCTGCTTGATATCGGTATAAGTTGCTTCATGAATCAACAAATCAAGGCCAACACCGCTTTTGCCNAATTCCTCAAANGAAGGAACGCCTGNCTTGGTATCTCCACTGATCAATACCGCAAGTCCAGCCTTACTTGGCGCTCTGAAATCTGCAGCCTTGAGCGATTGTCCTGAAAACTCCACATCGTGACCATCTGCCAAACTGCTGACCTGTTCCACACCAAGACCCAATTGGTCCGCCTTTTCTTTATCAAAACGCCCCGGTTTATCGGCCAGCCTTACCGACCAAGCACAACTTGGAACCGAATGCAGAGTCTCGTGGCTTGAAATCTTCAGACCATCTACCAAGTCAACCTGGTCAGACAATAATTCGCACTCGCCACTCTCAGGGCTCAATCGCATCCAACGCTCACCCGTACTATGGTCGACAGCGTACCAAGCGATTTCGTAGCCTAGTTGGTCGAAAGTTGCTCCAAGACTCCACCAATGTTGCCATTGCCTTGCCAAATCTACACGCGCAATCCCAACATCGTTGAGTTCGGCATATGCCCCTCCCTGAATCAAAGTATCAAATGCGATATCGCTGATTGGTGCGGCGATGACCAACGGTTTGGAGCGCCCATCAAGGGCCATGCTCTGCAACAACGGAAGTACTCCCCAGCAATGATCCAGATGGCCATGCGTAAGGAGGACCAAACGCAACCTAGTATGGCGCAACCTTTGCTGCATCCCACAATTCTTCAAACGTGCAGAATGGTCCTTCATGCGCTGTTGTAGACCCTCTCCACAATCGACCAAAATCTGCCCAACNGGAGTATCGATGACCGAACCAGAAACGGATCTTCCATGCGCAGGACGCGCCGAAGACGTACCGAGAACGTGGACTTCAAGCATCTGAACCAACCTGCGCGAGGGGTCAGGGGTTCTTTGGGATAGGGGTTGCGGGGAACCAACGCAAAATAACTGCATCATTGATGCCGCGCACCCATCTCCAAGGGACTGCCAAGTGAATGCTATCCTCAACAAGGGCCGGGTCGGTCTCCCTGACAAAGAGATGTGAACAACTCCAATCCTCAGAATCGATTACCGAATCGTGGACCACACCTACCTTCCTACCATCCGGCAAAAACACGTCCAAACCCCGCAAGGAGGTCAATCTCCTCTCGCTCACAATGGGCTAAGATAAGCCCCCTCCCATCAACATTACCAAACTAAAGGCGTATTTCCACATCAGATGAAGGAGTATGAAGACTCATAACGGAGCAGATTCACCGGCAATACATGTCCGACGTACCAATGATAGGTCAGATGTCCATCACAGACGAACACGAATTAGTTCCTGTAAAGACCAAGATGAAGCAAATTCTCAACATATTGAGAGAAGATCCCGCTACTGCTGTCATCCTTCACAATGGCAACAAGAAGAACATGAAAATCGTAGGTGTACTAACCGCTGAAGAGATTGATGCGGCAGTTGATGGTGGAGCCAATCCCAAGAAACTGAAAATAGAAGACGTCATGCTAACCAAGATTCTCGAAGTACCAAGCGACGTGCCGGTGACTCGCGCCATAGAAGTGATTCAAGAGAAAGGCCCAGATGCGGTCATCGTTCGACACAGAGATGGCGACTTTGCCGGATACTTCAGCGTCAGCGACTTCCATGAGGCAAAGGATATCATTGCTCAGCAGCAAGAAAGAGCACAGCAATTCCAACAGAATACCCAAGGCTTTGGCGATAGAGCAAGCGACCTACAGCAACAACTTGAGGACGATGGGGATGACGATGATGACTCATACATCCCAGAAGCCATGCGTGGCCTACCTCTGTCCCCTCAGATGAAGAGGACTTTCAAGGCACAGGCCCAAGGCGGTGCCGCAAAATCCGGAGGGCCACCAGGAAGGCCACCTCGCGGGCCACCCGGACGAGTTTCTGAGCCAGAACCTGAACCAGAACCTGAGCCAGTCGCTCCAGCACCACAAGGTCCCTCAAGAGGAGGGCCTGCAAGGCCAGGAGGAGGGCCACCAGGAAGACCACCAAGCAGTAGTGGTGGTGGAGTCACCAATGTTGCTAGCGGTACGAATGACATGGCAGATATTGGCGGCCACTTATTCGTTGAGCACTCCGGCGCAGCACCAGGTCCATCAGGACCCGGTGGGCCCGCACAAAGAACTGGACCTGCCGACCCATTGGACGCTATCGAAATAGGTGGCGCAGCACGCAGCCAAAGACCAGGCGGGCCTGCTCAAAGAACTGGACCTTCCGACCCATTGGAAGATATCGACATTGGAAGTGCAGCAGGTGGCGGGCAAAATGAGGAGGCCGATAATGAAACTTGGTCAATGGTCAAAGACAGCTTGGACCCTTCAGATATCCAATTCTATCTAGACAATTTTCCAAATGGAAAATACGCTATTCCTGCAAAATTGAAATTAAAACAACTAAGTCGTTAAGGGTTAAATTTCAGATTACTCTTCTCAATCATTAGGAAGAAAACCTAGGTCGCTGAATCGTTGATTAGAAGTATGCTTGGCTTCCACAGCCCCTTGTGAGTTGGCTAGTACTGGTATCATTCCTCGCCTTTCTCCTCCTTTTTGCGGGAGTGGGATTGGCCAGTATCCGCGTCAAGAAGGATACTACCGATGATTATCTGGTTGCTGGCAGGGGAATGCATCCTGCTCTCGCGGCATTATCGGCAGTTTCCACTTGGAATTCTGGTTACATGTTCATCGGTTTCATCGGTTTCATGTGGATGATGGGATATTCTGCGATTTGGATATCACTGATTTCTACCATCGGTCAATTGGTCGCTTGGATTTGGTTGTACAAGTACATTCAGAATGAAGGAAAAGAGAGGAATATCCGCTCTCTTTCATCCCTAGTTGCAAATTTTAAGGGGGCACCAGAAGCAAAGATGGCTGCTATCTGTTCTGTTGCTTTCCTGTTGATTTATGCAGGTGCTCAATTATCAAGTGGAGGTAAAGCGCTGCTCGCTATGCTCGAATGGGATGGATGGATAGGTATCCTGATCGGATTCGTTCTTGTGGTAGCATATTGTTACGCAGGCGGAATCCGCGCATCTATCTGGACAGATGCTGTACAATCCTGTGTAATGCTTGTCGGTTCGACTCTGCTCTGTTTTGTTGCTTTGAACGAAGTCGGTTGGTTTGGTGGGATGCACGATTCTCTCACCAATATCGATCCAGCATTGACTTCAATCACCCCTCCTGATTTGATGTTAGGCCTAAGCCTGTGGATCTTTGCCTTCTTCCTAGGAGGGCTTGGAGTCGCTGGTCAACCACAGGTAGTTTCCAGAATCATGACTCTGGATTCTGAAGAGGATCGCAAGCAAGCATGCCTGTGGTTCTTCGTTTGGCAGACTCCTTTCTTGGCACTGATGATTATCATCGGTTTAGCGTCGAGAGTAATCTTCCCTGTGGAAGGCAGTTTCGATCCTGAATTGGCATTGCCAAAGCTTGCCAAGGATGTTCTAGGGCCATTCTGGGTCGGTCTGATACTCGCTTCGATTTTTGCAGCGACAATGTCAACTGCCGATTCACAAGTGCTGGCTTGTACAGCAGCGATAACCGATGACGTCATTCCCGAGTGGTCTGAGAATCACAAGAAGACAAAACTCACAACTATTGCAATGGCATTCGTTGCAACCTGTCTTTCCTTGGGAGCATATTTCTCTGGAAACGATTCGGTATTCTCACTGGTTGTTCTTGCAGTATACGGATTGGGTGGAATGTTCATTCCATTGATAATCATCAGAATGGCCGGTTTCAAGCCATCATCTCGACATTCGATAATTATGATGACTTCTGCTCTGACTGCAGTCATTCTGTGGCGTCTATTTGGACTAAATGTCCACGTCTTTGAATCGGTTCCAGGAGTAGCGGCTGCATTCATTGCTCACTTCATCATGGTCATCAAGAATCAAGACCCTTGGTTGGAAGTATTACCTGAAAGGAAAAAATTGACGACTTTTGGAGTTGCTATTCTACTAATTATCATCCCCACAGAGATCTATTACCTCAACAGCGCTCCAGAAAAGGCTGAGGCTGGACCTGACCCAGAATCGATGTGGAATTTGAGCATTAAATTAGACGAGCAATCCGAAGAACAAAGGGCACCGGTTGCAAACGGAAATACTCACAGTTTCTTGTTTGAAATTCCAGCCGATGTAATAGCAGTCTCTTTCACGTTGAGTTATGAGGAATCCAATGAAGGTGGAGTCGGTGAGGCATGTGACAATGTGCAATCGAATTATGATGACACAGAGGTCCCTGACGAGTTCTCAAATATGGATTTAGGAAATATTTCCGTTTCTGAATGCGGCGAGCACCCGCTCGGTATGATTGCCACGTGGCAGAATTCCTCTCAGAACAACACATACGAAAATCATCAGAATACAATAGCAAATTTGACTGTGGACAAAGATGCCGGTGAAATCATCTTCAACGTCAAAGTCGATGTGAATATCGCTACTCCATTCGTCAATAGTGATAGTGGGGAGGAGATTACGGTGTTAGCTACATTCTATACTTTGAGTTCTTACGAATTAACCGAGGCCTCTTGACCTGTGAAAACATTGGAGCCTAAACGTGTAAACAATAATGCTCTCAAGATGGAGCAAGCTATACAATGATGGCCTTACTTGCCGAGGTTGCCACGAGCCTTGAGTGAAGGACGTAGTTTCTCTGCACCCTTACCCTTGTTGTGCAATCCACGACCACGCTTTCCTGCGCTGGTCTTTCCACGGTATGCACGGCCCTTGTGAGAACCGCGACCCTTCTTGTGGTTTGAAGGAGCGATCCAACCCAAGTCCTTGTCTGCAATGATTGCAGGGTGATGTGGGTCTAGCATGATAATCTCGTAGTACTTGTGCTTACCATCTTCTCCAACCCAGTAGGAGTTGAGTACCTCGAGGTTAGGGAAGTGGCGGTTAACACGCTCTTCAGCGATTCTCTGAATGTTCTTGGCCATGGTAATCTTGCGGATACCCATGTTTCTGGGCTTTCGCTTCATGTTGATCTTGCCCTTGCGCAGACCTCCACGGCGAACTCGGGTTCGTACTAGGACGACTCCCTGCTTGGCCTTGTATCCAAGGCGGCGTGCTGCATCCAAGCGAGTTGGGCGCTCGATTCGGTGGTTGACTGGCTGGCGCCTCCACTGGGCCATCCTGTCTCTGCGGTATGCGTAGGGAAGGGCATCTTTGGGGCGATTCCATGTTGCACGAACATGCTGGTAAAGACCCTTGACCATGGTGATACCCTCCTACTGAGCAAACGGCCGACCGTCCTCCCATATTTAACCGCGACGCGAAGCGACCGCCGACCTGAAAACCCAACCTCTCCTCGCATGGGTATGCAGCGAAGAGGTGTTGAGGAGGTCGCAAAGGCTCTCGATACCGAGGAAGTCACGTTGATTCTAGTGCAAAGGGACATCGATGATGCAGAGGTATTGGCGTTGGTTGATCTCGCCAGAAATAGCGGAATACCGGTTCATGAAGGGCCAGCTAGCGACCTGTGGAGAATGGCAAAGCCGGGGGATGAAGCACCACTTATTCTCGCATTGGTAGGACGTAAGACTGAGGCCAGCCTTGCTGAGGTATTGCATGGAGATGGCGTGGTCTGGATGTTGGTCGGCGTGAAGTATGCAGTGAACATTGGCTATGTGGTAAGAACTGCCGAAATCACCGGTGCTAGCGCGTTGATAGTCTGTGGAGATTTCAGCAAGACCGAGCAAAGAACTGCATTGAGGGCGTCGATGCAATCCGACCGCTTCATCCCTGTATTCTGGAATATCCTTGAGGATGCGATGTCCGAAATCAGCGATTCTGGAAGAAGGTTGGTCAGTGTAGAAGATGTTGGAGATATCGCACCTTGGCAAGCCGACCTAACTGGTAATCCTGTCATCTGCGTAGGTGGAGAACACGATGGAATTCCGGATTCGGTCATCGAGGCCTCGCAACAGGTGATTCGCCTGCCCATGGTTGGCTTCGTACCTTCTTACAACCTACAGACCGCCATGGGGGTCGTTGCAATGGAAGCGCTGAAACAGAATCATCTGTGATTCCGTTCACTCTTCTTCAGCGGCAGCAGCAGCCTTTCTCT
>PBHQ01000021.1 GCA_002719475.1 Methanobacteriota archaeon | reverse complement strand
AATCCGAAACAGGGAATCCTTCATGTTCGGATGGCTACACCCTGACACCGATGAGTGAGTCATCTTCAGCCGAGGCGGAGCAGCCGGCGGTGCAGGAGAAGGGTGTTGGGCTTATTCGTCTATCCGATGTTGAACCACGCTTTCGCACTACTGATCTACACCCCAGCATGCAGGCTGTGGATAACATCCAGCAGGAATTAATCTTCCATGCGCGTCTGCTACGAATGACTTGGGGTATTGCTCATCTGCGCACGTTACTGATAGGGCTTGCAGCCTTCCTCATCGGTGCCTTATCTCCAGAGACATGGTCTGGAGGAGATGCGATGGTCGTTGGTCTACCAGGAATTAGGTCCATCGATGGTTCTGGATTCTTCATGATGATTACATCTCTTGGCTTGTGGGTTTGGTTCATGTTTGAACTTTGGAACCTTTATCCAATCATGAAAGGCCATTCGGTCAGTCTAGTATTCGCTTGGATTTCTGTCATGATGGCGATGATTCTCTTCCACACAGAATCTCCTGACTTTCCCTTTGCATTAGAAGGAGACATGTTGGGTGGAATTGTCACCTTCTTGGTGATGATTTTCGTCATCTATATCTTCTGGAAAGCAGTACAAGAAACGCGAGATCAACACGTAGAAGAGACTCATGCGGACCCAGACAAGAGGAAAATGGAAGAAGCGATGAAAGAACACAGTCTTGCGGGATGGACTTTCATCCTAGTACTTTGGACCATTTCAATAACCCTAGGTTCTTGGTCAGGAGTACACTACGTTGCCGACAGGAGTCTTTCTATGCCTATGCTTATGTTTGTCTACGTGATTTTTGGATGCCTTTCTGTTTTTGGATTGATGCATCTTCTTTGGTTCCCGCAATTGATGCTAGGAGCTGGAACCACACGAGTATTGTCGCGTAGAGCGAGGGAAGCCATAGCTGATCTCGAAGCACAGAAAGCAAGTGCAGCACCNANAAAGGTAGAGACCAGTGAAGGGAAGTGTCCGGAATGTGGCGCACAAGCNCCTATCGATAGAACCGCAGAAGGAGAACCCGTTATCGCATGTTCCAAACAAGGATGTGAGGGCAAGGGTAAGGCAAACGGCAAGTGCGAATTATGCAAGGCTCGCATACTGAATCGACACACCTGCACTGAATGTGGAATCAATGCCCCAGTCTTGGATTATCTAGAAGACTCGGAGGCATGGTGATGTCTGAACTCAAAAACCTCCGAGAAAACTTCCCCACCTTGTGTGCGAACGATGCGCCAATTTATCTTGACAATGCCTGCATGACTCTCAGACCACAATCTGTGATTGACGCTGTTGGGACTTACTATTCAAAACACCCTAGTTGTGGGGGACGTAGCATTCACAGATATGCGAATCAGGTGTCAAAAAAAATGGCGGACAGCCGCAGAAAAATGGCGAGTTTCATCAATTCCCCAAGCCCCGAACAAGTCATCTTTACTAGAAACACTACCCATTCTTTGAATCAAGTTGCAAAGGGACTTTCTTGGCAAGAAGGAGACATCATCTTGACCAGCGATAGAGAACACAACAGCAATCTAATTCCGTGGCTACAGTTGGAAAGAGAACAAGGTATAGACCATCGCGTAGTAACTTCATTGCCGAACAATCTTTTCGACATGGAGGCCTTCGAGGCCGCATGTGCTGAAGCGGGGAACAGACTGCGCTTGGTTTCAATGCCACAAGTGGGTAACCTTGATGGCGTAGAATTCCCGATTAAGGAAATAGCATCAGTGGCACACGATCATGGTGCCATGATGATGGTCGACGCCGCACAATCAGCACCTCACATGCCACTTGACGTACAGNNCATGGACATCGATTTCATGGCATTCAGCGTACACAAAATGTTGGGTCCTTCTGGAGTGGGCGTACTTTGGGGCAAAGAGGAACTACTGCANGATATGCGAACGCTTTCTGCTGGTGGAGAGACGGTCAAATGGTCGGAATACGATGACCTTGAATGGGCAGGAATACCACACCGCTTTGAAGGAGGATTGAGCAATTACGCCGGTATCATNGGAGCTGGAGCTGCTATCGACTACCTTGAGNAGGTGGGTATGCAGAGAATACATGAACATGAAACTAAACTAAATGGTATTTTGACAAATGGAGTGAAAGATTTGCAAGGAATTTCCATTATTGGTCCTGAAGATGCTAAATTGCGTGGAGGCATATGCTCTATGTTGCTCGATGGATTTGAAGCACATGAGTTGGCCATCGTNCTNGANGAGAGTGCAAANATCATGGTTCGTAGCGGTATGCANTGNGTTCACTCGTGGTTTCGCAGTCGAGGAATTGAAGATGGAAGTCTTCGGGCTTCATGTTATTTCTATAATACTGAGGACGAGATAAACACAATGGTTGAAACAATGCAGGAACTACATTCAGCCCTGTTCTGAGGTGAAGATTGTGTCCGAGGATGCCATAATTGCCGAAGTAAATGATGAGATGCCNCCGGTAATTGCTACGAATCAACTGGAAGAAGATCTAGCCAGCCTGCGAATGCTGTTCAGTTGGCTAATGGCAATAGTTGTCATCATTGCTGGAGGAATTGCTTATGTCACTATCAAGAACTGGCTTGATGATACTGTTCTATCTGGTCCAAGCGGGAAATTGCTCGCCGACCAAGCCGCATTCTCACAATTGATACAACTCGATGCTGCTGGCGAATTGAGTGGAAATGGAGTAGCGATGTGTATCGTTGACACAGGCATAGACATGAGCCATGAAGCCTTGAGGAATGTTGAATTGAAAGGTTGGAGAGATTTCATCTCNTCTGAATCTTTGCCATATGATGANCANGGGCATGGAACTGCGATGGCAGGAATCATGGTCGCAGGAGGTGGAATGCGCAGTATCTCCCCAAATGTCGATCTATATGTTGCCAAAGCATTGTCAAAGAATGGTTCGGGTAGTGATGAAATCGTCGCTGACGCCATCGATTGGTGCGTACAGCAAAACTCAGATGTAATCTCACTATCACTTGGGGGCGCACCCGGGATTATTCCTTCTGCATTTGAGGGGTCCTCCTCATCTTCTGCAGCAAGAGATGCCATCAGTAATGGAGTCTACGTAGTTGCTGCAGCCGGAAATGATGGGGATCAAACCAATGATAGCGATGTTCATTCTCCCGGTGGGGAAGAAGATGTGATTTGTGTAGGGGCAGTTGACAAGAATGGAAACCTGTGGGCAAAATCCTCTCGCGGAGATAACAATGGAAATCTGTGGCCAGTTCTATTGCCTCGTAATGACCCAGACAAGAAACCAGAATTGGTTGCTCCAGGAGAATCCATTCCGGTATTGATACTAGATGACAAATACGGTTACTCCAGTGGAACTAGCATTTCTACGGCCTATGTCTCTGCAAGTCTAGCACTTTTACTAGAAGCTAATCCCGAACTAAAACATGATGGAGATTCTGGAGGCCAAAGTGCAGTGGAGAACGTCAAAGAGTGGTTAATGGAATCATCCCATCCAAGAGAAGGACAGGAGAGTCATGACGACCACTATGGATACGGATTATTACAAATAGGAAGCTTGCTAGATTCTGTATCTACAAACTAGTTACCTATGGCAACGATGGTGCCTCCGGTCAAGGGTTGGAAAGCCATGCGACGATTCTGTGAAACGTCTTTCACGAGGTCAATCCATTCTTGGAACGCCTCTATCTTGTCTTGATCAGTTTCATCTTCCGCCGGAACCTCTGGCTCGATTGTCAACAACCAACCATTATTACTGAGCAATGGTAATGCAGCCCTGATACAATTCGACTGACCGCTTTCTCCCACATCGACAATAACAAGGTCAGCAGGTAGATGCAACGGAGCCTCTCCCAAAGAAGCCTCTGCAGACTGTGTACTGATGCTTGATGAGGCAGCATTCCAAGCAGTTGCTTCAGCAGCCAACTGTTCGAATTTTCCAACTACCACTCTAGCACCGGTAACCTTGGAGTATCTTTGCAAAAGTCGCTTTAGTATTACACCGAACTTAGGACCTGCTTCTACCAATTCATATGAGGAGGGCCGTTCATCTTCTCTTTGCCAAAGGTCCAGAAGCCAAGAAGAGAGGTGCCCTATTCCCGCTCCAACCTCAATGACTCCAGTAGGTTGTAATCGTGCACAGATATCCCTGATTCTTCTGCGAATCGACAGTGATGGAGATTGCAACTCCATGTGCTTCAACTGTACCCCGATGTTGGCAGCCACCTCTGGTTCGTCTCGCGGTTGAGCAGGATTTCTGGCCAATAATGCCGCCATCGCTTCATCTTGGCTGATGGTGGCTGTATCTTCCATACCCACCTCTCCATGCGACTGGGATTTCAAGTCATTGACGCCAATACTCAGCATCGCCTTAAGAAGGGGGCGCTCGCCGCTTTGTTTGAGGAACATGGTGAATCAGCCCGAAAATGATGATGATGAAGTCATCGAAAATGTGGTTAATTGCCCTGGTTGTGGTGAAGACTGTGGCCACTCGGTTCTGCGCGAACGCCCACGGGGCAATGGTGTTGATTTCCTGCTAAAGTGTGATGATTGTGGCAAGGTTCACACGGTTGAATTCCGAACACCTCCAGCAAGAACCATTCCATTCATGTTGACAGAAGGNCCAGAAAGTAGAGTGGTCCATCTAGATCTGGATGCAGATGAAATCCTTACCGAAGGAGATGTTTTCGAGCATGATGAAGCCGAATGGAGAGTCAGCAGAATAGAAGATTTGGAGGGCAAACCCCGCTACAAACGAGGCGTTGACCGTATTGCAAGAATTACTGCTCTTCGCAGTGATTTGGTAAGGGTAAAACTGACATTGACCCGTGGAGATGACTCTGAAGCAGATGTCATTATTGTTCCTGGAGATAAAATGTTCAGCACCGGCACAATCATGCACCATGAAGGCGAAAAGTGGAGAATCAGAGCCTTACATTCAGGAACGGGTAGAACATTGAATGGCACCATGGAGGCTAGAGAAATCAAACGGATTTACTTGCATGAGCCACCTTCGGAAGAAGAATTTGTTCCCCGAACTGAACAAGAAAGACGTAGAGCGTGGCAAGAAGGAAAACTTGGCTACAACCCAAACCCTGTGAAACCGGAACAAACTAAGAATCGAAAAAGCCGTTGATTAGCGTTTGTTTGTCCACGGCATCAACATTGCTTTNGTTACATGCCAGGCAACGGTTGGATTCTCTCTCAAACGGCGCATTGAATACTCATACCATTGCTCCCCATAAGGAATGTAGACTCTTGTTCTATGACCTTGGGAAGCTAACCTACGACGTACGTCTCCTCTAACTCCCAACAACATCTGGAACTCGTAACCTTCACCCTTACCTTTGCGAGGCGGGGGGGCATCAGGCCGAGGATCATCGACTCCCGGACCCATATTCCTCTCTTCCAAAGCAGCGAGTGCATGGTCNATNACGGGNANATCNTGGCTGGCAATTGCAACATAGGAGGNGCCATCCAACATCTTGTCAATCGCCTCATTGCTAGCATCAACTATCTCCTTGTATTGAGTATGCGCTATCTCAGATGGCTCTAGGTATATTCCCTTACAGATACGAAAATCAGACCCAGGACCCAATTTTGAACAGATGCTCTCAATGTCAGCATTAGTCCTGAACAAACGCGCTTGAAGCACTACTCCAATATTCTCTAAACCCTTTTCGTGCATGGCCAAGCAAACTTCAATCGTATCATCTGTCACTCGATGATCTTCCATATCAAGACGCACGAAAACCTCATGTTTTGCAGCCTTTCGTAATAATTTCTCAATATTTGCTAATCCCTTGTCACGGTCGATCAACAAACCAAAAGCTGTGGGTTTGATTGAAAGATTGGCATCCAATTTTTCCTTGACGATCATCTCGATGAGACGTTCGTACTCTTCGATGAAATAATCTGCCTCTTCTATACTGGTAATCTCCTCACCTAAAACGTCAATCGTGAAACATGCATTCTGCGACTCGAGATTTCTCATGACCCGCAACGCCGACTCCATATCTACGCCTGCGACGTACCTACGCGATATCCAACGGACGACAAATCGTGGCATGATGGGCATCATCGCGACGACCATGCGTCCGAATAGTCTAGACATGGCTTCCGTTAACCGCTTCCTTTGGCGATTATTGACGGTTTCCAATGACGATTCACTCCAATATGAAGTCTCTAGTGCGACCTAGAGGGATACCAATGTCCTGCAGATGCCTCTTGATTGACTGCCTTTGCCAGCCCTTGAACGACTTACGGTCCATGTAAGCCCAAATTTCTCCTTTGGGAAAAGCAAGACGCGTTGATTCGATAGCGGAATTAATCGCTTGTCTCCAATTGCCAGCGGGTAACTCTCCAGTCAAAGGGTCCCATGATTCATCATCTGGCTTATCCATTGGTAAGGAATGACCTCCTACCATATGTCCTAACCATATTCCCTCATGGGCCGCAAGTCTACCGATGAATGGAGCATAGTGCCCTCCCCCAATTCCAACTGCAACCTTGCAAGGGTTGTGTTGGTCCCAAGTTCCAATCCCATCACCCCCGTCCAATCCTAAACCTTGCCAAATGATTTCTGCAAGTATCTTTGCAGCATCCCTTCTAGGCCAATGTTCTGGTGTTGACCCTATCTCGATAAACAAACTTGGTGTTTCAAGCCACGGGCCATGATGGGTCACTTCCAAAGTGAAAGAGAACTCATCTGAAAGTTCACTAGAACTACCACATTTGCGTATCTCCCTATACCAACTGGCGAGNCGCGGATTAGGAGGTGGGCAAGATGCTGGCTTACCGCCAAACGGGATTTCATCTTCTTCACCAATATGTGGGATTCCTACGGGATGAACGGTCAAACTCGGTTGTCCGGATGCAGCAGAATGCCTACTTGGAAAAATGACTTCACATACCTTTTCACCTGTTGCAGAAGTCCATCGAGAATCCAAATGATCCTCCCACAAAAGCCCGGAGTCAAGCCACCAAATTCGCGCATCCGAGAAGGAATGAGTGCTACAACCTTCAACTTCCATTCCATCCTGCCAATCTCCCAAATCAAGCAAAGCCTCTCCCTGAATTAATGAGGCAATATCCGGAATGCTGACAATAATCAGCTTGATTCCATCGGACTGCATATCCAAAGCCGTAAGGTCCTGGCCCATATCGTTTCGCAGGCAATCCAATGTATATGTTCAGCGCGGGGATGTTCATGACGGGAGGGGGGGCGACGTTACCCGCATCGGATGCACACGTTGTGGATGGTGAGAGAATATTGCTTATCGGCATCGATGGTGAACTACAATGGGTAGATTTTGACAAACTTGAGCCCATCAGCGAGGCCAAGCGGCCATTTCCTGCTCCAGTGTCCCGTAGCATGATTATCGAGGGCTGCCTGATGGCGTTCTGGGTTGAACATGATATACTTGCAGCTCGTATGGCCAGTCTTGACCTCTCAATAGAATTCTCCCAAGGCGCACACAAATCGGAGGTTAGGGCAGCTATGCAACCCAGCCCCAACCGCCCGCCTGCTGTAGAAGTTGCAGGTGCTAAATGGTCTCGAATTCTCGATGCTGAACCACTGGGATTGTGCGAACTTGAAGGAAGAATCGCATTCGTTCTATGGAAAAGAGGAATCTACTGCTTAAGCACAGATGCGGAGGAATATTGGCGCGTTGGCGAATTGAATTGGTCCGAATTGAAAGATATCCCGAGGGGCCAAGAGGTCTGTGGCTTGCATAATGTTGGAGGAGATCTCTTCGTATGGTCTAGAGGAGGAGGATGGGCTCTACTCTCCGGAACGGATGGAAGCACTCTCGAAAAGGGAAGGATAGAGATACCTGCGAGTATTATTGGAACCTATTTTTCACCCGAATCTGGTTGGTTATTAGGCAGTAATCGCGGCCATCTGGTCAGACTGAAGCAACTTGGCGATAAACCGGTGACGATAGACGTTGGCGGACCGATAAGTGCCGCCCTCTGGGATAAAGAGGTCTCTGGTTGGAGAATATGTGGCTGGCGAGAGAATCTACTTTGGAACGATAACGAATTGAAACGTTGGGATCGTGATGAACTATGCGTGCAACTGCTGAAACATCCAACCGGTTGGAAAGTACTGGAGAATACTGGCCGCTGGTGCGACTTCTAAGTCCTAATCACTGACTTCATTTGGCACAGTGTGCCCACATCTTCCGCATGATTTGCGATCCGAATGAATCGCCATGAATACTCCATCCTTACACTTAGGACAAAATTCTCCTTTACGAACCAACTTGCCGTCTTCTAGAGAATACTTAGCCCACTTGCCGTTTGGATTAGGTCCATCCCGGTCTTCGGCCAATCTGCGCTTGCGCTTGCTTCCACCCATCACTCTTCACCTCCAGAAACGTCTTCTGCTTCGACAGGTTTGGGTTCTGAATCTCCTCCAACTGCGCCAGTACCGTGTCTTTCATGGATATAGGATGCTTCAACAACCATGCTCTCTGGCTTTCCATAGACATGTGCCACACCGGTCGTGGTTGGCTGACCGAAACGTGTGTTGACATCCTTGACAATGATACAATCCCTCTTGGACTTGGGCTCAAGCGTGGTTATCATGTCGATTAATTCGTTGCGGCTGGGGGTTGGCTTGCCTTCATGGCGCCATCTGAAATCAATCTCGATTCTGTCGAGTAATTCATTTTCCTTGCGTTCCAATATCTCCATCTTCTCATCTCCTTCAGTGGACATTCACCTTGAGTGCATAAGTNCCAGGTTCGCTAATNTTGAGCCTTTCTGCGATTTCNGCTCTNTCNGGATTNAGGATGATAACATAGCCNANATGGTCAGTNGTGACCTTAGCATCTGGATGNTGNGGGCATTGGTCTANGCCATCATCGAGTATTCGGTGGCATTCGCCGCANGCATAGGGTTGTTTTGNCATTTNNTCACCTCAATCTTCACGCTCTTCCATGAGCCATTCTATTCCGCCTAAACCGGGTTGCTTGCAAGTCAATCCAATTTTACTCTGACGAGGGTCGGTTGAATTAGGAGCTAGAGAAACGATTCTTGCTCTTACGAAACTGCTGGTCTGCAATCGACGGCCTGTCTGCCTTCCTTCGATCATTCCCATACCAACATTAACGTCAACATGGTCCTCCATTATCTGCGACTTGTGAAGCAAAGCCTCCATTGGACCTATTCGTACGAATGCACCGAAATCATGTACTTCGGAAACCGCGCCTTCTACAACCTCGTAATCATCCATACAGAACAATACTGCATCGAATTTGACATTCTGATAGATAGCACCATCTCCATGGATGATGCGGCCCCTTCCGAGTGGTTCATGATTCAAGGTAACCAACACGAATCTGTTATCATCATCGAATCTGCCCTCAAATGCAGTTGCTGCCAATTTGTCGATATGTTGATTCAAGGATTGCCCTTTACGAATATATTCCGCAGGTATCCTGATGATGTCTTCCTTCTGCACCAATTTGTACATTCTTTACACCTCGCTTCAGGGCCCTCTTCCAAGGTGTTGGAAAGGACGGAAGGAATACCCATTCCGTCCTTCACCGGCATNCGCCTCGGGAGAGAAAGCGACCAAAGTCGATTCGGCGACCTATGGCCCCTTCATAAGCCCACCGACAGGACACAAANCCATGCTGAACACATATCCACTNAATTCTAGGGCTCGCATGATGCCGTACAATCTGCTTTTCGGGACCCTAAGGGTCCCGCTCAACATAACCCTATTAGGTGCATGAAAGGCAGACATATCTGTTGGAATGCTGAACGGATGTTGTAGAACTGCGGTATTGATGGCCCTATTGATGCTTCCATTTGCACCTTTGGCTAGTGTTATTGTGCCCAATTCAGAAGTATCCAATGCCGATGCAAGAGATTCAGATGCATGGTATGGCGATGAATTCTGGGGCCAATTCAGGCATAATCCTACCCGAAATTCGAGCATGCCTGCCCATTCAAGTGATGGTGGGCCAAAAGATGGAGCCGTCGACAATGTTACTTCACTGATGACCATTGATGATCCAGTAGTTAATTGGCATCACCTTACTGATTCCCATTATGGAGCTGATGGATATGGCACCGTTATTGGTGATTTTTCCTCCTCGATAACCGCTCCGCCTGCGGCCGCAGAACGATGTGGACAGGGAATCTCCTTCGCAGTAATGGTTCACTCACAGGATGTTGGCGGACAAAGCCACAGTATTCTGAGCATTATTGACGGTAGTTCAGGGAAAACCGCTTGGAAAGTAGACCTTGGTACAACTGAACCTGTAAAGGCAGCACCTGCNGTAGTGGATATTGATGATGATGGCTTACTAGAGATNATGGTGGCCTACGATAGTGATGCTGCGGCCAATCTGGATGTCTATTCACCTCGCCTCAGTTGCTCTGAGTCGGGATGGGATAGTTCAGGACACACTTCCGAATTACTGTGGACATGGAGCGATTCTGAAATGAGACTTGGCACGGACTCACCTCACTTTGCTGTACAACAGAGCGACCATTTAGTCTCTACACAGTTGCTCATCGCCGATTTGCAAATGGATGGTGGTGCTGATGCAGTTCTAGCCCTAATAGACCAGAATACAGGAAATCCAACCATCAAGGCCATTCAATTATCGACTACTGGACCTCCTGACCCAACGTGGAGCGTTACTTTGGATAGAGGAACGCATGTCTCTGACCCTACTTGGGTAGCCATGGACGATTTGAATTCGGCAATTCTACTCACAACTATTGATGGTAGCAATGGAAACATGTGGGTTTGGAGAATTGATGGCGCTAGTGGTTCGCTTGATTGGGAGAGAGTAACTCTTTCTGGAACTCAAACTGATGCTGACCCNGTTCACCTCCGTGTACCAGGTCCGATAGTTGCCCAACTGGATAATGACAATGCCCCTGAAGTTATTTTCACCATACCTTCAGACCAGAATGGTAGAAGTTCTGGAAATGGAGCAACATATGTTGCNTGGGATTTGACCTCAACTGATGAGCTTTGGAGATTCAGAGCATACAATGGCTACGCAGATGCAGCTCCGATAGCGATTGATGATGATGGAGATGGCATACACGAAAAGGTCTGCTGGGTGACTTGGTACAGTACCAGTAGCCTTACCTTCGAAAGACAGGGGTTAGCGGGCTGCCATGATGTAAGTGGAGAGCCAAGTGAATTGTTCAGACACACCATGGACTCCAGCAGCGGAAACGACAACGATGAGATTGCCGCAAGTGCACCACTATCAATGGACATTGATGGAGAAGGCGATAACGAATTGGTGGTTGCCTTCGGGCGTAGATTATTCGCCTTTGATGTTGGAACAGGAACTTCTGCAGGAGTAAATTCAGACTGGGCAAACGCCCTAGCTCTTCCGCACCGAACGTGGTCGAGTCCTGCAGCAGGTGATCTGGATGGAGATGGTGCACTAGACCTGTTGATTGGAGATACGTTGGTCAGTAGGACTGAAGCAGACGCAGCACCGACCAGTGATTCACGAGGAATTACGTTCAATCCCGAACAACCAGATCCNGGCAAAACGGTTACCATTAGTGCACAATTCTCAAACATCGGAACTACNGCCTTTGAAGGGGGATTAGATGCTGTTCTCTATCTTGGAGGAGAGGAAATTGGAAGGCATCGCAGTACNGATTTAGAACCAGTAGCACCTACTGGGGACGGAGGACCTGTTTCATTCAGCATAGACATGGTAGCCACCCGCGGTGTCCATGAAGTCAAACTTGTTCTCGACCCCCTGGGAAATCATAGTCAAGCACGTAGGGACAATGACGCCGCCACTGCTTTCCTTGAGGTACTCGACCCATACGTGGTAGATATCTCACCACCATTATCTCTAACTCGTATATTGCCAGGTCAAAGCGAAGACTTGTTCCCGACAGTTACTGCAACTGGACGTAAAGCCGCTACATGGAGTATGAGTATCGAAGAACATCTTCCCGAGGGNTGGACTGTGGTGGATGCAACAAGTGGAGGTAGCCAGATGGTTGAACTGGTTCCAGGAATAGCTTGGAACCCTACCCTTAGNATTTCTATTCCCGATGATGCAGAAGGNAGTGAGAGCGGGCACCTAGTTCTCATGATGACTCTGGACGAGGACTCNAACATCTCTTTCAATTCGACCATTCCNGTTGAAGTTTTACGAACTCAAGGGCTCTCTATACAGGGTCCCGATGGATTACCAATTTCACACGGAAGTGGCAGAATAGGACATGATGCAAGCGCTTGGTTCCTCATCGAGAACCTTGGGAATGCACATGAGACGAGTAGCAGCATAACTTGGGATTTGAATGGCTGGCAGAAACAACCACGCATTGTTGATTCCAATGGTGCAGAGGTGAATTTGATTGAGTTACAACCAGGGGAAACACGAGAGTTTGTTGCCATGGTTGAAGTGCCGACAGATTCCGTATCNCTAGGCGATTGGGTAACCAACAATCTCGAAATATGCATCGGTTCCAGTGAACAAACACTGTGCAGAGACATCGATTTCCGATTCACTGCAAATGGAGTCTCATTAAACCCTCCACATATCAGAGAAGAACCTCAATTGGACAAAACTTGGGAAATTCAAGTGAGNAAACCAGGTGGTATTGACTTGTCATGGGATCTGGGGGCAGCAGGCCTGCTCAAAGAAGGATGGGTTTGGAGTGCAGATGGAGACCTACAGATCGTTGCTGGCATACTATCTACTGTTGCCGGACCTTCACCTGCAAGNGGNTGGCTGAATCTGAGCATCCCTGGAACCACTCCACCAGATATTCATATCGCCAATATTAGTTCAGCGGAGAGAGAGAATCACGATCTGAATCTATCTCTACATGTGCTACAAGTACACCGTTCCGATATCACATTGAGTCAATCACTTCCTGAACCTTGGATGGTCAATGTCTCNTCTAGTGAGAATGATGAAGGCGACAGATTAATTCTCAGACTTGAGAACCCTGGCAATGGTCTCGACTNATTCTTGTTNGCAGGCGAAGTTGTACTGGATGAGAATCACACCTCNGATCCAGGAGTGANTTTCCTGATTTCAAACCCTGTGAGAAACCTGAGTGCTGGAGCAGTAGTACACGTTCCAGTAAATGTCAGTCTACCANCAGAAATTCCAGCAAGAATCCCACTACAATTAAGATTCACATTGACATCATTGATGCTCCCTAGTGTATCAGATAGTGTTGATGTCACAATTCAAGCCAGACCCGACCATAGATGGCAATTACAATTATCAGGTGATGAACAACGCTTGGCAGCACCAGATGAATTAGTGTCATTCCAATTTAACGCCAGCAATATCGGTAATAGTCTAGACCATCTTGAAATGAGACCTCAATTAGAATTACAGAAGGCTGGCGAAGATCCCTCGCAATGGCAATTCAGCGGTAGTGGCCTTAGCAACATACAAACTGGGGATTCGGGAGATGTTTGGGTTAATTGTACAGTTCCAAGCAATGCTTGGAATGGCACCGTAGCGATTGTCAACATATCTGTGGTGGCTGAAGANGTAGTAGTCTCAACNATNGAAGTAAGNNTTGAAGTTTCNCACAAAGCAGNTTGGGGATTCAATCTTTCAANCACCACGTTGGAAGTTTCTCCTGAAGGTGGAACCGTTAGCATCGTGGTAGAACAACGCGGCAATCTCCCAACCAGTCCTTGGTTCAGTCTAGTAATGCCCGAATGGAATCTGAGTTATCCGAGCAATGCGGAAATCATTTCGCCAGGAAATCAAACTACCTTGGATATCGAAGTNACTCCACCAGAAGATGGCTTGGCTGGTCAAGTAAGCCTACTGGTTATTCGTGCAAGGGAAAGCGATGGGAATGGCCTTGGTCAAGTGACAATACCATTGCGAATAGGGGCGGTTCACGAATTGGAACTACATGCGGAAGATGCATGGAAAGTGACTAGAGAAGGTGGGATCCCACTCGTTTGGTTTGAGAATACTGGCAACGCTCTGTCAAACATCCAAATTGAATTGGAGGGAGTTCCCGACGGATGGATGGTGAATGGCCCCTCAAACTTGGTAGTTGCAGCAGGTCAGAAATCTGGCCTAGAACTCGACCTTGATCCTGCTGATGATTGGGATGGTACGAATGTTTTGATTACAATCAANATAACAGCAGATGGAGGCATTCAGATGGAGCATGACATAAGCGTGCAATTGTCCAATTCTTCTTGGAAAAACAGTCCATTACTAACCGGTTTGAGTGGAGATGAAATCGGCATTAGACTGTATGGCGAAGTTACTTCCGTTAAATTGACAGGTGCTTCAATGCCTTTACAAGCCGAAGGAGAGTTATGGTGGTTTACACTTCCTGAGGATGCAGCAGATGTCCAAGTGGAGGTAACTACTTCCCAAGGAGAAGAAGATTTACAGTTGCGCGTTCAACCTATTCCAAAGAACAGTAGGAGTGTCTCTTGCAACATCAACAATGGTGTAGCTGGAACTCTAGGTGCTACTAATCACAATTCCAGCGCCACATTGGCAGCTTGCACCATCGCCAACGGCAGTACTGCACTGAAGGCAACATTGATTCTATTAACAAATGAAGGCGACATAGTACATTCTCAGATAATCAACGCACCTGCCAATACAGTCGCCACATTCAACCTTAGCAGCCATGGTTGGCAAGGAGAGCCTGGCAATTTTATTCTAGAGGTTAGGGCCATAGATTCCCANGGNAGATTACTGTCTAGTGACACCTTGCCTATTACCATAAGAATGAGCGGTTGGAATATCGGTATAGCATATCTGGAAGAACGCTCGAATGGCGACATAAGGGTAGGAGTATTGAGGACCGATAATGTAGAAGACGTCCTCGACGGTGTNGATTGTAGGTTGGAAATGAGTTCAAACGAATGGAGTGCTACATGGACACTTGATGTAGTGAGTTCAGATTTTGCTCCGATTATCGANCTCCCAAGACCTNCTGTTGCTGATGGCGAGAGAGTAGATGTACAAGTTCANTGTGAGACACCATTCGATATCGATGATAACGCCAGCGATGATAGCGATAGTATAGTATTGTCAACTCAAGAGANCGCTGAAGAAATGGAAGCNGGCATCATATGGGGTAGCGGTGTTGCAATCTTGACCCTATTCGCCCTTTGGTGGGGNGGACTNTTGATACCAAAGGCTCGAAGATACCGCAGTTGGACCTGAGAGAAAGAAGAAAATTCCAACAACAAGGCCAAGAAAAGAATCTGTGAATCAAGAAGTCTCAGACGAAAGCCTGCACCTAGAAGGTTCAGATGAAGGAACTGAACGAATCTCCCTTATCGAAATAGAAAATGAAACTAACGATGAGCAGATTCCANCAGAAANAACAGATACTGGACCTAGTTTAGATATCAGGCAACGTATCAAACAACTTCGAGCCTCAGCTAGAGAACAGGTAGAGGAGGCAGATGATGCTGATGATTTGGACAGACGCATTGATGAATTGTTCTCACGCAGAAGCAAGGATTCTTGAGTAACTGAGTGGCCAACGATTCTGTGAGCGATGAGATCAGCATACTGAGCAAGGCTTCGACNTCTCCGTTCCACACTTTTGATGNCATTGATGGGGAACTGATGAATACGTTGATTCAGGTTCTTGATGCCTGTGAAGACGGGGATGATACAGAATTNCTCAAATTGTTCACTAGTGATTCTCAATTAAAGGAACGCTTGCAAAACGAATCAATAGACAGTATCGAAGGACGGAGAGACATCCCTTGGGATGATGCTACTATTCTGTGGATAGTATGTGCTAAAATCAAAGACGACGGAAGTCCTGTGCTCCTCGATAATGGAATGGCAAGAGACAGATTGGGGAGATTCCCGTGGGGCGATGGTTCGCCAATTTCTTATCTGCTCGAATACATNATCGAAGAAACGGGTAGTGGACTGGATAATCTACTNAAAAAACTGAATNATGGCCTAAGTTATNCCACATTGAGTCATGAAAGATATGAATCTGGATTTGGAGGACTCTCATTTATGGGATGGTTGAACGTAGATGAAGTTGAGGAGATGAACAAGATTCTACTCAAGAGTTCTTGGGGTGTATCCTCAATGGANCCGCACGATGGTGGCGTGAGACAAATTATCAAACACCTTACNGTTATACTGAAATCAGCGCGCGCAAAAAGAACAGGTATTCTACTTCGAAGACACGAATGAATNGCTGCTGAAACTGTTTNTCAGAATNTTTGATTGGTCAGGCGCTCAAACATTGATGCATACAATGCAGAAGTCCTGTCGATCATTGACTGTGGCAAAGCAGGNATGGGAGGTTCTTCTTCNCCATTTTCTCTGGCATCGTAGAGTTCCTTGTGGTGCCCATCTTCAATATAGTGGGNTCTTACAAATTCTTTTGACAACTGCACTATCTCTCCTTTTTCGTAAGCATCCTTGTCCCACCACCGATCTTCATCCAGAGTTCCAAAACTATCTACCAGAATGGGTTCCCTTCCCTNGCCCAATGCGAATTCTTTCTTTCCATCTACGTGAATTAAACCATTCAGAGCTGCCTCCCTCTCAATGATTGCATCAATTTTTAGGACAATCNCCTTGATATTGTTTAATTCCTCAAGGCTCAATCCAGAAATCTCTAGCGCTTCCTCAGTGTCAAGCAAACGGTCGAATGCTTCGAATTTCGTTGAGACTTCTACATAAGGTACTGGTAGCTTGACACCTTCCTCTAATTCTGTACCAGGTGCAAAACCAAATTCCTCTGCTCCCACATCACCCTTAGCATACCTTCTCCACCCCGAACCTGCAAGAAAATGGCGNCAGATAACTTCCAATGGCACGAAGACATTCTCCATNTCAGATGTGATGGCCCCNGGTTCCCTGATAACGTCAAACCGCCTAGCCAAACAGCGGTCAGGTGCATTCATCTCAATCAGATGAGTCTTACAAACACCTTCGTTTTCAACTAATTTCAACCAATGGCAAGATGTTCGATTCAAACTCTCNCCTTTACGTGGAATTAGACTTGGAATAATCTGATCAAANACTGAAATCTGATCAGTATATCTGAATTCAATAATATCGGGGTCATCTGTAGACCAGACCTGCTTGACTTTTCCAGCGTAAAGTTGCTCTGCCATAACGCGCCACTTTCAAAAGACGTCCTTCAACGTTGCTTTAGTCAATTTAGTCTTGAATTGGTAGTTCCAAAGGGAAAAGTTGGATTAAATCAATCCAAGAGCGTCTTCAATTCTGTTCAACTCCGGACCTGTTGTCTCTTTGCCGGTAAAGGCTCCTGCATCAGAACAAACCATTCCAGAACCAATGAACGGTGACCCCCGAGCGACTGTACCAACCATAGGTGGAATATCCAAAACCTGCTTGATTACTTCAACCTCTTCAGAACGCACGTCAGGGTGTAATAAAATTCCCTTTGAATTTGCAACTGCAAGACTACCAACAATAGCCTGCCCTGCAACAGTAGTACATGCAACATCAGTATTCATCACTTCACCAAGTATCGCCAATCCCTCGTCAGGCAATTCAGGGCTTGCTATCACTCCATCATCAGTACAAACTAGAAGATTACCCGCAGTATTGATTCCACTCTCCATGACCACCACATCNCCATATGAAGTCAAAATTTCCACATCCTCTTCAGTAGCAAGATCAGCTACTGCAAGGCCGTGATTATTTCCTGCGAGTAGACTTCCAATCAATCTTGAACCACCTATCAACAGTCCCTTAGACTCCAATCCCAATGTCGACTCAAGAGTCTCAACAACATCNTTCTCCAATTCTAAAGGATGAAATATCGTTTTGCCAACTACGGCGACGAATACTCCGATTTGATCAGAGCCAAAAACATCACCTGTTGCAATACCCATACGCGTCGCCTGCTCAGATGCTGCCCAATGGAGATACTTCTTCATCCTATGGATGAGAAATCCCGCGCTGAGCAGATGCTTTGGAGTACAAACCTTGCTCTCGCTAAAGGCTTGAAGGTTCGGGGAGGTGATTCGAGGAAAGAAGAGGGGCACAGTGACCGACGTTCCCGTGGGCTCTCGCACCACAGTACAAGAACGGACGCAGGAGGGCTTGACTTCCGGGTTCGGAATGAGACCGGGTATACTCCTCCGCTATGACCGTGCACCCAACTTCTCTCGAATCGGATACGCGACAGAGTCGCTTGCTTTATTGATCAATAGGTAAGTCCTGTTAGACGAAGGATGCTCGCTTCAGAAAAAGAAAAAGATGCTCGGGCGATTAGTACTGCTGGACTGAACACGTCGGCGAACCTTCGTGCTTACATCCGCAGTCTATCAAACTCGTCTTTTACGAGTGCCCTGAGATGTCTCGTTTTTGGGGTGGCTTCGAGCTTAGATGCTTTCAGCTCTTATCCATTAGGGCGTAGCTACCCAGCATTGCCTTGCCAGACAACTGGTAAA
>PBHQ01000020.1 GCA_002719475.1 Methanobacteriota archaeon | reverse complement strand
ATGGAGACCACGGAGACCACGATGGAGACCACGATGGAGACCACGGAGACCACAATGGTGATGACAGGCCTTGTCACACAAGTGAAATTTACGTAGTTAGCAGCGATGATTGGGAAGTTGTAGCTGTTGAATTGCCCGGAATGACATTCGTTTACGATGCTACTCTGGATGCTTACCATTTGGAATTTGATTGTGGAGAAGAGCCACCTGCGGAAGGCAACATGTCCTTCAGCCGAGTTGCTGATGAGCCAGAGCCAGTAGTAAACCATCCACCATACTGTGATGTCTACTATTACGGAGAGGCCAGTGAATTGGCAGACTTCCAGTCTACAGATGACAAGGCTGATGGAAACGGCGAAACCGGAGAGTGGGAAATCAGCATTGTAGAAGATGATACATACTGGTTGATGTTCTACTGTATGGATGATGAGGGTGATTCAATCACCGTCAACATTACCTCAGCATTCGGTAATTATGGAGAGACATTTGCTGCAGGTAGCACAGAGGGATACTATGAGTTGGACATCCCAACAGGTAGTTCCGTCCTAAGCCCGTACACTTTGGAATATACTTGGACTGATGGAACCAACAGTGGTTCTGGAGTTGTGACAGTAAATGTTGCACCTTCAGATGGTGGTACTGATGAAAACGGCGAAGAAACTGAAGGCGAGGATACCAGCGCTGGTAGTTTCGTTCCAGGATTCACTGCAGTTCTGACCATGACCGCTCTAGCCGGTGCTTTGCTGGTATTCTCACGCCGTGAAGACTGAACAGGGTAAACAGAAAATCGGGGTAATTCGGCGCCCCTTCGGGGGACCGATTCCGAGATTCACTGTTGTTCGGCCAATTGTTCAAATACTGTATAGTCTCGTTGCCATGCTATGAGCAATGCTACCGCGCCTAGCCCAATGAGAAGCCTGCTGCTTGCCATGTTGATGGTGACTTCAACCATGACAGCAGCTTTGACGACCTTGCCATGGATGATTGACGAAGCCAGAGCCGATCCAACTTTTGATGGATCTGATGCATCCGGCAACTCGTCGCTACCGTCGCAAGTGACTATGTTCAACATGCAGTTGAACGGAACACTAGACAGTACAGACCAAGCAGATTGGTACTACGTGGAACTATTTTCTGGAGACTCAGTTGACTTTGAAGCATCTTGTATGTATTCCAATTGTGGAACAATGATGTCCTTTGAGCCTGGCACTCAAGGTTCTATGTCTTACAGTCTTACTACTAATTCCAGTGACGTGAATTATTCATTCACCAATTATGGAAGTACGACTTACAATCTTACCTTTGGATTTGAGAACTGGGCTTTGCAGAATGTTTCTACATATCTATTCACCATCGATATGACTCCTTCCAACAATACTGGTGGCGGCAACAGTTCGAACGGAACGAGTCAGGATGACATGGGTACTGGTGGTGATGTAACCTCCACTCAGGCAACTTCATTCTTCAACACTCATAGTGGTACAGTGGGTGGAAATGATTCCTACGATTCCTACTGGGTCTATCTTTACCCTGGTAATAATATCGAGTTCGACGCTAACTGCGCTAATCAGGTGTCATGCTACATCATGCTGATGGCGAATGTTGCCAGCACTAACCAATCGACATATTACAATTTGACAACTAATTATTCAGACTCTGTGTTCACATATACCAACAACCTCACCTATTATGACATGGTTTCATTCACTTTCATGAGTGTATACAACACACCTGAAGATTATGAATTCTACATTCAAGTTCACAATGCTAGTGGTAATGGAACTGGTGGAAACGGAAGTGGGAACAACACAGGAAGTTGGAGCCCACCGACCCTGTCTCTCGACATTACCGAGTTGGTCGATCATGGAAGTGCTACCAATTACTCGATAGAATTCTCAATCGACGATATGGATTACAACAGCACTTACTCTTGGGAGTTCATGTTGCTCAATGAATCGATGGAGANAGTGTTTGAAGAAAGGGTGCAATCAGTCAGTGGAAACACTTCGGTGACAATGGAAGAACCAGAACAGATTCAAGGTGGAGGAATAATGCTTGATGATGGCTGTTATATTGTGGCAGGTTTTGTTCATGATGATACTGCGCAGATAGGTATTGAGCCAGTAATGGATTTCCTGAGTGTTGGCGGAGGGTCCTGTACTTCGGTATTCGTTGATAGTATGGGTTGGCCTCAACAGACTGGAGATCCGATAATGCTAGATTTGATGTTTGTTGATCTCGATCTATACAGCAACTATACANTGTCATATGAAATCAAGAATGATACTTCATTGGTGGCTTCTGGTAATTTGACAACCTATGCTGAGAGCGATATGTACAATCAAATGTACAATGTCAGCAGTCAGGGATTGGCAGTGGATTGCTATGAGATACATGTGGAGTTATACGATTCTACTGGTTCCCTAATATCTCCTGGATTTTCACATGTTAGTACAAGTCATTTCGAAGTTGGCTCCCCATCCTGCTTTGCTCCTGAAATTTATGTCTGGACCGATTTTTATTCTTACAATACTGGTGATNTCGTAGAAGTGACAATTGAGGCAGTTCACCTCAATAAAGACGATATCTACAATGTGCATTGGGGCCTTTATGACGAAGANGGAAACTGGGAGAATGGTAGTTCTTTCAATATTTCAAATTCAGATTGGTCTGAAAATTATTTCACGATATGGGATTTATCGACNGATGGATGCTACGAACTACATGTTAACTTGTCAGATGATAATTGGATGCCTTTAGATTCTGATTCATATGAGTTTGAAATTGGTTCAGGACTCTGTGGTTCACAGTCTGACTATCCTTGGATCGATGTTTGGACCGATTATGATTTTGACAGTGGGGANAATGTCNCTGTTGACTATGCAATTGGAGACCTAACAATGAACCATTCCTATCTTATTGAGTGGGAATTACGTGATAAAGAAAATTGGAATTCTATCGGTTCTGGAGAGGAATCATTGGGAACTCCGAATGTATTGTATTTGGAATCAGATATCAATNTAGGTCCTCCGGGAGANGGATGCTACATTTTTGAGGCAAACCTGTATGTCATCGAAGGAGAGAATAATATCTGGTTAGATCACTCCGANACTGAATTTGCAGTTGGTGCTGATGCTGATTGTAACCCATTGCACGTNTGGATNGATGGCAAGGATTTCGACTCAGGCGATAATGCGTCATTTGCTATCTTTATCGACAATATGATGAACATGAGTGAACATACTATCAGGATAGAGNTACACAAGCATCAATCTGGTCTTGATTCCACATCCCAATGGGATTTCACAGCCTCAGGTGAGAGNACTGAGTTGAATTGGGATTTCGGACAACTTGGAGATGGCTGCTATGCTATCGAGGTTTACCTTGTATCAGATGATGGCGACTTTGCAAGGAGTGGNCATGGATTNTCAGTCGGAGATGTGAATTGTGCGCATCCATGGATTGAAATGCATTCTGACCGCACTACTTTCACAAGTGGAAATGATGTATGGTTTGATATGACCTTCTACGATTTCCCTGTTAATCANACTGTTACTATGGATTATGAAATATGGAATGAAAACAATGAAAACAATGGAGAATATACAAGCATTGGGCAATTTAACCTCAGTATCAGTTCTTGGAATGAGAGTTATTCTCACAATTTGGGAACACTTCCTGATGGCTGTTATCAAATAACCTTCATGCCCGTTTCTGATGGTGAACAACATCATATTGACGCATATATCATAGTGGGACAATCAATTGACGAAGAAGGCAACCATTTCGCATGCTGGCATCCCTCGATACACATTGAAAGTGCAGACCATCGCCATGATTATTCAGATACTGAGGAAGTAGACNTAGTGATCAAGATAGATGACCTAAGTGACTCAATAGGATATTATGTCCAGTGGGAAGTTGCTGAGCCCCATGATGAGATGGGCAATGGTCTTGTGAATGGTTCCTACACGGTAAACGGTGTGACTTCTGCTCATGAAGAATTGAGTTTGGGACCATTTGCTGCTGATGGCCAGTGTCTAGAATTACGGGTCTATTTGTTCGAAGAAGGCGAAAATTGGGAAATTGCTTACAGCGATTGGAGATTTGAAATCGGAGATGTTGACTGTTGGCCACCTCGAATCGAAGTCTGGGCACATGGTCATGAGTGGAATGTTGAAGAAGAAAATGACGATGATGATGTTCAGCTTCATTTGGAAATGGACATCAGGGCATGGGACCTTGATGAAGGTCAGGAATACAACATNTTGTGGTCTGTTTATGACGAAGATGNCANTTTAGTTGATGATGGTGAAGTGAATGAATTCTCCTGGAATCATGATCTCAACTACAGATATGAGTTGTATAACTTGTCCGAGGGATGCTACAATGTTGAAGTGTACCTGTATGACAANGAATGGAANCTTCTGAGTGANGATGANGAAGAGAAGGTTNGCCTAGGTGAAGTGAATTGCTGGGCTGAACCAGGTGTCTCTTTCAATTATGATGGCTCACGCGGTCAATTGCAATTCAATGTCTGGGACTTGAGGCATAATGACACCTATCTACTCAGTTATGAGATNTATGAAATTGATTCGAGCGGCAACCAATCGAANAACATCGGTGGNGGAAGTTTCGAATTCACANANGATNATNACNNATGGAANGATTACAACACATTTGTTGCACTTGATGAAGGAGAATATTGGGTNGAAGTGACNCTTTCGNAAGCCTTTGGTGGAGATGATNTTGCAAATTCAGATGGGCACATCTATGTTGGAGACAATTCGGAAGATGTCTGGATAGAATTCTATGATGATCATCTATTCGGTACCGGTGTTGATATTGAGTTCGAAGTCGCTATGTCTAATCTTGATGATGAAACAGATTATCTTCTTGAGGTCAAACTGATAAGATATACCCCAGATAGTCGTGAAGTTATTGAAGAGTATTCTGAATCACAGGTTGAGAGACCAGGTGGATATCTTACTGTAGTGTTTAATTCACCAGAAGATGGATATTATGACCTCGAAGTAGAACTACTCAATTCCGAAACAGATGAAGGGTTGGCAAGTGATAGCAATGTAATTTGTGTTGGTGATGGCTGTCCAACTGGTGAGAATATGAATGGCGAAGCCAGCATGGTACTTACCGTGAATTGGTATGATAGGCCAGGTAGTGAAGAATACAATATGGGTGACTGTCATTGGCTTGAAGTTCAGTTGATTCCAGAACAGCGCTGGCTTGATCATGAGAACGGAGATGCAGCCTTTGGACCATATCCTGATTGGTCAGAGCACGTGTCGGANGTAGATGATTCGTTTACTGAGTTTGAGTTTGAATTCTATGAACTTCCAGAAGGTGAATATTACGTGAATGTAAGAATCGAATGCTCTGGAGAAATCGACGGAGAGTGGGTAGATTACCATGGGGTTACTGACCACATGGATGAGAACACATGGGTGCCTATGTCCTTCATAGCTTACGAAGAAACTTCCACTTATCATACCGTGGATTTGCACACTGTTGTTCGTGATCACCACGATGATGGAGATGATGGTGGAATGAGTGAATTNGTTCAGCCTTACATTGACTCATCCGAGTGGATCTACAGGGCAACTATCAAANAAGGTCCGGATGGAACNGAATTGCACATAGAGATGGAGATGTCTTTGAGCACNGATATCATTGCCAAGATAGATGAAGANATGGGTGATGCAGATGGTCTAATCAGTCAGGATGAGATGGATATGCTCATGATGATGATGATGGAAGGAGACAAATTTGAGTGGGACGAAAATGANCAAGAATTCTATTGGGATAGTTTGCCACTTGGAGAAATAGAGTTCCAAGTTGAAGGTGAGCGAATCTTTGGTTTGGTAGAAGAGAACCCTGTGTTCGTACAATTCGTGATCTTTAGTTTACCAGTTACCGATGATAGAACTGGAGTACTAGGACTATTCAGTAATGATGACGCAGGAGAACCTCTCTGTGAGGATGATGAAATGCCAGAGGATTGGAGCGTATCTTTGTTGGTAGGAGGAGTAGATGGATGGATCGTTGAAGGTTATGAANTCANTAGCGAGACATGGCTCGATAACATGGATAATGGATATCACCGCATGATACTTACTTGTGATGATGTGTTCCCAGGTACAATTGAATTCAATGCTGAGCATGACGAAAACTGGACTGGAACTGACCCGGGAACCGANCCAACTGATCCNGGNACTGATCCAGAAGTCAANNCNCCNCCATTCTGCTATATNGAGTGGTATCGAGATGGTGATGACATGTCCGGGGATGGAATGGCCATATTCACCGCTGGTGATAGTGTAGAGGATATCAGAGTGACTTCTGGTGAAACTTTCTCAGTATACTTCGAGTGTGAGGATCCAGATGGTGATGAGATGACATTGATAATCGCTCCACCATTTGGCACTGAAGTCAATTTCTCTGCCCAAGGNAATGTGAANAGGTNCGTCCAGTTGACAATTCCTTCTGGTACCCTAGGTAGTTTCGATTTCACTGCAGAGTGGTATGATGCTGCAAGTGGTGGCGAGTATGACTTCAAGGTCATTATTGAAGCTCCAGAAGAAGGAGAGGAGACNGAAGAGGATAGCACAAGTGCGGCTAGTTTCGTACCTGGATTCTCTGCAGTGCTTTCCTTTACCGCCCTATTGGGNGCGGTCATAATGTTGGCTTTGCGCCGTGAAGACGAAGAGTGAGTGGAAGCGGCATTTGTCGCTCACTTACTTGATGACTCGCTGGAGGAATCTGCGCGTAAGCAGTTTACGTAGTATACGTGTGCCATCGTGCATCGAACCTAGTTTAGGCACACCTACACGATTACTGTAACTCACTGGAACGTGAGTTACATTCAGGCCTGAAAGGGCGGCGCAGGCGTACATCTCTGCTTCTATCTCAAATGATACAGAATTGAGATCCAGTGTCTCTATGGCCTTGCGGGTGAAGCCCCAGTAGCCAGAGCAAATGTCAGAGACCTCAGCACCGTAGAGGCAGACTGCAATCCAAGTTAGAATCTTGTTTCCAAGATAGTTGAGGTGACTCATTGCATTTGGTTCCATTTTCCCTCTGAGCCGAGAACCGATGACGATATCTGCGCCGGCGTCTAAAGCCTTGAGAAGGACTGGAATATCAGATGGGTCATAAGTTGCATCCGCATCCAGCATAACCAATCGGTCGTGATTACCGGAGAGAAAAGCCTCGAATGCTAGGCGTAAACCGAGCCCTTTTCCTTTAGAGGATTGATGGAGAATCGTACAACCTGCTTCTTCAGCAATCTGTAAGGTTGCATCCTCGCTACCACCATCTACCACTAGAACCTCAAATTCGATTCCTTTCGATGACATTTCTCCATTCGGCATGGCTTCCAGTACTTGTGGAAGTGCTAATTCCTCATCGAGGGTTGGTAGTAGAATTAGTACCTTCACTGAACATCCCTCCAAGGTATACATACATCACTTTGGCGCTGGAATCACGTTGCAGAGGTAATTTCTACCCAATGCACCCTCACTCCAGTTTCATCGAATAGTCTGTCTCCTCTGCCAGTTAGACCACTCGGATTAAGCCATAATTGTCCGCCATCTTGGACACTAACTGTGAACATCATGTTTTCATCGAGAACTTGGACAGTTATTTGCACGCTTTGCCACCCCCCTTTGCTAGTCAACGACTTGCTACCCCCGGCAGTTGAGAATTCGACAGTGATTCCAGCAGGAGCATCGAAGAACAGTTCTAATTCAACATTCGAGTGATTCAGTTCTGTCGAAATTACGCTACTCCATGAAATACTGCCTTGATTCAGAAAGGCTCTGTGGCTGCTAATTTCGGAATGGTTCCACCAACGGTGTTCACTCCAGATATCTGGTCTCCATTGACATGGTTCTCGACAATCGGATTCTTTCGGTGCTGATAATATGCCTATGTTTGAGCCGTTATTATTCTCAATTAGGCCCCATAATCTCATCCCATCATCTCTAGTGATTACTTGCCAAAAATCGGATTCAAGTAGTGTCGGTGCAAGAAGTCCCATCGGACTGGTTACCGCATATTGTATTCCTAGATCGTGTAAGGTGTCTATGTCATCCGCTCTTATTGCAGTAGTCGCTCTATCCTGTAAATCTCCATCCTCTTCCATCAATCCAATTACTGGATATGATGTGAAATGTAGGCCATCAGGTGCGTCGATATAGAAGCCCCAATGTGCTTGTTCACTGTAGATGATGCTTCCTTGTGGAAGTGTCTCTAGATATTCTCGTAATTCACCTTCCAGCCTGTTGTCCACTCTGACTTCATCATGCGAAGCAAGGATGATTAGGGCAGATTGTCCGATGATTAGGAAGATGAAACAGATCGATACACAGGTCTTCGGTAACCAATTTGGTATGTGTAGAATCGGTTTTGTGTGAATCGATTTTTCTGAAGATAGCAATATGCCAACGAGCAAGGCAAGTGGGATATGAAAAGCGTGCAGAGCCATACTGTACAATACATAGGAGAACAGTGTGAGAATCGATAGAATTTCAATTCCTGCAAGAAGGTGCAAGGTTGAGATCAACCATAGTAGAAGTAACCAAATCCCGAGACTTGCACCATGCAAGGTGTGCCGTATTCTCCAAGCGGACCAGGCTCCAAGCCCCAGTAGAATTGGCCCATTGTATAGAAGTAAGGCGCTACCACCCTGCCAGCCATATTCTGCGTGAACTTCCATGCCACTCATTCTCCAAGAGAAGAAAATCGCAGTCACCAATGTGGCTAGAAACAGAGTCAGAATAGTTGCGATAAATAATCGTCTATTCTCTATTCGATTCAATCGCCATCTAGCCATTACATCTGCCAGCATCAGGGTGGCGAGGTAAATTGCTCCACTAGGGTGAATCAGCCCTGTTAATAGTATAATCAAGGCCAACAGCAGATGGTCAGTCCAAGTCCTTTCCATTTTATCTGAAAACAGTATGCAGCAGCCGATGATTAGGCCGATGAGACTGGCGATGGTTGGATATCCAGTATCATGAGCTTTGACAAATAAACCGAATCCTAGGGCGCAAGCGATCAATGTGTATGCAGCGGCATTCCAACGTTGCGCAAGGCCTGCAACACCTAGCAACAACGACATCAAACTAAGTCGACCCAGCAGATGCACTGCATCGCTTGCAGGAATTTCAAGCAGAACCTGCAACCAAGCTGCGAGGGCTGGAAATGCTGGTGGATAAGTCCAACTCACAGAGGCAGGTTTGAACAGTTCAGTACTACCGTTAACTGCGTATAACTCGCTCAGAGTAGCGAATCCTATCCAATCAACTCCATTTGGAATTTCAAACAGGAACAGTGGAAGAAGTGAACAGAATATGACTAGAACAATTCCAATCTTCAATAGGGGTTCAATAGGCCCATTCAATGGTTTTTGCAGAAGCGAATCATCTCTCAAGAGATAGCGTATCGCAAAGAAATTGCAAATCAGAACCAAGCAAAACAACAGAGGTGCAGAGAAAGTACCCGACAAAATGACCGATACTCCAGACAGTGTCGATAATAGGAAGATACCGATTGCTGGCAGAAGTAGTATTCGTCCAGTCCAATCACATTCTTTGTCCAAGATTCTGCTGATACTTAACGCAGGAATGAAAGAGAAAACCGAGATGAAGGTGAACCCTAGGAGTATGTTGACTAGAACCTCAGTCTCGCCTCCAATCAAGGTGTCACCGCCTAGGCCAGTCGTTATTGGTCCTTCAACGATATTGGAGAATCATCAAACCAAGTATTGTTCTGCGAGCCTTATGCAGGGTGCGAGTGATGCTGAATTTTTGGCATCGTTAAATGCCTCACAACCTATAGTTTTGCCCTCAGAGTACCACATCTATGATTTCACACGTCCTCAGATGAATGGTTGGAGTTCTGGATTGAGTTATTCCATTGGTAAGTATGACGAAGTTCGTCCATTTGTCTACAAGACTGAATTATTTGGTGACGGTAGAGATTTGCATATGGGACTCGATATTGGAGGTCCAGTACATACCCCTGTACATTCCTGCCTAGATGGCGAAGTCTATTGGTCTGGTTACCATGATGAAGATGGAGATTATGGACATACTATCATCACCATTCATCAGTTTGCAGACAGAACCCTCTACATTCTATATGGCCATTTGAGTAGTAGAACTACTGAGTTAGTCAAGCCAGGGCGCAAGGTGGTGGCTGGAGAATTGATAGGTTGGTTTGGTAAAGATGATGAGAATGGAGGATGGCCTCCACATTTACACCTGCAATTATCATGGGTTGAACCTGATGAGGGTGATATTCCCGGAGTGGTGCATCGGGATGAACGCGAACAGGCTCTGAAGATGTATCCTGATCCTCAATTTCTCATAGGTAAGAAGTATTGAGATATTCAACCCTTATCTTGAAAGGCGACAGCAAGACCGCGGATGTGGTGAAGGAGATGGACCTAGGGGGTGAATTCTGTATCATTTGTGGCTCCACTTCTCCTTTGGTGCACGAACGTATGTGTGAGAATTGCATGCGGGACAGGTTGAATCTCGCCAAAGTACCCAAGACTGTACAACACATCAGATGTGCCCGCTGTGGATTAGTGGAAGTACAGAATCGATGGATTGAGTTGTCGGAAGATGAGTTATGGGAAGAATTGGTACAGAGGGTGTTGACGGTGCATCAAGATGTGGTAGGTCTGAACATTTCTTTGGCGTCAGAGAGAATAGATGATCGCAATACTAGATTGCATCTCGAATTGTTTGCAGAAGTCCATGGCGTGAAGATGATTGAACAGCATACCATCATGGCAAGGATGTCTAATGGGGTATGTTTGACTTGTACTCGCAAGGCTGGGAATTATTTCGAGGCGACCGTACAATTGCGTTCAGCGGGACGACGTTTGGAAGATTCTGAATTACAACAAATGCGAGCCAGCCTTGATTCGTTGAGAGCAGAGATGCAACCTGATCCGATGTTCTTTGTCACCAAGGAGGGCCCTGTTCAAGGTGGATATGACATAGTGCTGGGTTCAAAGGGTCTAGCGCGCACTTGGGGTAGAAAGTTGATTCAACGTTGGGGCGGCCAAGTCAAGGAGACAAATTCAGTTGTAGGTCGTAAAGACGGTGTTGATTTGACGAGGTTGACATTGTTGTATCGTAGGCCTGCATTCGATGTTGGTGACGTGGTTCGGTGGCGAGATGATCTTTGGAGAATTGCATCTTGGTCCAATGATGGGGCTTTATTGTCGAAGATTTCACACTCTCAACGAACTGGTTCGTCTTGGAGGGACTTAGAGAAGGCTCAAGTTGTCTGCCGTCATTCGGAGCAAGTTGTAGTAGAATTGCTGAGTAAGGATTCATCCGCCGGAGAATTCCTTGACCCAAGTAATTGGCGAACTTGTACAGTTCGCCTCCCATATGACCATCAAGGAGAAGGTAGCGTCAGGTTGGCACGGATTGATGCTGAGTGGTTGGCTTTACCGAGATTGAATGTTGATGAGGAGGAGTGAGATGTCTGAAGCAACGATAGCAGATCTTGCTGAAAAACTGGATTCAGAAGGAATGCTAGCCCATCTACAATCATTTGTTTCCGATCTCAGAGGGTCCTTTGAGAGACTCGGAAGTGCAGGCCCAAGTTGGGTAGAGGACTTGCGCTCCCGTTCATGGAAGGGAGTATTGTGCCTAGGGATGGGAGGTTCTGCAGCCGGCGGTTCCGCTTTGGCCAGTTTGTCCGATGTTCAGGGCTCTTTACCCGTGAATGTACATCGAGATCATGGAATACCACATTGGTGGGACAGAGAGCATCTAGTAATTGCAACCTCATACAGTGGAAATACTGAGGAGACCTTGGATGCTGTTCGAAATGTCATCAGCAAGGGAGGATGTGTCATTTGCATCTGCTCGGGTGGAGAATTAGCGGGTCTTGCAGAGTTGTACTCGGACGTACATCTGGTCTTGGTCCCTGCTGGTCAACCACCGCGCTCTGCATTTGGACATCTATTCGGTACCCAGTTGTCGCTTGCTTGGAATCTAGGTTTATTCCGAAAGCCTTCCTCTGGGGACTTGGAAGCAATGTTACAGCGTTTGCAGAATCACCTTGAAGCCTGTGATTTCACCCGCCATCCTCAGAATGATATCGCTTACCTCGCTGCTGCTTTGGTTGACCGAAGCATCGCTCTGATAGGAGTGACCGAATTGTCTTCAATGGTCAACAGATTCGTCTGTCAATTCAATGAGAACTCTGCTCGTTTTGCCCGTGCAACCGTTATGCCAGAGATGAATCACAATGAAATCATTCCTTGGGGGGGAGTGGGGCCAGACAAAGATTCAGATTCATCTGAACAGGCTTTGTTGTTATTGACTTGGAAAGGAATACATGAGAGAATTGCACAACGAATGAATTGGTTCGTCGAACATCTTGAGACCGAATGGGCATGGAAGATAGAATGCGAAGGTTCCAGTTTATTGGAGGCGATGTTATATTCTTGTATCAGCATGGATTGGTTAAGCTGTGGCTTAGCCCTTCTCCACGGTAAGGACCCTACTGCAATCGGTCCGATAGTGGCCTTGAAGGAACATCTTGCCAGCGTCAAATCTGACTGATTATTCCTCTTCTTCCTCTAACAAGGAGAGCCTGTCATGCAGACTTGTAAGGCGCTTAGAGAGCATCCATGACCACGCTGCAATCAAGCCGATCATTATCGTATATGCTACTGCTAGGTTGACCATGTCTCCCATTTTAATCACCATCAATTCTAGACTGCATTCGAGCAAGACGTTGTTCTGTTGAAATGATGAACCATTCAATCAGCATCAATCCAACTAGCATAATCACAAATGCCAGAACGCCAATCCACATGGTCGTTGCCATATCTGGTTCAAGTCCGCCACCTCCAGGTCCAACTACAGGTCCTGGATGCCTTCGCTGCCACCATCTAGTCGCCATGTAAGTGAGTGGAACCAAAGCAAAACCGAAGAGTCCAATGGCACTGAAAGTATCTCTAGAATCATCTCCATCAGGTTGTGATCTACGGGCCACCACCAAATAAGCGGATAACGCAGTAAGCAGCCCAAAGGTGTTGATTCTTACATCTGTCCAATCCCAAGGAACACCCCATTCCGCTTGTCCCCAAATAGGTCCACTGGTTATGGCCATCAATCCGAATAACACACCTGCTTCTGCAGCTGAAACGTGTAACTTCCAACCCCATTCGCTGCGTTTTATGAACCACGCTAAACTACCGATGAAGAGTGCGGTAAAAGCAAACATCGAAGCCCACGCGGAAGGAACGTGCCAGTAGAAAATACGCTGGGCATAAGGGGCATTCATGGTGTCGTTATCGACACTTGGGGCCCACGTAAATCCCAGGATAAGGGCGATACTTGCGATGACTAGACCAGTCAACCACAGAGCGATTCCGCTGTTCAGCGTCCGCCTAGACATCCCGACCATGAGGTTGCGTTGACAAGGTTGCTTTCAATTTGTGCTAATGTCATTCTCTTCTAACGAGCATGAGAATCAATGCAAGTGAGATGAAGAGTCCAAACGATCCACCTAACATTGTCCAAACATCTTGTCCGACACCTTCTGTAGCAAGAAGTGTCATTCCTTCAACTGCCAATAACCACGGGAATATCAAGAAAGCCAACAACATCTGTGCGCCTTGTCTAGGACGTGGAAGCCATCGGTGTACTACCCAAAGGGCAAGGTTCACTCTACTGATCAGTACGCTGATTAGTAGCCCACAAAGCGTCAATTGGAATATATGCATAGCAGATATTTCTGGAAGCCCCTCACCCTGCATCATCATGGCTGCTAATGCTGTGGAAACGATTCCAAGTATGGGTAACTGTATCGAGATTGCATTAGGCGCCTTGCCTGCGGTCTGTGCGGCCCACCAAGAACCCACAGCATTCCTTTCAAGTAGCGATTGTGAAGGTCCGGGAACTAGTCCAATGACTAGAGATGGGAGCAATACCAAGCCAGTCCATAACCGCCAACCACGATTTCCTGCTACAATCTGAGGGTCTAGAGCAACAACGGTCAAAATGGTTAATATTGCTGCAATTCCACCACTCATGATAGTTGATTTAGTTCTAGAATCTTGTTTGTTTATCCAGTTTTGATATGTTCTTGTAGGATTGAAATTTTGTGCTTCAATACTGGCTTCAGTTGATACTTGGGTACGTGGAATATCTCCTGACTCGATAGTCTTGCTACCCTGCCAAGAAATCTTCCTATCGGAATGAGATAGTAACTCCTTATCGTGACTGGCCAACAGGATTCCATGTCCCGCTGAAGACAGGCTTTTGAGATGGATAATCAAGGCAGATTTTGAGCGTTCATCCAAGCCTTCATTTGCTTCGTCTAACAATACCAATCTAGGTTCGTTTGAGACCATTGCAGGTATCAGAGATGCAAGGATGCTGACGCGTCTAGACAATCCTGCAGATAGAGTGCCGGTTCTTTCGAGTGCACGGTGCTTGAGATCCCATGAAGTAAGTAGGGTGAGCAAGTCTTCAGAAGAGATTTCTTTGCCAGCAAGTCTAGCCGCGAATTGTAGATGTTCGATGATAGTTTCTTCTCCAGTTGTCGAGTCCTTTTGCAGACACAGTCCGAATGGATTCGCAGAACGTCTTGTTCCAGCATGGTCACATATAGCATGCAACTCATCTCCGGAACGATGTTTGACAGTCCCTTGACGTAGCGCCAAAATACCTGCAGCACACTCTATGACCGTCGATTTACCGCAACCATTCTCGCCACTCAATGCCACAATTTCCCCTGAATGAACCCGCAGAGTGAAATCTTCGAGAACCATGTTCATGCCTCGCATGACAGAAATGTTCTCCAACGACAAGAGAACTCTAACTTGGCTCATCGGAACTTACGAGGGCTGAATCGGGGATGAACTCTCTCCTTCGCGCTTCAGTTGCAATAATTGCTGTCGAGATGATAGGAGTACTCAAGTCAAAAGCGCCTTTAGGGGCACTTAGATGGTCTATTTCGTCTCACCACTGTGGCAGTTTTTTGAACCCGCAGAGTGGTTGATGTTGGTGGCGATGTTGTTTGCTGCTGGGGTTCCATATTTCATGGCAATTAGAGATAAGACCAGTCTTGCTTTAGCTACCACTGTCTCGATACTTCTAGTCTATGTCGTTCAGACAATGACATGGATTCTATGGTGGCTTGGCTTAGGTTGGCACGATCCACTTTTCGCCTTGGTTGCAGTTCCTGACCTTATCGTTCATCCCGGCGAATGGCATCGCTTCATCAGCGCCGCTTGGATTCACAGTCCGAGGGATGCGACCCACGTTCTTGGAAATGCCCTGATAATCGCCTTGGTTGGAGTTCCATTGGAGCAACGACTTGGCCGTAAGCGATTTATGTTGGTCTATCTAGTCGGAGCATTTGCCGGTAATCTGGCTTGGTGTTTGGCAAACCTCGGAGAGATCATGTTCGGTTTAGGGGCATCTGGGGCGGCTTTTGGTCTACTAGGAGTATATTTGGCTGCATGGCCGAAAGATGAGATTGAATTTCCATTGATTCTAATCCGGCCTTGGCCAGTGCAGTTGATTGCTATGCTGTATTTTGCCATGGAAGTGGCAAGAGCGTGGGCTGTTCATGGGCTGTCTCAACCTTCACATGTAGCACACGTTGCGCACCTCTCTGGTTTTCTAGTCTGTTATGCCATTGGACGGCCTGTGGCTAGAGGCGGGCCAGTTGCGCCAGATGCCAAAGATTCCGGTCCTAGTCAAGCGGGGGCTATCGAAGCAGCCAGAAACCAACGGCGAGGCAGAATGGCCTCTATGGATGATAACCCTTGGGAAGGTTCAGAACATCCTTTGAGCGAAAAGGCCCAACATACCTTGCAACGTTTACGTAAAGAAGGAGATGAGTTAGAGACTCGTGAAGCTTGGTTGGAACGCCTTGCAGAGCAAGCACAATGCCCCCTATGTGGTAGTGAATTGAGGCTTATGGGAGAGGCGGGAAATCATACCATCAATTGTCACGACAAGTCTAAACATTTCTCATGGCCTTAGACCTGACGTCCGTAGGACGTCTACGGGTAATGCTCAAAGCAGGAGGGGTTTTGGAAAATACTCGTGGAGGTGCTTGTTTGAGCGTGACATCCAGTTCTAAGGTCTTCACAGCAGTCCTTTTGGCTCTGTTGATGGTTCCTCTACACGCTTCTACTTCTGATGTGGAGGGAGAGTTGCATGATTCACTGCGCTTTGTTGAACCGATGCCTCATGATTCAGCCCCGATATTGATGTGTGATTCCGATACGCCATGCAAGGTTTCCAACCGGATGTATCAGAGGGAAGGGCGCCCTGCTTCTGAGCAGTGGGGATGGTGGTTCTCCTACAGCCCTGATGTAGATTCGAATGGTATGGATGATCGCCTACAGCGATTGTTGGATGGCCGGTTTGAATCGTTCAGCCCAACAGCGATTATCGGTCCTGATGGTAGAAAGACAGTCGCAATAGTAGTCGATTGGGCATGGCATCCCGGAGAAAGTGAGCAGACTGCATTGAAGGAAGTATTGGATTCCCATGGTTGGGTTGGAACTGAAGGAGGTGCTTGGTGGCAAGTATTGACTTCTATCGACAGCATAACGGTCGACAAGGTTCCTGTGAGTGCCCTTATCGACATCTGGTCCTTACATGGCGTGGTTGTTGTTGAACAGCAGAACGTCATGGTCCCCTTCCTCGATACGGCAACGCCTTCAGTTCTCGCAAGAGCAGGCGAGGTCTATGCAAACAGTGCCCATGAGAAAGGATTCACTGGTAGTGGCGTGGTTATCGCCATCCTTGATACTGGAGTTGACAATGAACATCGTTCCTTGAATGACTTTGATGACATCGATGATGAGCCTGATCTTTCAGCGACTTCGTACGACGATCAGAAATGGGTTGCTGGTTTTGATGCAACTTCTACCACCTCAATCAAGGATGGAACAGAAGACCCAGATGATGCCCAAGGACATGGCTCGCATTGTGCGGGAATTGCTCTCGGTACTGGCGATTCCAGCCGCCTCCACATGGGAGCGGCTCCCGGTGCTTATCTTGTCGATGTAAAGGTCCTAACCGATGTTGGAGGGACAAATTCTCAGAACTCGGTCGCTGGAATTCAATGGGTCATCGATAATAGGAATACAAACTGGGGCAACAATGCAAGCAGTATCGGTATTCAAATCGCTTCCATGTCATTCGGTAGCGTTGGTAATCCAGCAGACCAAAGTGATACTGGAAACAATGGGACTGAATCCAGTGCTGAGAATCGTGCAGTCAACAATGCCAGTGCCAATGGTGTAGTTATGGTTGCAGCGATGGGCAATGATGGCAAGCGTCGAGTACCTTCTCCAGCAGCGGCTGACAGTGCGATAACAGTTGCAGCTGTCAACAACAGAGATACCGTAAACCGTAGCGATGATACCATTGCTTCCTACTCCAATTATGGCCCTAGAGATGATGACAATGATGGTGATTCTTGGGATGAACTGAAGCCGGATGTAGCAGCTCCAGGTTCCAACATTAAGTCGGTCAGTGCGAACAGTGACCCGGTTTTCCCTGGGCAATCAAGAGGAGTCGCCGACAATGAGTATGAGAATCTCGATGGAACCAGTATGGCTACTCCATTGGTCTCAGGTGTTATCGCGTTGATGTTGGAGGCGAATCCGACGTTAACTCCTCAAGAGGTCAAGGATCTGATTCGAAATTACAGTCAGGTTCAGGGTTCCGCTTCTGAGCCTTCGGTTTCCGACAGGTGGAACAACAAATGGGGATTCGGCCTTATTGACGCATCATGTCTGGTAGACGTAGCCAGAGGATTGGAATGTGAAGGCTTGGTTAGTGGAGATGGTCCACCTCCTCCTCCACCTTCTGATAATGGAACTGGAATAGTGGTAAACATCACGTCTCCCAACAATGGCAGTTGGATGATTAGTGAGAAGATGACTCGCATCAAAGGAAGTTGGGTTGAAGAGTTGGGAGATCGAACATTCGAGGATGTCTATATTCGTATTACAAGAGATGGTGAGGATTTGATGCCTTGGACCAAGGCTGGCGGGGGCGCAGGAAATTGGCTCATCGATTTCAAGCCTGATGCTTTATGGGGTAACGGAGAGATTGCCTGGATTGAAGTAAAGGCCAAAGACCAATTGGGTGATTGGTCGGAATCAGCATATGCTAATGTCAAGATTGGCGAACACAAGGTTTCTTTCACATCTCCTAGTGGACATGATTCTCTAGTTGGAGAAGTCACCTTTGGTGGAACTTGGGAAGGAATTGAACCTACAGGGATTCAGTATCGAGTCGATGCTGGAGATTGGTCTGTTGGAGATGGATTGACAACAGTTGACTATGGAAGTGGGACTTGGAGTTTTGAGTGGGATTCGGAAACGGTCACAGATGGTACACATCGTGTCACTGTACGTATGGAAAATGCGAGCGGATATTTCTCTGAGGAATTACGTCGATCATTCGTCGTCGATAATGAGCCACCTGCACCAGAACTAAGCATTCTAGGCAGTGTTAGTGTATTGCAACACGGGGTACCGGTTTCAGAGGCACTAACTTTGACTAACCTTCTGATTGAACTTGATGTCATCAACGACGGTGATTCTGCAGCTAAGGACCTTAAGGTTCGATTGAATACAGGTCCAGATACCTCACCAATAGACATCAATGTGGCGTACCTAGATTCTGGTGATGTCAAGAAGGTATCATTCATCTGGAAACCATTGACAGCCGGACAAACAAATCTCAGTTTACAGGTCGACCCATCTAGAGAACAGGGTGAATACGATGTCTCAGATAATGAATTCACATTTTCTTTCAATGTACTGGATAGACCTGATGCGGTTGATTTGACAATGTTGGAAGGAGCTTGTCTAACCGAGCCTACTATTCCAATTCCCAACAGGAAATTTGACCTCAATTGCAGGATTGATAACCTTGGAAAGAGAGATGCAGTTGACGTAGATTTGTCATTGTTGGTCTTGACTGACGATGGTAAGTGGGACCCAATAACGAATGAGAAAGTGATGGTAATTCCTGGAAGTAGCGATGTCATCGGATATCACATTCAAGAATTTGCGATGATGGCTAATGATGGACCATTAATGCAATACAGATTGAAGGTCACTACCGATGATTTCAACATGAGTGATAATGTACGTGAATTCACTTTGGTCATTGATGATGTAGAGGTTGTAGAAGGGACTGAACTTGATCTAGATGGCGAAAATGATGAGATACCATTGGGATATTCAGGACACTCTAATGGGGCTCATCTTCTAACCGAAAGGAACGGCGAATTGCATGTTAGGACCATGACTACGAAATTGGACATGCCGGGAGATGTAACTTTGGATAGTGGATATTCCGGTAGTTCTGATATTCATGTAGCAGGAGATGGTTTGTCTTATGTTGTCTGGACAAGTAGGTTCACCAGTATGGATGGATATACTATGACTGAGTTGTTGTTTACAACAGTAGATGAAAAGGGACAGTCTTCAGCGATACAGAAGTTGATGCCTTCATTGAAGCACAATGAGGGTGAATATTGGGGTCTGAAGATAACCAGTGATGGTACTCAGGTTGTGATTGCAGGCTACCATCGAGACATTTCAACAGGAGGAACATATCAGGATCTTACCAGTCTATTCTTGTTGTCCACCAATACTCCTTCCAATCCAGATACTTGGTTGTTGACGCGCAATGTAGTGTCCTCGATAAATACTGCAAGCCATCTAGCAGATCCTCCAGCAGTAGGTATTGGCGAAGAGAAGATTCACATCCTCTACCAAGCGAAGAGAGATGATACCACAGGTATCCAAAGAATGGGATTGTTCTATGCTCATGGACGTCTAGGGGAGTCTTCTTGGTCATTCCAGACTGCAGTTGGAGATGAGGCTAGCAAGCCCTCCTTAGTGGTCAAGACTATTTCCGGAGAGGATATTCTAATCGCTGCTTGGAAGGAAGGTTCTGGTCTAGATGCAAAACTTGCCCATATAGTGAATGATGGTTCATGGTCAATCGAAGAGCCATACAGGGATACTGCAGTAGGTATGTCAAATGTACTGTTAATCGATTTGGACGATAAGGTGCAGGTAGTACACGATATGGTCGATGTCTATGGAGATGCAATATCATATGGTGTGTTCAACAGTTTGTCGGTTGGCCAACCCGCATCTCTTTCATCTAACTTGGTGGAAGGAAGTCTGGTTATTGGTGGTTCTTCTCATGATGGTTCTCAAATCGTCATGGTGGATAGATTTGGAGACTTTAGTCTGATAATTCTCGCGGATACCAATCCCACTAGGGACCCGGTAGAAGAACCTGGGTTCTGGGAATCATTGCTCGCCCCCTTACCCGGTGACGATGAAATGAAGAGGAATATTGCTATTGGAATAGGTGCCTCATTGGTTCTTCTATTCTTAGCGGTCTCCATGGTGATTCGCAGAGCCGACCGTAGACCTTTGCCAGCCAGAGATGAGTCTGAAAAGAAAGAAGAGGATAAGGAAGAAGTTGAGATGTTGATCGATGAGGAGGATCTCGAAGAAGATGTTGAACTTGAGGTATCCTTGGATAAACAGGATGATGATATTCCAGTAGCCGAAGAGAAGTCCTTGAAGGAGGACCTCGATAAAGCGGTGAAAGCAGACGAGGCCAGCGAGCGGTTGAAGCGTAGAATGCAGAGGGTCAAAGAAGCAGAATATGCAGAGAAGGGTTTGCCCCTACCTCCTGTTCTTGATGGTCTCCCTTTGCCCCCACCTCCAGAAACTTTGGGCAAAGAAGCAACCACCGATGTGGACACTGCTCTATCTGCCAAAGAAGTACCAATGATCGATGGCATGGGCTTGCCTCCCCCTCCCGGAGCGATGAGTGCACCAGTTATGCCACAGTTCGGAGATCTACCTCCTCCACCGATACCTGGAGCCGAGGGTTTGCCGCTACTAGATAGGCAGGCCAAATGCGAGGATTGTGATGTGGAATTCACCGTAAGGGACTTGACAAGGAAACGTGTCAAGTGTCCAGTTTGTAATTCACCAATTGAACTCTGAGGTATGAGTATGAAAGCGATTGTTCTAGCTGCAGGGAGAGGATCTCGCCTCGGTGGCTTGACAGATAGTCGTAGCAAAGTTATGCTACCCGTTGCAGGCAGACCAATCATCGAATGGATGCTCAGCGAGTTAGCTGATGCAGGTATTGAGGAGGCCACGATTGTACATGGTTATGCGGGCTCAAGGATTCTAACGAATCTTGGAAGTGGCAAGGGGGTTGGATTAAAGTTGAAATTCATTGAACAAACTTCTCCTCATGGGTCCTTGGGTGCGGCTTTGGATGCACTTGCAGCAATGTCATTGGACGAAGATGTGTTGATTCTCAATGGAGATAACATCGTCTCATCTTCGGCGATAAAGAGGCTGATTCAGTCTGAATCTGCAAGTCTATTGGTTGCAGAAAATGAAAATCCACAGGAGTACGGAGTAGTCACATTAAACGGAGATATCATTGAAGAAATTCAAGAGAAGCCCGCTTCGCATGAGGCTATTGGCCGAGTTGTTAGTACGGGTGCTCTTCGTTGCCCAGTAATATGGCGCGAGATATTTGAGAAAACGGTAAAAACAGGGTTGACAGGAATTCCGGATGCTATCAGGAATCTCCTCGAAGAGGATGTGCAGATTAAGGCGATAAGAACTGATACATGGGTAGACGTCGATCATCCATGGGATCTCATCGACATGAATGCCATATTACTCGATAGGGTGAACAGCAGTATTAGTCCAGCAGCCGAGATTCACCCCTCGGCTGTATTGAGTGGAAATGTGCACATCTCGAAGGGTTGTATAATCCGTTCGGGCACTGTTATTGAGGGCCCGGTTCACATCGGTCCAAATTGTGACATCGGTCCAATGGCTGTTGTAACTGGTTCAACTACCATTGCAGCAGGCACTCGAATAGGTCCTTTCTGTCGTATTCGTTCATCTTTCTTGATGGAGGATGTTCAGGTTGATTCGGGTTCTTGGTTACAGAGGTCTGTAATTGGCCCTGCTACTGTGTTACGAAGTCATCTCAATGTCGATGTTGGGGAAACACAGAAAATTGGAACCTCTGGTGAGATTCACGTGCGACGCCTTGGATTGGTGACTGGTGAGGCTTGTACTTTGGGCCATGGAGTCGTAACTGCGCCGGGAACAATACTTGGTTCTCAAGTGGTAGTTGAACGTCGTAGCAGAGTTTCAGGAGAACACCCTAGCGGTGCTGAGATAAGCTCAGGAGGAGTTTGAATGTGCGGAATTTTTGGTATAACTGGCGACAAAGAAGGGATGGTTTCGCGTCTGATGGCGGGATTAACCAAAATGGAGTATCGTGGCTATGATTCTGCGGGAGTCTGTATTTCGCATCCAGAGGGACTTGATGTCAAGAGGTCTGAAGGAGTTCTAGACAATCTCAAGGAAACGGTCTCAGATATGAAAGACGGAACTTGTGGGATTGCCCACACTCGTTGGGCTACTCATGGCCCCCCTACTGAAGAGAATGCACATCCACATTGTGACCCTCAATTCCGAGTAGCCGTCGTTCATAATGGGATTATCGAGAATGAAGTACAGTTGAGACAGATACTAATCGAAGCGACTAGCAATGATTGCTTCAAATCAGAGACAGATACTGAATTGGTAGCACACGTATTGGCGCAGGAACTGGATGCAGAATGCGGCGATGTGGTTCCTGATGATGAGCGATTGTTGGCAGCTTGGAGACGTTCACTAGATCGATTTGATGGTAGTTTCAGTTTAGCAGCGGTGGTCAAAGGTAGAAGTGATGTCATTCTAGTTGCCCGTTCATTCTCTCCATTGATTCTTGCGCATAATGAGGCGGGTTTCCTCGCAAGCGACGTATCTTGTCTAGTGGGTATGGCTAAGGAGGTCTGCTTTATCGAGGATGGAGATTGGGGATTGTTGCATAAGGATCGGATGGAATTGTTTGATTCAGAGGGCAATCCTGTCTCGAGGAAGCCCACAACATTGCAGTGGAGTGAAGAGGATGCAGAATTAGGTGGTTGGCCCACATTTATGCTCAAGGAGATCAACGAACAACCTGCAGTCGTAAGGGCATGTCTACAAGGAAGGTTGAGTAGAGAGGCATTGCGAGGTGTGAAAATTCCTTACAAACCTGATTTGGTTCGAATCATTGCTTGTGGTACAGCCTTCCACGCTGGAATGATGGCTCGGCACTACATAGAGGAATTATCCGGTATTCCATGTATTGTTGACCATGCACACGAATTTCGCTATGGAACTCCTGCCGGCCCTAAGGCCCTAGTACTTGGAGTCAGTCAATCGGGTGAGACCGCAGATACGCTTGCAGGTCTGATGACTGCACAGGAACGTGGTTATCCAACTCTTTCAATAGTCAATGTTGAGACCAGCACAATCGCTCGTCAGAGCGATGCAATTCTTGGAATTAGGGCAGGCCCAGAGATTGGAGTTGCTTCAACAAAAGCATTCACTGGTCAAGTTCTTGGAGGATTATTGGTCGCTCTCAGGCTTGGTAGGTTAACCAATAAAGTGCATACTGAAGAATTAGCAGTGATTAGTAATGCAGCGCGCCGTTTCCCTAATGCTATGGAGAGATTGCTGGCCTCAACCCAGTTAGAACAGGGTTTGAAGCGGGCTCGTAGGTTGTTCCATGACAAGGATCATGCATTCTTCCTTGGTAGAAATTCATCCTATCCTATCGCTCTTGAGGGAGCTCTGAAACTGAAAGAGATCTCGTACATTCATGCTGAGGGATATGCGGGTGGCGAGTTGAAACACGGACCGTTGGCACTGATTGAGGATGGTACGCCAGTAGTGGTAATTTCCTCTGAAGGTATCATCCAACAGAAGTTGTTCGGGAATGCACGCGAAGTTTCCGCTAGAGGTGCAAGAGTGATCATGATTGCAGTCGAAGGTGATGAAGAGGCTGCGGCTCATGCAGATGTAGTCATTACAGTACCCAAGACCCATCCTTTGTTGCAGCCAATAATGCACAATGTAGTGTGTCAACTATTGTCCTATCATGTAGCAATGGACAGAGATTGTAATGTTGACAGGCCTCGGAACTTAGCCAAGTCCGTTACTGTGGAATGATTATTCACCAATCTTGAATCTCTGTTTTTCAGAGAGCCATGTGAATGATTTGTAGCCTAACATGTGTTGAGTATGTCGCATCTTAACGACTCCTAGTTTCCTGGTTATCTGGTCTTCTTTGCGATCCATTACTAGATGAATCACTCCATCTGAGAGATAATCTTCAACTCCATGGTCTCCGAATTGCTTGTGATCATCTCCAGTCATTTCGCAGATGAAGAAAGAAGTCAATTGTAGACGACGGACCGCTTCGAACAAACGAAATATTTCATCACGAGGGTTTTCCATCTTGGTCAAGGTGAAAAATGCGCCGAGACTGTCGAAAATTAGAGTTTCAAAACCGATGCTTTGGCGGTAGTTTGCCAATTGTTTAATCAGTTGTCCCATCCAATCGACTCTACCAGACATGCCTTGTTCGTCTAACTGCACTCTGAGGTCTGCTAGGTCGATGATAGCAATGCGATTGCGGACTCTAGGATCATCAACGTTCATTCCCATTCCTGCCATGTGTGAACGTAGGCTGTCCTTACCCTGTTCTAAGGTGACATAGATGCCCGAAGAATCACCATGAAGTACGTCATTGTAAAGCATAGAGAAGGTCAGGCTCGACTTCATAGAACCGCTAGCTCCAGCAACCAAACAGATGTGTCCCTTTGGGATGCCACCCTGCATGTTCTCATCCAGTCCGATAACATGGGTTGGTATTCTTCCACGAGTTTCCATTGAATCGCCATTCGGTCCACACCACTTCAGATGATAAAACCGACCCTGTAAGGAGCACCGCAATGCTCAACCATCCGTAAGCGAGATGTGCTTAATCATTCAGGCCCTGTTATGCCCCTTCGTCTTTGGCTCGCTTCAGCCTCTGAGAGGCGACGAAGCATGCTCTTGGAACAATTTGCCAATTTGGACATCAAGGCCGAACCAATTACCGGATTCAATGAGCCAAAAGTTTCCTCGATACCGGTCAGGGAGCAGGTCAAAATGATATGTATGAGCAAGATGGTTGCGGCCTTGGAAAGGTGGCCGGATGATTCAGATTGTCAGATTGTCATGGTTTCTGATACCTTGGTCGCAGATCCTGAAGATATCAATACATCTTTGGGGCAGCCAGATGATGAGATATCAGCCCTTTCGATGTTATCGCACTTATCTGGAAGGATTCATTCTGTATGGACTGCAACTTCTTTGCTAGTAAATGGAGAAATCACTGCTGATTTGAACGGGCAAGAGGAGAATGAGGTATTAGTGCCTGATGAAAAGAAGGCTTGGATTTGGGTAGAACGGGCTTTGGTAGAAATCGAAGAATTGGATGCACATGCTCTAGATGACCTGATACATAGCCAATCATGGAAAGGTAAGGCTGGAGGCTATGATTTGGCTGGTGCGATGTCAGAATATGCTCATCTGGTTGAAGGTGGAGAAGAGGTGGTTCTCGGAATCTCAACAACCTGCATANAGGCCCTTCATGAGATCATCGGTTCCAATCCTAACGAGTGATTGTTGATGTCNATGGTTATNCCGATTCCTGGCATCAATAGGATTCGTTCTTCTTCGTCAAGAGAGAATGCTGGTAAAGACATCGAGTCTGCTAATTCGCGGAGTAATCTTCTACAGGCGTTCTGATGCGCATCCATGTGGACCAAATTACGTAAATCAACGATTAGTACATCCCCTTGATTGAGTCTGCTCTCCATACCTTCCAACGGAAGTCTGTGTCTATCGTNTGGAACGATATAACGAAGTCCGCGTTGAACCGTTGTCTCAGGGCCTCTATTCTTCAGTGCCTTGTCTCCCAAATCATGAAACCTCTCGCCATCGGGAGTGGTTGGACCTTGCCATCTACCTNGCTTTTCTGGAGTCTTGTGGCTTTTCTTTGGTATCGGNTCATCGATTATTGGTTCAGGCCGTGTTTCAGGAGTGACAGGATTGTCTTTCTTTTTGTTGTTCTTCTCTGGACCATCGGGGTCGGGTAGTCCAAANAATTGCCAAAGATTTGCCATTTCAACCGAGTTCCCGCTAGAAGTCCAAGTCATCCAGCAGGCCGCCGAGTGCATCCCCTACGTTTGATTGCGTCGGTTGTTGAGGTGCAGGAGCGGCGGGTTGTGAGGCAGTCATATTCTGGGCGAGCCATTGTTCTCCATAGTGTTCCCATTGTTCCATAGTCCATCCTTGAGGTAGACCTCCCGCAGGTAGTGGTGGGCCACTTGACACAGTCTCCACAGGTGCTTGCATTACTGGCGCAATAGTTTCCTGCACAGGTTGGGGCTGAGCATAGGTTGGCATCGCTTCTTGCACTGGAGCACTGGCAATGGGCACCATTGGATCCTGCGGACTCATCATCAAGCCTCCAGATGCTGGCGGCATTGTCCAATCAACATCGGTGATTTCTGCATCTCCTCCACGCCTCAACAAAACAACTACCAATAGTGCTAGAATTACGAATATGAATATCGAGATTCCGATGGTGGCGCTACTATCTTCACCGAAGAATCCTGAGAATAGTCCTTCATCCGGTTTGGCTTCGACAATAACTTCGATAAATACAGGATCTCGGTCTCCATTATCATCGATCACGGTCAAGGTTATTGTGAAGGTACCAACTCTGTCGAATGTTGGATTGTAGTAAATCCCATTGTGTTCAATATCGTTAGAAAGATCTCCGTCTCCATTTTGATCTAACCCGGAATGGTCCCAGTTGTAGTTCAGTGTCAATTGATCATTTGCGGTATCTGTGCTATTTTCTGCGCTCAGGGATAGGCTGTCTCCAACGATTAGAGAGATGCTGACCGGAGCAGGGCTTGTTCCATTGGCTATGCTAATACTAGCCCTAGGAGGTTTGTTTCGAACTTCAACAGTAGCAGAGGTCATGGCCCAAGCACCGTCATCATCACGTACGGTGACCGCAATGTCATAGAATCCAGCGATAGCCCATGAAGTTGCTAACTCTGCACCTTCTACGTCGCAATCATCTGCTGCACTTCCATTTCCATCACTGTTCACTTGAGGGTACAAGTCCCAACACCATTGCCAGGTCTCCATGTCATTTGGAGAGTCTGAACCTGTTGCATTTACGTAGACCATCTGATCTTCCCAAACTGGAAGTATCTGTGGAATCATATCCAAAGTTGGAGCAACATTCTCTACCATGAATTGTAATGCCATACGTTCACTGGTCGCGCTGTCATCATCCCATACCTCTACCCATACTTCGTGCAAGCCACTGGATTGCCATGCTATACTGACATTTGATTCGTAGCCATCAGTAGTTGTGGTTTCATTTTCATCATGTAGCGCATCTAGCCACCAGTTGAAAATCAGTCCTTCCATGTCGTTGATGGAATCGTCAGCCATTCCAGTAATACTGATAACTTCATTCTCCAGTACGTCATATACACCATCGAGAGTAGTCATCTCCCCACTTTGATTGAATACTTTCAGTCCAGTAATACTCGGGTCTCGATTGAGAACCTTAACCACTACATCTACTGTGGTGGTATCATTGTCATCATCGCTGGCTGTAGCACTAACCAGAATATCTCCTTCAACACTCGGAGTGAAGGTGCACGTGTAGGCACTGTTTCCTTCTTCACAAAGGATTTCACTCGGCCAAGATATGGAAACATCAGCCTGTGGAGTAATTGTATCTAAATCACCGTGATCGCTGGCATCAATAGTGACTTTTTGCCCAACGATAATGGATTCAGGAGCGGTGAGATTCAACCACGGAGCGCGATTGATGACGCTGACATTCACAGTCGTGTGCACTCGGTCATTCTCATCATCGATGACATAAACGTCCACGGGCCAATCTCCATCGTCGCTCCAGTTGAATTCCCAGATACAGTCATCCTCCCAGAAGTTGAATTCCACACCTTCAGCACTGAATGTAGAGAACTCGCAGCGGAACTCTCCTCCGTCAGGATCTACGCTCGAAGTCGCATCTAGACTTACATTGTCAAAGGTGAAGACAGAATCTACGATATCGATAACTGGAATGGCTAATCTTCCGATGTAAATCTCAAATTGTCCGACATTATTACTCAGGTTCTCATCTTCAGTAATCAATCCATCAGGGTCAACTTCGAAGGTGATAGATACAGTGCCTATGGGTTGATTCTCAGGAACTGTCCAATTAACCATCACCCTTTCTTCTTGGAAGGCGGAAAGTGCAGGAATTGCACCTCTGATTTGAGTTCCATCTGGAGCATCGACCTCTATTTCGGTTGCATTACTGGTCAATACCCCTAGGTTTTGAGCTGGGAGACTCATCTGCAACAAGTCACCAGGCACTGCGTTCCAACCGGCAGCATCGTTGAGGAAAGTGCTTTCATCTCCTCTGGTTCTTTCGATAATCAGCCTATCGTCTCTGGCAGCCAAATCTATTCCAACGACATTTGGATCAAGAATAATCGTCCTTACTCCAACAATTTTCTGTATGGGGTCATAGAAGATGATTCCGTGACTGCCGATATCATCTGGTGAGGGAGACTCATCGTCAGTACCTCCAACATTGAGATCATGTACGGAGATTCCATTGGAATCGGTATTGACGTTCCAAATCCCTCCATCGATTTCCCATCTTACCTGCAGGTTGGTATTTGGATAAGGCCCTCCATTCCATGTGTAATTACCCCATACTTTCTCCTGAGCCTGAGGTAGAACTGCTGGGAATTGTGGTTCAACATCGATTCGGATGTCCCTGCTACCGGGATCGCTGGTGGCAACGACTCCTGATGAATTGGCAGGGCGGTATTCTTTGAGTATCCAATCGATTTCTAGACCCAAAGAGATGTAGGTATTGGTCCACGCATTCCCTCTCACTGCTGGGCAATACCATTTGAATCCGGTATTGACCCCTGATGCATTCCATTGATTCACTTTGTAGGAATCTGCGCACCCAGTATAGGGGGCGGTTTGCGAGCCTTCCGTTGGAGTTCCTTCTGCGCTAACTTGGAATGAGTAGTTTTCTGCACCTACTTGGTCGGTCTCATCAGGGTCGAAATAATCAGAATCACCACTACCCTCGACTTCTTGCATTGTCTCTACATACCATGCTTCTCCAAGCGACATAGGGAAATCATGGCCTTCTAGGGGGGGAGAGTAACTGTTCAGGATGGTTATGTCGGCTAATTCCTGACTGAAGATGCCTAGGTTCCACGGAGCGAAGTCCACCTTGATTGAGAATGAACTTGAGATGGTTGCTAGGTCTGAAACTCTGATCAGATCTTCGCCTCCGTATTCGATATCGAGTCTTCCAGAGACTCCGTCGAGTGTGGCCCCATTGTTTCCTGAACTGTAATCACCTTCTGATTTCTTCTTGTAGACAAGATGTTGAGTTCCATCTATGTCTTGGTAAATGATGTCTTCCACGGTTTCTGTGGTCTCGCCGGTCAAGGTGTTGACCGATGCTGGAACGGTAGTTTGTGAAAGCAATCCTGCCACATCGAATTCGGTATTGTATACCCATTCATCATCGATCTGCCAACTAGGAACATCGTTAGTATAAAGCAATTGATTTCCTGAAAAAAAGGATTTTTTCTCTTCTTGTAAAGGATTCATTTCGATTTGTGAAAAAGGTGTAGCGATTAGAATCAGAATCAATCCCAAAGGGACGAAAAGCCGAGTACGCATATCCGTCCCGTAGGGACGGAGACAAATGAAACCCCCGCATCATTGTTAGATGTCCAATTCATCTAATAATCCCGCCATCGAAGGCACATTTTCAGTCGCGACGGGGTTTTGTGCAACCGTTTCTGGAGATACTAATACTGGTTCTTGAGATGCAATTATCGGTTCAGGTGCTGGAATAGACTGTACGGGATTTTGGAAGGCATATTCTGGGGGTGAGTGCATGGGCTCTCCAGAGAGCAGTGTAGGATCCATTCCACCTTCTATTGCTGCTTCATCGTCGTCAATCCAAGTCTCTTGGTCTTGTTTTGGTCTTAATCTCCCAATTACGAAAGCGAGTAGCAACAACCCTAACAGTCCAAGCATAATCTGTACGATAATCGATGCGTCGGGCCCAATCACTTGGCTGGATACGGTATCCAATAGACCACTCTCATCATCAACCACAACTATGGTTAGTTCTTTGACCCCTGGATTCTTCTTGTCTTCATCAGCCACTCTGAGGACGATTTGATATTCTCCAGCAAGATTCCATCGTTTCTTGATTACCATTCCGATTTCATCTACATCATTGGTTGGGTCCCCATCNCCATTGCTGTCCACTTGTGCATCCATGTCCCAAAGGTAGTCAAGNTTGGCTAGATCATTTTCTGAATCTGTAGTCGATGAAGCATCCAGTTCTATGAGTTGCTTGCTGTATACTACCTCGGGCATGGAAACTTTGGCCCGCGGCGCTCTATTCATGACTGTGACGTTGATNACTTGACTACTTCTGGCACCATCATCATCAACCACATTCAGCACGATTGGATATGTTCCTTCGCGATTCCATGATTGTTCGAATTNCAATCCAATGACATTACAATCATCATCTGCATCTCCAATCTCATCAGAATTGATTCCCGGGTCCACATCCCAGCANACGCGAAGAGTTTCTCTGTCAGATGGAGTATCATCTACCTCTGCTTCAAGATTGACAATTTGCCCTTCTGCAATCGGAAGAGGGTCAGAGATTGCATTGATGACAGGTGGTATGTTGTGCNCCATAACCAAAGCACTCTTTTCGGACGCGACTGAATTGTCATCAGTGACCATTAGCGTTACAATGTGTTCNCCTGAATCGGACCAAGAATAAGGCATCGTAGTTGCCATTCCATTACCTGCAACAAGATACGTTCCTCCTTGTAGCATCTGCCACGAATGCTCTAACNCGTCTCTATCGTTGAGTGAATCATCAGCGCTGCTAACGAGGTTGACTGNCGCATCTTCAGCGATGTGCCACACTCCTTGTTGGTCCTGTTCCACTTCTGTTTGCCCATCCCAGATTTCGATGTCTAGTTCAAATGGTGCGATGTTGCTGTAGAATAGATCGATGGTAGTTTCAGTAGTCGCTCCGTCATCATCGGTTGCTACTGCNGTGTAGCGTCGCAATCCCTCTTCATTCCAAGTAACGGTACAGTGGTGCGTATACCAGCCTTCTTCACATTGTGCATCTGGCCAATGCATGTCTACCATTCCTGGCCANGGNTCTTCGGAATCGCTATCATTGCCTACGGCCANCAACGAGATGGTTCCGAAAGAGGAAGCATTGTCTCTACTGGCGATTATTCTAACTTCAGGCGGCCTGTTGATGATGTCTACCATGTCAAGGAATTGAGCTGAGTCTCTTTCTTCGTCTACAACATTCACCAATACTTCGTAGACACCATCATCCAACCATGTCCAATTGAGTATACAATCAGAAGTCCATACTGTGGTCCAAACGTTGCGTAAGGCAATACCGTCGTCATGCTCGATGTAGAAGGAGCACCACACCTTNCCGCCATCTGGGTCATGACTAGCGCTTGCGTCAATCTGCAACATTTCTTTCGTCAACACGGCGCTGTGATTCTGTATGATTACAGATGGCAGGCGTCCAATGAATAGTTGAATTTGGCCAAGGTCATTACTTGAATCTGCATCATTTGAGTTAGTTTGACCGGGCATTACTTGCCAACTGATACTGACATTTCCGATGGTTGAAGTTTCGGGCACNGTCCAAAACATTTCAACGGTTGTCTGTTCTAGACTGGCCAATGCGGGAATCCCCACATCGGTTTGCAAACCATCTGGATCAACTAATTGCACAGTCGCTGGAGAACTTGCTGTAATTCCTCTATTCATTACTGGTAATTCCATTCGCAGTACATCACCAGGTATCACATTCCAGCCAGATAGTTCATTCAGTTCGCTGATAATTNCNGACCGATTCCTCTCGATATATGCTCTATCTGGAACTGCGAGTAGGTCCAGTGCAACGACATTTTCGTCGAGTGTCAGAGTTGTTGTCCCGATGACTTGTTCACTACTTAGCCAAGCGATTATTCCGTGGCTAGAATGGTCGGTAGAGGTATAGGATCCATCACGGGCATTTCCACTATCGAATAGCAGATGTGCACTACCATTGTTGGCGATGGTGGCGGATTGGACCATGCCAGTTCTCTCATGACGGAACTCGATNACTTTGCCAACATCGCCTGCATTTGAGGAATTAGCCCATACACTGAGGTCGGTTTCAGGAGAGAAAAGAGGGAATTCTAATTCCACATCGATGGTTTGGTCTCGAATTCCGGGGTTGCTGTTAACATCGACTCCAGAAGANCCAACTGGATGGTAAGATTTGATTCTGAAATCCATTGTCAGGCCCACATCATCATCGGTATGTATCCAAGCAAGACTACGAATATCTGGACAGTACCACCGGTAACTATCTCTTTCTCCAGCATCATTCCAACCTGTAATNTCAAAGGAATCTGCGCATCCACCGTAAGATATTGTGTGGCCAAGTTGATTTATGGGGCTGCCGAGTGAAGTTATTCCGTAATTCGCTTGTTCTGGCCCGCTTTCGTCTGCTGGGAAGGGGGTGATGTAATCTGAACTTCCCGACCACCCTGTATCTTGAGTGTAGTTATTCATCCAGCGCTCTCCAAGGCGCATAGGGAAATCCATTATTTCATTTGGAGGAGAGTATTCGTTGCTTATTGTAATATCAGCAACATCGATGTTGATGAATCCAAGTGCTCTGAATTCAACACCCAATGACAGGTCGCTCTTGATAGACGCAAGGTCACTGACTCGATGATATTCAGTGAACGCGAAATCAATGAATAGATTCCCACTGTACCCNTCCAATTCCACTCCATTTTTGTCGAAATCTGCAGTCATCACGGTCTTGTAGACAAGGGTTGATTCGTTCTCAACGGTCATTGTGAGGATTTCTTGGACAATCATCTCAGCATCGCCGGTGACTTCCCCTACAGATGCCGATACTCCATTTTCCTTAATCAGGGTCTCAGCATCAAATGCACCAGAATAAATCCATTTGTCTCCGATTCGCCAATCCGGCACATCGGTTACTTCCTCATTGGTACTTGAATAAGAGAGTAAAANCTCCTCCAATTCATTGTCCTGCGAGGGTGCTGCCGCAATCAACAGCAACAAGACCAGCAGTATGGCGCGCCCCCTCATCGAAATGTCCAGCCTCGGACTTCTTCATGAAGGCCACCCCCTATTGGGGGTGTTTCAATTCAAAGCAGGTCTGCCAATTCATCTTGGATGATTTGAACGGCTTCAAGNATCTCATCCTTGTGGCGAGCTCCGGTAATCACCATCTTGCCGCTTCCGAAGATTAGACAAACAACCTTTGGATAATCCAAGCGGTAAATTAGACCAGGGAACTGCTCAGGCTCGTATTCCACCTTATCGAACGGTAGGTGGAAGGTCAAATTGTTGAGATTCAACTTGCGTGGAAGAGCTGCGAGTGGAGTGCCCTTCTTCATGTCCAGAGTATCTCTTTGTGCAACTCCATCATAGTCCTCAGGATAGTGTAGGGCGTATGTTGCNACCATATTCTGGACTTCGATTTCAACATCCTTCAAGTCCCAAGTAGTAATTCCAGCAGAGCGCAGATCTTTGATCATCCTCTCGATACCAGTGTGGATATTCTGCTCGTCCTTTCCACCAGTGCAGACAGCGCGTCCACTGCGGAACATGAGAATTGCAAGTTTTGGGTCTGTAACTCGATAAACAACTCCAGGGAATTGCTCAGGTTCGTACTCACAATTTAGTTGNATTGCGANANCGGGNAGGTCTAGTTCTTCAGCCACTCTTGTGGAGGCGACAACATTCACGACAGTCAAGCGTTCTTCATCCTTGTTCATGCAACTCCCGNTTATAACCCCCTATATAAAGGGNCGGCTGGATAGATGACCTCTTTTCTTCAGGAATTCGCAACTCCNGGAGTCCAGAATGGNGTNTTCGAATCATCTTCTACCTCAACTCCACGCGAACCAATTCTAGAGACAATAATACTGCCTCCAGCTAATTCAATCGNCTCAGCAGTCTGTCGGGCGTCTTTGGTTAGAGCGATCATACATCCGCCGGAACCAGCTCCAGTCAATTTCACACCAAGACTGGAAGGTGCGGCGGCTTTGACTAAATTCTCTAGTTCGGGACTTGANAATCCAAGACCCCGGAGCAGTANGTGGTTCTCAGTCATACAGGTGCCNACTTTCTCCATATCCCCGACTTTCAGTGCTTCTACTCCGCGCCGAGTAACACTTCCAATCGTCTCGATTTCAGACATCCTATCGGGTTCNTTGTGCAACAATTTAGNAACTTTGGCAACCTGTTCTGAGGTTGAAGAATATTTTCTGGTATTTCCAATCACCAACCATACATCGTCTTCAGGAATTGAGATGTCATGTACTTCCCAAATTCTTTTTCCTTCTGGAGTTTCAAGGCTTCTACTATATCTCCAGTCAAGCCCCTTTTCGATGCGATTGGAGAGTAGCGTACAACCTCCATGTGAAACAGTGCTACTGTCGATAGGACTTGCCCTTCCCTTCTGTGCTTGCGCTTCCACTGCATGAGCCAATATTGCACNCTCATCATTATCCAAGGAATCTTTGCCCAGTAGTCTTCTCCCTCCGTTCCTTAGGAAGCCAGGATCTACACCGCGTTTGGGTTGTTTATAGGGATCAGTATTCATTTCGCTAGAGAAACCTTCGCACCATCCTTTAGGATCTATTCTTCGTCCTCTAGCAGTTCTCAAAGCAGCAGCAAAGGCTNCCGATAATGCAGCGGATGAACCCAATCCTGCGGCACTAGGGATATCGCTGTCTATCCTTATGTCCAAAGAGGGGGTTTCTGGGCTATTGTGCCAAAGCCTATCGCGCATTCCGACCAAATGGGGATGTTTGTTCGCAATCAGTTCAGACCCATCTAATTTCCAACAACTTCCCGGTTTACCGTGTGTTTCAACATTTATTGAGACCCTTTGTTCGATTGCGACCGCAACAGCGGGCTGCCCGTAAACAACGGCATGCTCGCCAAACAGAATGCACTTGCCGGGTGCGCTGGCGACGACCATGACGAGAGGGGGGGTCTTCTGCACATCATCCTTCGCTTCGTCCGTTGCATTGAAGTCTGTTTCACTTCGTGACTACAAATAGGGAGAGCGATGGAACACCCCATGAACCTGACCTATCTTGGTGTGCCCGGTTGGCTGGTATTGTCAGTCATGTGGCTAATAGGGTTCTTCTTCTTCTGGAAACAGACCTCAAAAGCGGTCAAATTGATTCGACTTGGTCAGCCAGAGAATCGTCAGGACAACCTTGCTGCTAGAACTTGGGAATGGTTGACAGGATGGTTGGGCCAGAAGAAGGTGCTTGAGGACAGAGTCATCGGCGTGCTTCACGTCATGATATTCTGGGGTTTCTTGATGATTGGTTCTGACGTCTTCGACCTATCGACCGGTGGAGGTTTTGAGAAGCTGATTGTCTGGGTCAGTCCTTTGTTGGCCGATTTGTGGAATGGGATGGTCGAACTGGGTTATGCCTCTGCATTCCTAGGTGCTTCGGCGGCCTTGTTCAGAAGGGTGGTAATCCGACCTGAGAAATTGCGACACGAACCGCAATTCGAGGGCAATGCCATCTTGGTTACCATATTGACGATTTGTGCTACAGCATTCATTGTTGAGGCAGGAGAGAATCCATCCTCAACTTGGGAACCTATAGGGCATATGGTCGCAGGCTGGATTTCAGATTTTACTTACTTTGATATTCTAGTCATCTATTCCTATTGGTTACATATGGCCTGCCTTGCAGGTTTCCTTATCGCAATACCTGCTTCTAAGCACATGCATCTAGTAATGGCCTTCCCAAATGTCATGTTCTACGACAGAGATGGATTAGCGGTCATGAAGCCGATGGCAATCGGCGAGGATGGAAAGGCAGTTCTGATCGAAGAGTTAGACTTGGAATCGTTTGGGGCTATCAATTACACAGATTTCTCCTGGCGCCAATTGATTGACGGTTGGGCCTGCACCCATTGCGCTCGCTGTCAGGATGTTTGTCCAGCCTATGAGTCTGGAAAGCCACTCAATCCAATGACTATTGTGAATGATGTTAGAGAATATGCAAATGAGCATTCAGTATTGCTTCTGGCTGGGGAAAGCCCTGAGGAGAATATGGTTGCTCGATTTAATCCTGAAGCCATCTGGGCTTGCACCACTTGTCACGCATGTGTAGACGTCTGCCCAGTATACATTGAGCACGTCCCGAAACTGACAGAGACCCGCCGCCACTTGATGATGGAAGCGATGGAATATCCAGAGGAATTAGATGTGGCCATGGGTAATCTTGAGGTCAATTCTAATCCCTACGGTTTCGGCCCTCACGAGAGGGCAGATTGGGCTAGTGACCTGAATGTCAAGGTGGCTGAGCCAGCAGAATACATCTACTTCACAGGCTGTGCTGCATCCTTTGATGAGCGAAATAAAAAGGTGGCAAGAGCAACTATTCAGACCTTACAAGAAGCAGGTCTTGATGTTGGTATATTGGGTATGGAAGAAGGTTGTTCAGGTGACCCTGCTCGCAGAGCTGGAAATGATTTCTTATTCCAGATGTTGGCTGAGACAAATCTTGCTACCTTCCAAGATCTGGGAGTCAAGAAGGTCATCGCTTCATGTCCTCATTGTTTCCACACATTAGGTAAGGAATATGCCCCATATGGCGGTGATGAGTTGGAAGTCGTACACCATTCACAAATTATCGCTCAATTACAGGAAGAGGGCAAGTTACCAGTGCCTTCCCTAGATGATAAGAAGGTAACGTTCCATGACCCATGTTACCTTGGTAGAATCGCCGGTTTCGTAGACGAACCAAGGCAGGCTATTGGTGGGGTTGACGTTGAGGCGGAAAGGCATGGCAAGGCTTCGTTCTGCTGTGGTGCCGGTGGCGCTCAGATGTGGATGGAGGAAGATGCTGACAAGAGGGTTAACGAAATTCGCGCCAAGGAATTGGCTGCAACCGGTGCTGACATTGTTGCAGTAGGTTGTCCTTTCTGCAGTACAATGGTATCTGATGGTTTGGATTCAACTGGCAACCAAATGGAAGTCATGGACATTGCAGAAATTGTTTGGCAGACTATCAAGCAGAATGATCAGAAGATTCAGGCTCTGAAGTCTGAAGAGGAATGATATCCCATTTGAATGAATAAATTGTCAGCATGAATCCTACAAATAGCAACCACTCAAAACCTGCAGCAAACAACATCTCGATAGTGACCTTGTTCAGTTGAAGGGATTCAAGTAGGCTTGGATGATTGATAACAGCAATCTGAAAGGAAATGAATAAGCCAATGACTGAGAGTATGGTCATTGGAACCGATATTCTCCTGATTTTCATGCCCCTTTGGTCGAGTTCAAGAGTTGAAGATAAGCGATGCACCGAAATGCCCCAAGCTGTACCGAAGGCAAAGACAGGAATTGCCCCAACCAAGTGCATTGTGGGGTAATCCTCCCAACGGAAAATAGCCACTAGAATCAATCCAAGTCCGGTAAAGAATGAAGTAACAAAGATGATGTCGAACTTCTTATCATCTTGTCGAAATAAGTGGTACATTCGCCAACCCAGTAGGATATCAACAAGTCCAGTAGCAAAGAATCCTAGTTTGAATGACCATGTTTCCGGGCCGGGATGATCGGTTTCTGAGATGAATACCAGTAGGGTTCTAGCATCTCCTTCTATCTGATAGAGAATCCAAGAAAGAAACACGGTGGTAATCGGCAAAATCAAAGCAAGCAACCACAGAGTTCTGTCGTGCTGTTTCAGATTTAGGCCCTTCATCGCCATATCGGGGTTGGCTCCTATTGATTAATACGACAGTAAGTAGAGCAACACTCAAACCTTCATGGTCCTTGCTCGTAGCATGCTTCCGTCCGCTTGGGTTGTAGATTCCAATTGCTTCATCCACCTTGGTTCGCATGGTTATCCTGAACTGGTCAAGGATTTGGCTTCTGCATGTAAACAGATGGGTGCGCAATTACACGTAACTCCAGGAGTTCATGATGAAGTTTCAACTGTCAGGATGCAGAAATGGAAAGGAAAACCACGTCTATTGGATGCGATGAAAGAGATACTGATTACTACTTCAATTCCGGGTGACCAAGTCAAGGGTTTGGCTCAAAGAATCGGAGAGAATGCAAGCCCTCAGGATGTTGACTTGTCATTGATGGTATTAGCGACTAGGATGGCTGGTTCAGGTGAAGAGGTTGTGTTGGTATCGGACGACTACAAGATGACTACTACCGGGCAGAGGGTTCACCTACCGTTCAAGACCTGCCCGCCTTCGACTTTCATTCAGCGATTGTCAGAACTTGGGCCGAAGTCAACTCGCCCAAGGTTACGCAGTCTTTCGCGCAGGGTTCGTTCAGAAGAGATGCGCTATGCAATCTCAAGAGCCGGACAGTATGATGTACAGTCGAAATTAACCTGGATGATCGACAGTCTACTACAATCCAAGGTGCCTCCTCCGATTCCTGAGAGTACTACTGACGACTCTTCTCTTGTAACTGCATTAAGGAGGCACATGGCGGGTGAAAGAGTCAAGAAATCTAGGCTCAATGCTTTGGGTAGCCTTACTGAGATTTGTGCCCCAGTACAGGATTTGTTAGCAACTCCAAGGGATGAATTAGCTTCTGCTTTGGAGGTGACTATGGTAAATCTAGGAATTGGTCTGGCGCCGGTAAAAGAAGAGTTAGGTGCTATTGCGCATAGAGCGGTAGCGCCTATTCTTAGTAGGGTTGAAGCGGCTCTGGGATTGATGGCTAAAGAAGCAGGAGACCATTCTACTGCGAGGCGTAATCTAGTGCGTTCACTACATCATGCGACTTTGGTTGATGATGATGAGGCTGAGATGAATGCATTGTTCCATCTAGGGCTTGCAGATCTTGCATCCGATAAGTTCCAGAGGTCAGCAGAATTGTTCGAGGCTGCTGCTGCTGAAGCTGCTCGACTGAAGTCGAGTGAAACGAGGATGGTTTTGGCTGCGGCGATCGCTCGTCAGTTAGAGGGCGTAGAGGAAGCGGCTTCCAAGCATGTATCTCACGCGCATTCATTGGTCGAAGGAAATGAATCAGAAGCGGCTGTAGAACTGGAGAAGTTGGGTGAATCATTACTGGCTATTGGCCGGCCTGTACTCGCCATCGAAGTTTTGGATGAGGCTTTAGAGTGTGCAACTGAAGTTGGTGATGTGGAATTATCCATACGTCTGACTGAGAGTATAGCACGTTCACAGGCTGCAGTCACTGGTGATGATGAAGTTCAGTTACAGAGGATGAGGTCTTTGTTGGATAAAGTGAATTCAATCGGCGGCGCTGCTGCAGAAAATTTTGCAGCAGAACTTCAGGCGCTTGAAGAGAGAAAAGCTTGGCAGGAAGAACCGTTAGACGAAGTTTGGAATGATTGGCAACCCTCTACAGCTTTGATTCCACAAGGTTCACTCGAGGTGCTGAGAGGTGTAAAACAAGATGAATCTATGTTGTTGATTTGCTACAGTCCTGACCTTGGTAATCTTGGGCTCTGGCTTCCCGACTCTGATATTGAGGCAAATGATGCTTCTCGGCATGAGGTCATCATCAGTTCTCGAGTAAAGGTGGCGCACCCTCCTGAGGCATTGAAGAATGAGCACAAAGTACGGGGAATCGTTGCATTGGAAGATGCTTCAAGTCTAACCATTAAGCCTGTTGAATCAACGCGGGATTGAAGTCTATCTATCCCTCCCGCATTGATGATGGCACTCAGGGTACACGATACCAGAAGGCGCGAGAAGGTCGAGTTTTCGACCATCGAGGCTGGCAAGGTCAAGATGTATGTCTGCGGCGTCACAGTTTACGACTTGTGCCATCTTGGTCACGCAAGGTGTTACATCGCTTTTGATCTGGTACATCGTTGGCTCGAACACAGTGGCTATGATGTCTTGTATATCCAGAATTTCACTGATATCGATGACAAGATTATCACTCGTTCAATTGAGAGTGGAATAGATTGGCAGATTATAGTCGATGAGAATATTGAAGCATATTATAACGATATGGATTTGTTGAATATTCTTAGGGCAGATATCTATCCGCGCTGTACTGAATATGTTGAAGAAATGATTGCCATAACTCAATCTCTAATCGACAAGGAACATGCATACGTTGCCGATGATGGCGTATGGTTTGATGTTGAATCGGCTCCAGAGAAATACGGTCAGTTAACTGGACAGAATATCGATGCAGTTCTAGGCGGTGCTGGTGGTAGAGTTGCAGAATCAGGCAAGAGGGACCACAAGGATTTCGCATTGTGGAAGGCCGCTAAGCCTGATGAACCTACTTGGCAGAGCCCCTGGGGTCCTGGGCGACCTGGTTGGCACATCGAATGTACTGCGATGAGCATGGATCATCTTGGCGAGCAATTCGATATCCACGGAGGAGGGCACGATTTGTTGTTCCCTCATCATGAGGCGGAAATTTTCCAAGGAGAGTGCCACACTGGAAAGGCACCGGTCGTAAATCATTGGTTGCACAATGGTTTTGTCAATATGGATGGAGAAAAGATGTCAAAGAGTCTTGGCAATTTTTGGACCATACGTGACATTTGCGCAAAGGTGAACCCATTGGTCCTCCGTTTTGCCCTAATCAATGCGCACTATCGATCACCGATTGACATGAATGAACAGTTGTTGCACGATGCTGCGAGAAACCATAGTCGCCTTCTTGAAGTATACAAGCAGGCATTGTTAACGATGAATGAAAATCCTGTGTCTTTACCTAGAGGAGATGTGTCTTCTGCCATTCCACTAGTCAAGTCTCTCGGCCTTCTTGAGAAGATGGCCGAATCATTCGCATTGGCAATGGATGATGATTTCAATTCTAGAGAAGCGGTTGCAAAGGTGCTTGGAGCGGTGCGAGAGGCTGGTAAGATACTGGATTCTGGTATGGAATCTCAGGATAAGTCTGCCTTCGCCAGCCATGTAGTCGAATGGTTGGAGGAGCACGCTGGGAAAGTATTGGGCTTGTTACCAAATAGAGAAACATTACTTGCTGTTGACCCGCGCATCGAAGAGATTAGAGAACAGGTGGAGAAGTTGTTAGCAGATAGAAAGGCCGCAAGAGATGCCAAGGATTGGAATGCTGCGGATTCAATCCGAGATGCTCTCAACGAACTTGGAGTTGGGGTGGTAGACACCGCCGACGGGCCAGAGTGGCATCTGCTGAACGACTAATCAACGGTCTCTGTAAGGCTCATCGAGCAACCACATTCCTGCTCTCCATAGCAACAGAAGAGCGATTATTGCGATTGCAGCACCGAAGGTTCCTACTCCGATTTCCCAATCATTTCCCGCGTTGCTTTCACTTCGAGACCATTGCCATACCGAGATGAATAGCACAGCCAAAACACCAGCAGCACTCATGCCTGCTAATTGGAATCTCTCTCTTCGTTGCCACATTCCTACAGAGCTCATCAATGCAAGGTATGCTGGGAACAACAGTACTAGGGCCAATAATAGCCCGACCCAACCTCCGGCTGAGGCATCTCGAGAGAGTAATTCAACTACAGAGATGACCGATTCTATACCACTGCTGTCAGTACTGCGGAAGAGATCTCCAATCAACAAAAAGGAACTTGCCGCCAGCGAACTAGCGAAGGCTCCAATGAATACCATACGAGCGGTTGCAGAAGGTGCATCGACATGCGGCATCGGCGCCATGACTGCCGATGAGCAGTTTCAGGTTTCAGACTTTTTATCTGCGGGGGGTGCAGCATCGAGGGGTGGAAGTTCCGGAATAACACTCTCTTTCAGGTCTTCAGGCTCCTGCATCCAAGGGTCCAAACCGGCTTCTCTTTGCCTGATTACCAAGAAAACAATGAGGATTCCAACTACCACTGCCAAGGATATCATTACGACCGATGTTGTTCCTATTCCGCCAGCAGCAGTATTTTCTGATTGGGTATCTTTAGTATCACAGCTGGAAGAGTCACATTTCCAAGTCGAATCACCTTGACAGACGCAGTATCTGCAGTCAGCGCTGTCTGGGGCTTTGGTGTTTCCAGGTGTACAACTTCCACCTTCTACCACAGAATCATCAATTCCAGCATTGTTCTCTTCGGAATTGTTGTCATCATTGTTGTCGTCGTTCGATGTACTGTCACCGGAGTTATCCTGTTCCACTACCGGTTCGCTGAGATTGAATTCTGAACCTGCAGCCCAATCAAGTGAAACAAGCCTGTTCCCATCTTCATTCATTTGGACTGCGTAATATCCATCGTGCAATTTGTCAAGTAACCAACTTCCAGTATTGGAATTATTGAGGACATTGAAGTATCTATCATCTCCCCATGTAAAAATCGGGTCCAAAGGAACAGAATCGATTGAACCGTAAGATCCACTAACCCACATGTCGTCAAAGTCAGCGCGGTCATCGAAACTATCCCCAAAGTAAGAGAACATCTCTTCACGGTCAAATCGCATTGCCATACTGAGATCATCAACTATAGATTCCCACGTTTGAGTACCATCTTCTACTCCGCTGAAAGTAACGTCCAATGCTTTGTCAAACACTTCATCGATCTTCACAACCTCGTAGTCATCACCATTCATTGCTTGCATAAGGTCGAGGTCTCCGAATAGTGCTAGGCCACCTACAATAGTCAAACGCACGTCTGGGTCAACAGCATCGATCAGGTTACGATAGGGGTCTTCGTCGAATGAATCGATAACTACGAAGTCTGCGGCTAGACCAGGACTTATTCTACCGACATGTTGACTCCATTTCATAGAGTCAGCGGCGTTTGAGGTAACCATCTGAACCAATTCATAATCGCTGAAAATCGGTTCGGATTGATGTTTGTTGAAGAGATCGGCCGTCTTAAGTTCATGCAGAGGTGACTTGCTACCAGATGGCGACCAATCAGGAGCCAATGATATCATGAGTCCGGCTTCCTTTGCTGCAGCGACATCGGTAGTTGTTCCATATAGCAATAGATTAGATGTTGGTGACCAAACCAGTTTTGCCCCTACGTCGGCCATCTTTCCAAATTCTACACTCGTTAGAGCAGTTCCATGAATTAACACAAGTTCTCCGACTACAAGGTCGTTGTTTTCGAGAATGGTGAATTCATCGCGGCTGGATTGATCTACTCCTTCAGCCAAATGTAGGAACCAAGCATCGAGGTCGCCCGAAGAGTTTCCACTCTTGATGTGGCTTCCCGAATAATCATCTGGAAGTTCTAGAACTTTGGTTTGGATTTCATCTCTTCCCCAGTTGTAATGCTCGATATTTCTGGTCAAGATTGAGTCATAAGAGTCCTCGCCATAGTTGTGTCCAGAGCCCTGAATTGCAGTTGTTCCTCCAACCACTTCCTTCATTTCGACGTATTTCATGGCTTGACTCTCCATGTTCCAATACGGTTGGGAATGGATGGAAATTTTCACCTTGGAGACTTCAGAGCCGTAGTCGGGATGGTTGGTCCATTGGTACCGATTCTGATAACCGCCCCACTCATTCTTGTTACTGATATGGACATCAAGGTCCCACAAAGGAGCGACATTGTAGGTCAGATGTTGATGCATATCGATCAAGCCAGGATAGATTGTCGCTCCCGTATGGTGCACGGTGATTCCTTCTGTTGAAACTCCAATAGGGGGGTTTTCTCCCGTATTCCATACTGCTTCAATCTCCCCATCTGTGACTTTGATTGAACCGTTGGGAAGAACATCGGAATAACCCTCCATGGTAACCACTCGACCGGTAAGGATGTAGGACTGTTGGTGGATGTGGTCTCTAGGAGTATAGCATCTGCCAACATTGGCATCTGAGGAATTATCTCCATCCCATCCTGGAGTAGGTGGCTCAACTTTGTCCACTGTACTACCATTAGGAACATAGGACATGTCCCACCATGAATCCTCACCGGGATATTGCATACTGTCCACCAATGTGCCATCTGGCATTCTGAGGTTCACCGTATCGCCATCCCAATAATCCAACTCGATTCCTGTATCGGCTCGGAAAAAGGCGATTCTCTCTCCAGCTAGTAATGTAGTGTTCCAGCCAATGGAACATTGCGCAGAACCACCGATGAGAATATCGTCGAGCCACCAATCAGAGATGTTGACATCAGTACTGCCTCTGTTCCACAATTCGATGAATTGATCAGATGAAGAGCCGATGACTCCATCACCATTCCAATCTGTCCCGTTGTAATCCTCTCCACTTGCTGAGACAAGGATTTCAGAGATTATGACGTCGGGGGCTGAACTTTCTGCCGCTGTTTCATCAATCCCTACGTTTGCTAAAGAAAGAAGCATCAGAAGGCTGAGAATACCGGCCCTCGCAAAGGGTCTCATCTTAGGCGCGAGTAGCCGGAAGTTGATGAATGCAACTAATGTCGGTAGCTTGAATATTGCGCGTCGAATACCCCTTTCTTTCAAGTAGGAAGTCACGAACCCAACAGGCGGGGTGTATCCGGTGAGTAGGACCTTAGACATGGATTGGGAGAACATAGAGGAGACTCTATCAGAGAATGAGACGGTATTCATTGATATCTGGATGCCCGATGATCCGATACACGAAGCATTCCAACCAGCGTTCAATAAGGTTGCAGATGATAACCAAGATGTCAAATTCGCTCGTATCAATGCTGGCGTAGAACCAGACTTGGTCAAGGCCTTGGGTGTGGATACAACTCCTACCCTAATGGTAGTAAAGAGAAGAGTCGACATTCTACAGAAGACGGACAATCTGGAAGAGCAGACTTTGCAGGACCTCGTTGAGGTGGTACGCTGTTTGAATGTTGATGAAATGGTATTCTCCAATTCAATACAATAGCGAATTGATGCGGTTTGAAACCGACGGGTTCAAGTCCGAAGGCCTCCCTGTGTTTGCCAATGGGTAATCTCGGTCACCGACTTGGGGGCGACGTTCTCCCCCACGCAGGGAATACTCTGCAATGTCTGAGGTCCGCTAGGGGGCTTCAAGTACACAAGAAATTCAAGTATTGGGAATTTGATGTTCATGAGGCCAAAGATGGAGAATTAGTGGTTTATCATGATGATTTTATCAATCGAGATGGTAAGTCGATTCCACTTCAGAAATTGAACGCTAATGAAATCAGAAGAGTTGCTTTGGAGGAACACGATCTCGAGATACCAACCCTTTCTCAAGTTCTTGAAGCATTGGGGAAGACTGAGAAACCAGTCAGAGTTGAGATCAAGAGTTTGCATTCCGAAGAGGGGAAGATGAAATTCATCGAACTAGTGGCTGATGCTAAGGATAAGTATGGTTGGAATTGCAAAGTTATCGCATGGAAAGAACGTTTCCGTAAGATTTTCCCAAATGAGGAGAGAGAGCGTTGGCACAAGGCCTTCTCCAGCCGAGGTCTTGCTGTCTGTAGAGTAGGTTTGCATCATGTTGATCTTTTCAAGGCGCATAGTAACCCTGTTGGTAGGATGATGTTCGTTCTTGGTCTAGGACCGCTATCCAAGCGTTGATTGTTGAATCCCAATCAAGATATACAGCCGCCTACAGGTCGGCACATGACCCCGAGGGTGAAGGCGATTTTTTCTTTGCTCGTTGCCGTTTTCATGGTGCTCAGTGGTTGTTTATCGGGTGATGAAGTATTGGCCGCAGAGGATGTTGAAGAAACAGATGCTTTCTCCGACCATGTACAGATTGATTCGGGCATGTCGAATCTACCCGACCTGAGAGATTTCCTTTCGTTAGATTTGGCCTATGTCGATAATTTCTCCAAACTCAATGATCCAAACTTCATTCAACAAATGTTGAATGAGAGCCATGCGAATAGTTACTCTTGGGCAGTATTTGACAAGAATCATGGTGGCAATTGTTGTGAACATTATATCGCTGCCACCAAGGAAGGAAGCATTCTGAATTTTGGTGGAGAATACCCCGTATGGACTCATGATAGGGGGCATGAGTGGGGTACATATCTGCCAACTGTAATTCCGGATTCGCGCTGCCGTACCCCCGCTCCAACTGCTCCTGGACAGGAGGGTTTGGGTGAGGGCAGTATAGTTCAAGCTGTGAATGGCGATTTGATTTCCATGGGTTGGTTCCCATACGTTGGTCTAGACCTCAAACTGGACAAATTCTATGCATTCTTGCACGATGCTGAACAAGACCAGTGGAGTTGGTGCTATAATCGAATTACAGAACCATTCTACGATCGTTCATGGCAAGTTGAGATTGCAGGACCAGTGTCTTCTAACATCGGCGACAATGACTGGGGCAGTTTTGTCATCTCCAATTTCTGGCATCAAACTCAGAATGTAGGCGGTCAGGTTTCCTTGGATGGCCTCAACTATTACCCGATATCTTTCCCAGGACGTAGTGAGAATCTAGACATGATTGAGTTGAATCTAGAACCTGGAGAACTAGGTGTCGAGTGGGATTTCACCAAGCCGCACAAGGAGATGAGAGCATTCCCAATTCCCGACGGAGGTTTGCTCTTCCCGAATTATTTCGACAATGGAGATGATGCATATCTTGGAACCACATTCAGTTGGATTGCAGACCCTGGACTGATTGAAGGTGGGATGTGGATTGGGGAATGGTATAGACATCAGGTTGACGATGAAGGTCTTCCTTCAGAATACTGCTCCTTTGAATCCAAAGGAGGTCTGCATTGCGTATCTCGCAGTGGCCTGACCTTCGCTCATCAATTGTCATGGGATGGCGGGCAGAATTGGGTCAATGCTACCTACGATCTGACTGGACTTGCTGCAGACATTGAAGAGTGGGAATTCCACCTCAGTGGTCAACACGATCTTGCTATATTGAATATCAGGTATCAAAGCGCCGCAGGGCCTGATGTAGATGTCGTATTACATATCCGAGAATATTCTGAGAATCTCTACGCAGACAGTATAACATTCATTGGATTGGGGGACCTTGATTCGACCAGTGGAGCAGGTAATGATATCCGCTTTGATTTTGCCAGCATAACCATACTGAACGATGGAGGCTCAGTCATCGCTTACCATGACTCAACGGACCCAGATCCGTTGTTTGCAATAGAACAAATCATGCCGGATTATGGTTAGTTATCGCTTTGCCGTCTCTTCTCTTGCAAGTCGAGATACACCATAGTTGCAAGAATCTGTACTGCAGTCAATCCACTTCCGAGAGTCATTGAACCGCTTAACCACCAAGATATCAAGAAAGTGAAGGATGACGGGATGACTGTCAACAGCAGCGTCCGCACAGCATCGTCGCCTTCCATGTACTTTGACAAGCCATTGAGTTTTTCAAATCTGAGCCGGATGGTTCCATGCTCTTTGGCGAATTGTGATAAAGGCACCATCATACCCGGAACTGCCCTTAGGGCAGTTGTTGTTCTAAGTCTCAATGATTCAACCAAAAAAGGAGGCAATGCAATGGTAGGAGATGGCAATCTTAATTCTCTCCCTGATTCAGATGAAGAGGAAACAGAGGAATGGTGTGATTCAATTATTGCAGTTGAACAACATTCAGGCCCATATCGTGCGAGGTTCTTGTTGCATGAAACAGTATCCTTAGCGAAATCAATAGGGGTGCCAGTCGGAAGTTTGACGAATACCGCGTATGTCAATACAATACATCCAAACGATCAGCCAACATATCCTGGCGATTTGAATATGGAATCAAAAGTTCTAGATCTCATTCGTTGGAATGCGATGATGATGGTGACTCGTGGAAACAAATTCTTCGAAGGCATAGGAGGACACATTTCCACTTATGCTAGTACTGCACATCTGTGGGAAGTTGGATTGAATCATTTTTTCCGAGGCAAAGATGGATCTGGAAATGGCGATCATGTCTATTGGCAAGGGCATGCTAGTCCGGGATTATATTCGCGGGCATGGATTGAGGGAAGAATGGATGAAGCGCGCATCGAGAATTTCCGTCAAGAGGCATTCAATGTTGGATTGTCTTCATACCCACATCCTCGATTAATGCCTGATTATTGGGAATATCCTTGTGTAAGTATGGGCCTTGGAGCAATGACTGCAATACGTCAAGCGCGCTTTAATCGCTATCTACATAATCGAGATTTGGTTGATACATCTGAAACAACTTCTTGGTATTTCATGGGAGATGGAGAATCAGATGAGCCAGAGTCGCTTTCTGAATTGACTCTTGCATCTAGAGAAAAATTGGACAATATAGTGATGGTCATCAATTGTAATTTGCAGCGTTTAGATGGGCCAGTAAGGGGTAATAGCAAGATAATACAAGAACTATCTTCAAGATTTACTGGTGCCGGTTGGAATGTCATCAAGTGCTTGTGGGGTTCATCTTGGGATGATTTATTCGCTAAGGATGTAGATGGAAAATTGGCTATGCGATTAGAGTCTATTGTCGATGGAGATGAACAGAGAATTATGACCGCTGATGGTGCGACAATTCGTTCTGATCTTTTTGATACTCCTGAACTAGCAGCGATGGTTTCTCATCTTTCAGATGTTGAGCTAGAGGCTTTAGCCAGTGATTTAGGAGGTCATGACCCAATAAAGATCTATGCTGCATATTCAGCCGCAATAGAGCACAAAGGTGAGCCAACAGTCATTCTTGCTAGGACCATAAAAGGATGGGGTTTAGGGCCGACATTTGCTGGCAGAAATTCTACTCATGGCAAAAAGAAGGCGGACCAAGAAGTATTGAAATTTATACGAGATGATATGGGATTGAAATTCACAGATTCCGAATTGGAAAAATTACCATATCTTCATCCAAAGGATTTCCCAGAGGAAGTCGATTATTTACTTGAACAACGCAAGCGATTGGGTGGATTTTTACCAGAACGTAGGAATCAAAATGTTGCCATATCAATACCTGAAGATGACACTTATGCTGAATTTGACACGGGTACAAAAGGCACGCTTCAGGTGAGTACTACGATGGTGTTTGTACGTTTGTTGCGCAGTTTGATGAAATCTGGAGATTTTGGAAAATATGTAGTTCCAATAGTACCCGATGAAGCGAGAACATTTGGAATGGATCCACTATTCAGCGAATTTGGAATATATGCTCCAGAGGGGCAATTGTACAAACCTGTGGACCATTCTGTTTTAATGAAATACAAAGAAAGCAATACTGGTCAGATACTCGAAGAAGGAATCAATGAAGCCGGAGCAATGTCAACATTCATAGCTAGCGCTACGTCATATTCAACTCAAGTATGTGCCACAATTCCATTTTACATATATTACTCCATGTTTGGTTTTCAAAGAGTTGCAGATTTGATTTGGTCTGCTGCAGATAGCCGTGCAAGAGGTTTCCTGATTGGAGCCACGGCGGGTCGTACCACTTTGAATGGTGAAGGATTGCAGCACCAAGATGGTCATTCTCATTTGATGGCGATAACTAATCCTGCAATTCGTGCATGGGATCCTGCATATGCTTACGAATTATCAGCGATTATCAAAAATGGGATTCAAGAAATGTATGTGGATGAAAAAGATGTCATCTATTACATCACTGTCTACAATGAAAATCACTCAATGCCTGCGAAACCCTCAGATTCGGATGAAGGTATTTTGCGAGGCCTTTATCGAATAAGTGGCACTGAAAACCCAAGCGTTAGGCTATTGGGTTCAGGCCCGATCATGTTGCAAGTTGAAAAAGCAGCCAAGATGCTTGAAGAAAGAGATATTTCATGTGAGATTTGGTCAGTTACTTCCTATGGGGAGTTACGACGTGAAGCGGCAGATATTGAACGGTGGAATCGACTTCATCCAACTAAAGATACTCGTATTTCATGGGTTGCAGAACATTTGGATGAAAGTGTTGGAACAACCGTCGCAGTTAGTGATAACATGATAGCAGTTCCAGATTTGATTCGGCAATGGGTTGGCGGAGATTACGTTGTTCTAGGTACAGATGGATTTGGCCGTTCTGATACTCGTGAAGCACTTAGGAGGTTTTTCGAAATTGATGCGGAGCACATAGTTCTGGCAACTCTGTCCTCGCTAGTGCGTCGTGGTGAAATTGAGAGTAGTGTTTTTGATAATGCAATTAGGGAGTTCAAAGTCTCAACTGAAAGAGAAGATCGTACCTTGATTTAGTTCGATTACGGGCTTCTAATCATTTAGGTAATCAAATTTCATGCTTGAAAATCTTGAATGAGATATTAGCTCCATCGACTTCGAAAAATATCGCATCTGCGGGCCCTTCGCCGATGCTTTTGTTGGCTTTACTGGCTCTAGTTTCATGGCAAAGATGCGCCCAGTCGTACTCGACTAATTCCGGGCAATTCTCATCTAACCACACTTCGAGTTCGATAGTTGCCTCCATTTCAAGGTCCATTTCCTTGCGTTGTGATTGAATGCGGCGGATAATCTCTCTAGCCAAGCCCTTTGATAGCAGTGCATCGTCTAGACTCATGTCAAGAACTAGAGAAACATCTACACTGACCTCATTTTCGCTGACTTCAACGGTCATCGCGGAATAACCAGTTCTCTCTACTCTTCGTACTTCGATATCTTCCTCTTCTATGAGGTACCCTGCGATTGTCATACGCCCCGAACGAATATCTTCGAGAGCCACTTCATGATCGGAAAGAGCATCCAAACCTTCGAGAACTTGCGGTAAATCTTGCCGTGCTTTACGGCCCAAACTTTTGCGATTGGGCAAGATTTCGACTCTCTGAAAACGATCCAAATCCTGCTCGATGGAGATATTTTCCACGTTGAGTTCCTCGGCCAAAAGGTCATGCATGTTAGAAAGGTCTGGCCCGCCCACAATCCATCCTTCCGCACAAGGTAGTCGTTGTCGCCTTTTTGCCTCAACTCTGATTTTACGCCCCATCTCCGCAAGTTGTCTAACTAAGGCCATTCTTGCTTCCAACACTTCGTCTCTTGGTGGAAGGCTTGAACCGGATTCAGTAACTGGCCAATCGGCTAGATGCACTGAGGTGCCGTGTAGGTTGCGATGGATTGAGTCAACCATGTAGGGTGAGATGGGTGCGACCAGTCTGCATACCAAGGTTAGGACTTCGTGAAGGGTATGTTGGCAGGAGGCTTTGTCGCTGGATTCATTCTCCTCCCAAAGCCGACGACGACTGCGACGAACATACCAGTTGGATAGATCATCAACCACAAATCCCTCAAGGATTCGAGCGGCTTTGTGGATGTCCCAAGTCTCCAGCAACCGGTGGAATTCGGTAGCTACCGCATTACTTCGCGATAGAATCCAGCGGTCTAACAACGACCTTTCCTCGGCCTTGGAATTCTCAGGGTTGAACTCGTCGAGTGCGGCATAATCAGCATGGAAGCGATAGACATTCCACAAAGTCAGGAAGAAACGCGCATAGGTTTCTCTCACCCCCATCGGGTCGAACTTCAATGGGCTCCAAGGTGCTCCAGCACTAACCATGTACCATCGACTTGCATCGGCACCTTCACGGTTGAAGTGATCCCACGGATCGACCACATTGCCCTTGGATTTCGACATCTTCTTTCCTTCTTTGTCAAGGATTAAACCAAGAGAAAGACAGCGTTTGTAGCAGATTTCATCGAATACTGTGGTCGAGACTGCCAAGAGAGTGTAGAACCATCCTCTAGTTTGATCGACACCTTCACAGATATAGTCCACAGGGAATGAATTTGCTAACTTATCCTCTCCCGCGAATGGGTGATGCCATTGTGCGAAAGTAGCACAGCCAGAGTCGAACCAACAGTCCATTACAAATTGCTCCCGCTCCATATTTTCTCCACATTCAGGACAATTCAATTTGACCTCATCGACAAATGGTCGGTGTAGGTCACGGGGCATCTTGGAATCAGAGGTCATCATCTCAGACATTTCCTGTTTGGAACCGATACAATACTGATATCCACAGTCTACACATATCCAAACGGGCAAAGGCGTACCCCAGAATCTCTCTCTACTGATAGCCCAATCTTTGACATTGCGAAGCCATTCTCCGAAGCGGCCAGTACCAATGTTTTCAGGAGCCCATTCAATTTGCTCGTTGAATTCCAAGAGCCTGTCCTTTACAGCGGTCATTTGCACGAACCAACTGTCCATTGCATAGTAGAGAAGAGGGTGACCAGTGCGCCAGCAATGCGGGTAATCGTGAGTATACATCTTTTCGCGGTATAGCAATCCTAAGTCAGTCAATAGATCGATGATGATGTCATCGCAATCCTTGACATAGCGGCCATCCAGTTGTGAATGAATACCTTCAACAAAATTTCCATCCATGCCAACGGTGTGCTGAGCAGGTAGGCCAATTTCCATTCCAAGGTTGTAGTCATCTTCACCATACATAACGGCAGTATGCACTACTCCGGTACCATCGCTGGTAGTAACCCAATCTGCACCAAGAATTGTCCACGCTGTAGTAGAATCTCCCCTTTCAACAGCATCTGGGAATAATGGCTCATAAGCTAATCCCAATAGGTCAGAACCCTTCAGTTCTGAGACGACTTCACAATGATGCCTGATGACTTCCTTGAACAGATCTTTTGCTAGAATTAACTCCTCGCCAACTTCAGCACCACCGCGCCCATCCCAACCTTCGGGAGGAGTTGTCACTCGAACTCGGATATAGTCGACATCAGGCCCTACTGCAAGCCCGACATTACCGGGTAGAGTCCACGGGGTGGTAGTCCATGCAAGTATGGATGCAGTATCATCGACTAACTTGAATTTGACATATACTGATGGCTCTTCTACTTCCTTGTATCCAAGTGCGACTTCATGGCTTGAGTAACTGGTCCCTGTCTGAGGGCAGTAAGGTAGAACTTTGTGGCCTCGAAACAGCAATTTCTTCTTGAACATCTGAGACAAAGCCCACCAACAGGATTCGATGTACTCATCGTGCAGGGTGATGTAAGGGTTGTCTAGGTCCACCCAAAAGGCCATTCTTTCGGTCATCTTACGCCATGCATCCTCGTAGGTCCATACGCTGTTTCGACATTCTTCGTTGAATTCTTCCATGCCAAATTTGATGATATCTTCATTGCTTTTCAAATCGAGGCGCTTCTGCACTTCAATCTCAACTGGAAGGCCGTGGGTATCCCAGCCACCTTTTCTTTCGACAAGATACCCCTCCATCGCCTTCCAACGACATACCAAGTCCTTGTAAGTTCGAGCAACAACGTGATGGATTCCTGGCTTTCCATTGGCGGTTGGAGGTCCTTCCAGAAAGATGAATGGTTGTCCAGTTCGGCGATTTTCTACTTGCTGTTCGAAGGTCTTCTCTTGTTTCCAGACCTCCATCAGTGACTCCTCGAGAGCAACTGCATCGAGTTCGGCTACTGCCTTCGGCACCACCATGTCCCTCGGCACCGTAGGTGCCTCTATCAAACCAATGTTTGTTCAAGATGACCGTTGGGCTGTCATGGGGGAGTTTTGTTGAGGAAAGATTCAGATGCTTACATGACTCCCGCCAAACATGGTCCGAGCGCCAGCCCACACCGTAGGTGTGGTTCTGCTTTGTTTCATACTCTTGGCCATGCCGTGGTCAGCCGTGGTACAATCCGAGGAACTCGAGAGCGAGTCGGATAGGGATTTGACAGCAGTGGGTTCCACTCAGACTCTACTGGTCAGTTCGGCTGGTGGAGTGGCCTCGAATCTTGCTGTTGAAGTGCCATATGGAGAGGCATTGACCGGCCTCTCATTGAAGTTAGAACCAGCAATCCTATCACGTTCAGAAGGCATTTCTTGGACAACGGAACAGCATTTCAATCACAGTGACGCCATACCCGATAAGGTCGACTACAACAACACAGGTCTCGGTTTAGTAGGCATAGATATGAATTGGGACCTCGATCATTCGGGTTCAGTTCCCCCTGGGTGGACTCGAAGCACCTCGACATATTCTCTTGTGAACACTCTGAATTGTGGCATAAATGGTTCTAGTGGTGCATCACTATCGACGCGCGGTTCGTCAACATGGTGGAATTCACCCATTGTCGACCTTTCAGGACTGTCCAATGGGCAGGTATCTTATTGGGTTAGACAAGGTTACTCCGGATGTGGTGAGGAGCCAGATTCAAACGAGAATTTCTACGTTCAATACAAGACCTCATCGGGTAGTTTCACCACGCTCAGAACCTTTTCAGGTGCTACAAATGGTTACGGGGCAACCGGTAATTCTTACACCACCTCTTTGCCTTCTGCAGCATTCCACAGTAATTTCCAAGTGCGCTTCTATCAGAATGCAGGCTCAGGAACTTGTTGTGATTACTGGTATTTCGACGATGTCTCGGTGACTCGCCCTGGAGGTGAAGGAAACTGGACTTCTCCGTCATTCGGTTGGAGTTCTAATGCCTCATACAGTTCTTTGAAAGGACCTCACGGAATCATTTCTTTTGATGCCGAGATTCCTTCAGATGCAGTATTTGAGTGGGAACTCATCGATGCAACTACTGGAAATGTTATGCCAGGATATGTCAATCGAACCGATTTGATCGCTGATTTAGGAGCAATAGATTGGCAGCGATTTCCTGATCTGCGAGTTAAATTACATCTAGTCGCTGGAAGTGGAGGTGCTTTGCCTGCCCTTTATGGAATCCATATCAATGGTAGAATGGTCGACTCATTCCATGATGACCCTGGTGACAGAGGATGGACACATTCCTACACCTATTGGGACGATGGAACCGTTGCGGGAACTGGGAATTTCACTGGCCCTGTTATCGAGTTGCAAAGGCCTCTAGCACGCTTGAACACCGCTATGTCAATTGGAGGTGCAGGTCAATTGCAGGTCAGTCTAGATGGGGCGGAGTGGGTTGCCTTGGCTCACAATGGAGTCACTTCGGTAGATGCAACCCATACCGTCCAATTCCGAGTTGTCGGTTCAGGTTCATGGTCCATTACTGAATTTAGAGTCGATCTCGATACCGGTGGAATGGCTTTGGATCCGATGATTGATGTTGGTCGCGATGGAGTAGAGGAATGGAGTTTGAGCGCCCCAGGAATCGGTCCATGGGGTTGGCAAGACCGCCTAAGCACAGGTGCTCTATCCCACGATATGTCTTGGTTCAGCAATTCTAGCAAGGCTGTTAGCATACTATTACCAGCCCAAGGGGTGAAGGTTTTCTCAGCAGGTCTCACATCTCTGCAAGGTGTCGCACAGAACGTTTCTTGGACTCTTGATGTCGGTTCAGTTCAGGTGGCAGAAGGCGATATTGGTGACATCGAAACATCTTCCAGTATTTCTCTAAATGGCACACAATTGGAGTCCCTGTCGGAGAATCTCAGCATCGCTCAGAATCCTTCTTGGTCCACTAGGGGGATTGAATTCTATCTAGTAACTCTGAACCTCCGCTGTGAATCTGGTGACCTTCGTCTCGAAGGCCTTCGTGTTCCCTATGACTCTGAAATAAACCTGATGTTTTCACCGATTGATGATTTGGTTCAAGCAATCAATGATGAGATTCCAGAAGCCGTTGTTGCCAGCGGTAATCATCACGTCTCAATCCCTTTGGTTCTAAGCGCACCGGGGGCAGTTAAAGCGACGATAACCAATGTCCAAAGTTCGGCGGGTACCAAGACAGATGTCATGGTCGTGCGAAACGTCTCTCAGACCGTTGTCGCATCCGAACCTTGGATTGAGGTTGTAGCTTCACACCTCAGTGAAAATGGTGTTCCGGAGAAGGTACAACTCGATCTTGTTGGAGGTGTTTCAAAGACGAGAATTGAATGGCCGATAGACGGTTCATCACCAACCGAGAGCGGTGATATTGGATTGATTGAATGGCATCCAGATCATCCCTTTGAAGTAGATGTTAACGGTAGTCGGGTCAACTCACTGATGCGATTTCGAATAGAACCGATTTGGGATGATGAGGATTGGCTGGAAATACGCTGTCGTTTAGTCCTGAGCAACGGAGTTCGCAGTGTTCCAGCAGTAGTGACCTATGGTGCTGGACAAGCGATGGGGTTAGAGAATGATGTGCGTATTGATTCTTGGCAGGTCTTCAACGATGCAGGTGGATTGATTCCAGTGGAACAATCACAAATCAGAGCAGGACATAACATCAACATAGAGGTGCAAGTAGGCTTTGACGGCCTTCCGCTTACCCACCTGCCGAGGAGTGGAATTGTCAATGTATCATTATTGCAGAATGGTGAAGTTGTTGCGAGTACAACCGAGTTATCGTCAGGAATTGCGAACTTCACTCAACTTGTTCCATTGGGAGTTATCGATTTGACATATAGGGTGGAAATTGAGCATTTATTCGGTGGAGAAGATGTCACCACCATCATGCAGAATCGAACATTCGTTTCCGATTCACTTGCTCCATATATGGTCGGCAGCAATATTAGACATCATGACCACCTTGAGTCTTCCAGCAATCAAGTTCTCCAGTTTGAAATTCACGACCAACCTTCTTTGCCTAATGAATTGACACTGATGCTGTGGAGATCTTGGTTGGATGATTGGGATTTCGATGGTTGGCCAAATTCCGAAGAGTATTCTCCATTCGAGTTGAATTCTCCTGCAGATATGGATGGCACTCGTGGAAATTATACCTACTTCCTAGACGATACAAGTGGTGGTGAAGGAGGTATTGTTGCAGGATACATTGTCGGCACTGACCCCGCTGGAAATCCACTGGTTGGGGGAGGCGGTTCGGAACCTGATGAGCATCTCTTCATGTATCAATTGAAGAGTGACGGTTCACCCAGTGTCTCTGCTGGAGTTGGCTTCCAAGGTGGACATGTACCGTGGTTGCACCCTGGGAACAGTTACGTTGTCGAGGTTCCGTTAGAGGAACCCAACGGTATGTCTGATATCGATCGGGTCGTAGTCGAATTAGCAAGTAATGCTCAACATGATACTCTACCGATAATCTGGAGAGCAGAGAATCGTCAGTGCACCTCATTTTCCGAATTTATCGTGATTGAGAATTGTTATGTTAGCACTCCTGAAGAGGCTTTGACGCCATATACTGAGCACATCACTTTGGAAATAGAATTCACTCCTCAATGGAGAATGCCTGACGAAGGAATGCTAAGAAGAGAGCCCTCGGTTGAAATTGTCGATAGAGCAGGACAATCAGCGTACTCCTTGTTTCCAAACATGCGTTGGCGTTGGAGTACGGACATGATGATTGATTCTGAAAGCGTATCTCTATCCGTACAATCAGGGGAAAATACCGTTGAAGGCGCTTGGGCGACTCCTGGTGCACCGATGGTATTGACCGGACAAGTTGTGTTTGCAGAGAGTGGACAGATTCCAAAGGAAGGCTACATGGTAAAGATTGCATTAGATGGTTCAGTACAACACGTTTCTTTTGACGAAGGTTCGTTTTATGTAGAATTGAATGCGCCTATAGGAACTGGAAATCATCCTTTGACTTGGTCTTTGGATTTGCTGCCTATGCAGGCCAGAGATGTTACCAATCCTTCTGAAGCCATGATGTGGATTGTGGTGGATGGAGTCGGACCAGTTGTTACAGGAGTTGTCGCACCGCGTCTAGAAGAATTACCGGTACAGAGTCTAGATGAGTTGACGTTTGATATTAGAATCAAGGAATTGGAGGAGATCGATCCAGATTCTCTTGAGCTAAATTGGCGATTGGTCAAGGGTTCTGAGGCGGATGGAGAAATCGTTCTCTCAGGAGTAGATGCTTTGTCATTACCCGAAGGTATTCTTTCCAGTCAACAGATTCGAGCCATGGCTGTAGTTGATATTCTTGCGGAGGTTGATGAAGACGTATTCTTGGAGAGCATCTCCTTGCACATTTGGATAACCGGAAGGGACATTGCAGGTAATCCTGTATTTTCTTCATCCACTCTAAATTCAGAAACGGCTCCTTTCGAAACTTGGCTAATCGAACAATATAGGCCAATTTGGGAGGTCTCCAGTGATGACATCGATTTGCCTTTAGATGGGTTGGAGGTCAATCAGATCCATTCCATCCCGATTACTTTGCGTAATGAAGGGATGGCAGATGGAACTGGAGAGGTTTGGATAACTGGTCACGATCTTGTTGGAGATTCCTATGATCTGTTCAAGCAGGATGTCTATGTCGCTTCAGGAGAAAGCGAGTTGTTGACGATTGAATGGCAACCTAAGAGCATAGGTCTTCAGTGGATAGAGATCCATGTCGATGGCGAATTATTGGTTTCAAGTGCTGAAGTAGACGTTCGGCCGATGCAGGACTCGGGTTCTTGGCTAGGGATTGAAGGAGTTGATGATAGTGTGATGATTATTTTTACAATCCTGCTTATGGCTTTGGCTGGGATAGTTTTCCTCTTCCTTAGGGATCATCTCAGAAGTCAAGAGGGTGATTGGGGTGACGATTATTGGGAAGATGAGGATGCCCATGAATACGAAGAAGATCAACAATATGACCCCACTTTGTTGCAACAACCTGTTCCTATGCAGAGTGGTGGTTTGGCTGCTCAACCACAACATGCAGATCCATATGCAACGGTTGCACCAGTGGTGCCTCAACAGCAGGCTCAGCCGCAAGCGGTTGTAGCCCCTGCCGCACAGCCTTCTGGTTTGACGCCTGCTCAAGCGGTTCACCAGCCGGGAGTAGGACCTGGTTGGATGCAGGATGAGCATGGCAGATGGTGGAAACAAAATGCTGAGGGTTATTGGTACAGATTGGGAGAAGATGGAGGATGGTATCCTCCTGAACAGAACCAATATGGCTGGAGCTGAATGCAGTATCTCAGGTGAATATGATGGCGCGACGTATCGCACTTTTGCAGGTGGACCCCACCGTTGGCGATTTGGATGGAAATCGCACACGTTTGGAAGCATTGTGCGCCATTGCAGACAAGGCCGGAGCAGATGTTGCCGTGGCTACAGAATTGGCAATTTCTGGATACCCTCCACGAGACTTACTACTTTCAGAAGGATTTGCAGAACGTTGTCTTGCTGCCTGTTCAGGAATTGATACTGCACTTCCTCTTTTAGTGGGCGCCCCTCTTCCTCCTAAGACAGAACGAGAAAAAGCAGGAAATGGTATCTTGCGAGTACTTCCTGAAGGAGATGTAAGAGAATTGACGCGCAAGCAACTTCTGCCGACATACGAGGTCTTTGATGAGGCCAGATATTTCACTCCGGATTCGCGTCCCGGAATTGGCAGAGATATCGGCGGCCTATCTCTAGGATTGACGATTTGTGAAGACGCATGGCAACATTCAGGAGAGACACCCAGCGATTATGACAGCGACCCAATATTGCAACTATGTGCTTGGCAAGATCAGGGAGAGAGCCTTGATGCGACCGTCAATTTATCTGCATCTCCATATCATGCTAGTAAACCTGAACAGCGTGCTGAGGTGGTTAAGGCTGCAGCAGCCAGTTTAGGCCATCCATTCTTGTTGGCTAATCAGGTCGGTGGAAATGATGACCTCTTGTTCGATGGACGTTCTTTGGCAGCCTGGCCGGATGGTACTACAATTGAAGCACCTGCTTGGCAAGAAGGAGTTTTGATTATCGATCTCGACCAGCCTTCACGTTCATTTTGGTTACCTTGGGATGAGGGTGTTGACTACGCATCATCTACGAATGACCTGTTCAATGCGATCTGTGCAGGGCTTGCTGATTATTGTCGTAAATCCAATTTGACCAAGGTAGTAATTGGTTTGTCAGGCGGGATTGATTCAGCATTGACCGCTGCAGTTGCTAGTTCTGCTCTTGGTTCAGAGAATGTCATTGGAGTCTCCATGCCATCTAGACATTCCAGCGATCACAGCATCAGAGATGCAGAATCATTAGCAGAATCATTGGGCATTGAATATCAGCAACGGCCATTGGAAGATCTCCATCTAGCGGCTGAGACTACTTTGGAGGACGAATTGGAGGTAGGTGACCCAATAGCTGCCGAGAACCTTCAGGCGCGTCTACGGGGGATGATCATAATGGGAATTGCTAATGCCCGTAGAGCGATGGCACTAGCGACTGGAAACAAGAGCGAATTGGCTCAAGGATACTGCACATTGTACGGTGATATGGCTGGGGGTTACGCTCCACTTGGCGACCTCTACAAGACTGAGGTATACCAATTGGCAGAGGCCTTCAATCAAGAAGCGGGCACGGAATTGATACCTCGAAATAGCATCGTCAAACCTCCGAGTGCTGAGTTGGCACCAGACCAGAAAGATGAGGATACCCTGCCTCCATATTCCCTCCTAGATGAAATTCTTCACAGTCATATCGAGCAAGGAATGTCAAGTCAACTGATTGCAGCCAAAGGTATCGATGAGGAAGTCGTCGATGAAGTAATTTCCAGATTAGTTCGTAATGAGCACAAGAGGTGGCAGATGCCGCCTGCGCCACGCGTAAGCAGCCGTGCCTTTGGGCAGGGTTGGCGTCTACCGATGGCTGCTAGAAGGAACGATCAATCGATGTAGAGATGTTCCGCATCTTCTGGAAGAAATCCAATCTGATACAATTCGTGTCCTCTTAGTCCATCATCAAAAGAGAAGAACAAGGTATTGGCCACTACAACTAGTCCACCGTACAATCCCACTTGTCCGTCAGCTCCATCATCGCTTTGACCTTCAAAGATCAACTCGGCCGAACCAGCCGAGGTAAGTTTCCACAATTCATATCCAGTATTTTTGCTACCATTCATTCCTTCTGCAACCGCATAGATGTAGCCGCCCATACTTGCAATACTACGAACATTGGAGGATGCCAGTCCCGGCATGAATTCCCAGATAATGCCTGCAACATGCCCATCGCTCAAACATAATTCCATTCCTTGACTTGCAGATTGGCAAGAGAACCACAAATTGCCATCTGCATCGAAGACCGGTGAATCCGCTCCAGCACCGATATTCATCATACTATCATTGATTGTGCTGGCAGAATAGTTCTGAACCGCTGTCAAGATTCCATTTGAGGTGGTTCTAAGCAATAGTTTGCCATTCACCACATGAGCACCGAAGTCATTGCTGAACAAGGAAGAGGCTGAATCTCCACTCAAGTCCTCAAACATACTGAGGTTTTCTCCATCGCTATACCACAATTCTCGGCCATTCTGTCCATCATCTGCATCAAACCATATCCTCTCCTCAAAAATCACCAAACCGATAACCCCACCAACATCTGGATCAACTCCGCCATCGAAGTCGGAAACTTCTCGCAGACTGTCTGAATAAACCCAGAGTTCTACTCCTTCTCCATCGTCAGCGCTGAAAAACAACTCACCGCCAAGAGTGGTCCAACCGTTGGCACCAGATTCGCTTGCACAGGATCCCGGGCAGATGTCAGCAATCATTTCCGCCTCCTTTTCTAAAATATCGAGGCTCCAGAGTTCGCTTCCAGTTCCATCACCTGCATCAGCGGAGAACCACAGAGTATCCTTGAATCCATACAGGTTTTCAGGATTTGAAGAGCATGAATTAGGGCAAATATCGGCTGCCAACACAGTTCCTTCAGTGGTTCCATCAGTGCTCCATAATTCCCTGCCATTTACTCCATCAGCAGCATCGAACCATAATCTGCCATGCCAGGCAATGAAGCCAGTCATCAGACCCGGCAGGCTCTCCCCAGTGGGATTGATGTCCTTCAAAATCGAAGTTCCAGCAAGGGTGCCGTCACTGATGTATAGTTCACAACCCTCGGCTGGAGTTATTGCAGTGTAGATGAACCAGTCTTCAAAGTCAACTCTTTGGTCACATGCTGAACTGAAAGAATCGGCAACCCCAGTTATTGACTCGGGGAACGACTGGTTCCATTGCTGGACCCAACATAAGACCATCATTGAATGGACTTCATCCGACTGGAGGATTTGGTCTCCTGACTTCGCTGTTCCCGCCCCATCATCGACTCCAAACCTAGTACGTATGCCATCGGGGCAAACGGTAGCGCGGGAATCTGAAGACACCAGTGTCTCGAGAGTTTGTCCATCAGAACCATCCTCTCCCGAACGACCATTGCATAGATATTCTTCAGCCGTTACTTCGTCTTCTGATAGATTGCCATCTCCATCCTCGTCGATCCCGACTCTAATCAATAGGCCGCCTTCAATACAGGTCGTATCTTCCATTGGGATAGTCTGTATATCCGTCAGCGCAGTTCCTGGCTCTGCAATTTCAGCATCGAGACCATTGCAGATGAAACTGGTGCGTTCTACTTCTTGTGAATCGAGGATACCATCCCTGTCATCGTCAATACCTGTTAGGATGGCATGCCCTCCGTTACTACAATTCTGGCCCTCGGGTTCTGGTTGGNTGAACATCAGTGAAGANAGNCCNTGTTGGCCATCAGCNCCNTCTTCCCCGGGTTTACCAGTACTCGCTGCATTCTCAATATCTCTCAGGCTCCANAGNAAGGCNGTAGCCGACATNGANAGNCAGATCAGCAACACAAATGCAACTGCAATNCNCCGGTTCGGAGAGGTGGCCATGGCTACAGCCCTACTCTTCTTTGCNGATTCAGTGATACTTTTCTTTGAACCATATTTTCCTTCATTNGGTGGNGGNGGAGGNNNCTTATCGTCATCNGGNGGTGGCGGTGGTATCTTCTCTTCGTTATCAGGTGGNGGNGGAGGGACCGCACTACCTTGTATCGGTCCTTGAACNGCGTTGGGNTCGGGTCTTGCTCGAGTAGGAAGTGCCATCCCNCAGACTTGACATGACCATTCTCTAGTTTGCATATTCAAATGAGGCACTGAAGGGGAACANCCACAAAGGGCTTGGCTCGTCATGGANNAGGATGGTCGTCAACCCATATCAAGACCTATGTTGAATAACAGAGGTATNAGGGCAAGGGCTCATCATGTGCCNCCTGTTCTCANCGCATGTGCAGACGCCCGATGTCTTGGCGGAGATGCTTGCNGGCGAGCAAGGNGAGAGCAGGCGTATGGCNGCAAGTCTGGTCGTAGATTTGGCTCATGTNTCAAAGGCATCAGAATTCATCGAGGTNGATCATGCGCACGTTAGTGGNGTCTCAGTATTAACTGGGGGTCATGGTCTGCGTAGGTTTCTTGCTGAACTCAGCGAAGAAGGCCAAGTTGTNATCCCTACCACTCTNAATTCAGCAGGNTGCGATGCCGACAAAATCGANNANATGGNNATTGATTATCCGGATTTCTTAGAANAGCAGTTTGAGATTATCCATGCCTATGAGAGGTTNGGAATTGAAGCAACCNTNTCTTGCACCCCATATGANCGAGGNATTCTTTCTCAAGGNATCGCTACATGGGCAGAATCGAATGCAGTTTGTTTTTCCAATTCTTGGACATCATTGTTGACCAACCGCGAATCAGGNCTCTCGGCATTGGCTTCNGCATTGACAGGTTTCTCTCCACNTTGGGGNCTGCATCTAAAGGAGAATCGGGTTCCAAATATCTCGGTNAAGGTCGAATGTGAATTACCTGANGCNTCGGATTGGTCGGTACTCGGCGATTGGATTGGCTCACAGGTTTCGACCGATTGGCATCTTCCGTGGGGGCCAATGCCATATATCGAAGGATTAGATGTTGCAGCAACCTTTGAGCAACGCAAGGCCTTGAGTGCTGCGGCTGCTAACCATGGCTGCCCGTTACTATGGGCTAAGGGTTTGAGTATACAACCTGAGTCTTTCAATTTCCAAGGAGAATTGGTTTTCACATCNNAGGATTTAGAGCAGCGTTATGCAGAATTNGCNCCNAAAGGCCGGGTTGATCTNGTAGTCATTGGTTGCCCACAAGCAAGTATTGGAGAGGTGCGNGCTACTGCAGCAGCAGTCCGCTGTCAAATGGAATTCGGAAGAAAGATTCCAGAACAACGTCTTTGGGTATTCTGCAGTTCAACAGTCCACGAATTAGCTTCTGCTGATGGTTCATTAGCNGTGCTTGAAGAGGCAGGTGCTTTGGTGCTCAAAGATACATGTCCCGAAGTCACGCCTTACAACCGNAACAAGTACAANCATCTNTTGACNAACTCTCTCAAGGCTGAGCATTATCTGACCAGTGGCTTGAATCGNATGCCTACCAGTGTGGCTAGGTTAGAAGAATGCGTGGCTCATGCTTTTGATCCAAATCTGCTGAAAGGAAGGGTTGAATTGCATAGTTCACAAGATAGGCCACAGCATCGCAGCAACAAATCGAAACGAGAGGGCAAATCCAGTATTGTTGGCCAAGGGCTTGCCAGTCAGGAGTCATGGGTAGTACGTGGTAAGGCCTTGTGCACCGATGTTCCATTGACCTTCTTGGGTTTTGTNAATCGCGATACTGGTGTTGTTGAGGAAACAGGGCACCCATTGGACGGCGAGGCTTTGGATGGTAGAGTAGTAATTTTTCCAAAGGGTTCAGGTTCAACTGTTGCTCCATATGTTCTGATGGGCCTTACATACACTGGTGTTGGGCCTTTGGCTGTCGTTAATCGGGATGTTTGTACCTTGACGATGCCTGCTTGCTCGCTGTTGGGGATTCCATATGCTCACTCCTTTGATGTAGATCCTTGTCTAGAGGTTAATGATGGGGATGAAGTTGAGATGAAACTGGAGAATGGCATAGTCACTCTAANCGTCATCGAAAGAGTTTGATGAACNGNAGCGGGTTCGGGTAGCATGGCTCGGGTCATTGTNACAGGTGGTGCTGGNTTTTTGGGCAGCCACTTGGTAGAGGAACTNNTGNCTCGTAGTCACGCTGTTGTTGCAATTGATGACCTGTTTAGGGGTCGTCAAAAACATCTAGATGATTGCAAGGGTANTCCTGATTTCCATTTCCTCAAGGGAAATTGTGCAGATACCAAGATNTTGCAGCAAGCAGTAGAGTTGATTGACGGAGTAGATGTAATCTTCCACCTAGCNGCTGTCAATGGTACGCGTTGGTTTCACGAGAGGGCTGACATGGTAATCGATGTCAATGTTAACACTACTTTGGCAGCATTAGAATTGGCTACTGAGCACGCTTGTCGGTTGGTATTCGCATCATCTCCTGAGGCCCTCGGCTTGGTGGAGGAACAACCAATGGTTACTGCTCATGACTCATTATTCGAAGACGCTGCTTTACATCAGAGGCATAGTTACGGTGCTAGCAAATATNTCGGNGAGGTTTTGGTACAACATGCNGTACGNACCAAAGATTTGGATTGTCGAATCGTACGTCCATTCAATGCCTATGGNGCAAGATGCCCAGGTAATGAGTATGGTCAGGTAATTTCCATGTTCATGGATTCAGNAGCTAGCGGTAGGNCGATTTCGCTTCATGGAGATGGTTCACAGACACGTTCTTTCACTTGGGTTGGAGATATAACCGAAGGTTTCCTCCTTGCAGGGTTCACCGACAGGTCACTAGATGACAATTCAAGATTAGAGGGAGCGGTATGGAACATAGGGAGTACCGAAGAGACTAGTATTGCAGATTTAGCAGCAAGCATAGTTGAGATAAGTGGTAAGAATGTCACTATTGAGCACAATAAGGGATATCCTGGAGATAGTAAGAGNCGCTGTCCAGATATTTCTGACGCCACGCGTCAATTAGGTTGGCAGCCTTGGACAAATCTCGAGCAGGGCCTTGTGCGAACTTGGCACGCAATCGATGCGCGCATCAATGGATGAGGTGACTCCAATCCGCATCGCTGGGGTGTAGATGNCTCCAACCATGTTGATACAGAGTTTCGGCTTTACCCCCATTGATGATGTCATCGCCCAATTCTTTGGAGATGCTTATTGATTCGACTTCGAATATGCAAAGGGTAGCGACCGCATTAGGGAGAGCATGTTCTTCTATCATTCGACAGTGCAGAGTGGCCAAGGAAGCAGGTAGTTCCGGAGGCTTTGCGTTCAATGAATCCCATTCCGAAACCTCTCTTGGAGCCGCACTTGCTGCCGCTTCAGCAACCTTGGTTGCATCGAGGCTGGCTCTCATCAGATGTAGTTTGATATTGGGGTCTTGTCGCAGATTCATGAGGGTATCTCGCGGCCGTCCATTTCGGTCTTGGGAAAGTGAGCATGTAAGTAGAGCAGGGCTATTGGAGGCAACACTAACCGTTGACAAGAGGCCTAGGTTGTGTACNCCTTCTGAGTTACANGTTGCGGCAACGAACACAGGTCTTGGTGCGACTAAACCGTCTAGCAGGTTCGCTCTCTCTTGGTGTNCTAGAGNCTTCATNGAGAAGTTATGTTGCTNAGATTCATCACTCTCATNGGANTCTGATATTTCCACTTCTTCNCCTCTGAACCACGGNTCTAATTTNCCATCCTTGATTTCGCTAATTGNGTAAGCGGTGAAGTCGCGATAGGCTTGCCAGCGNGGNATNTCCTCCANNTCGCCGCGTTGCCTTTTGCGANNGATNGAATCATCTGAGTAATTTACACANCGTTCNAGGAAGTTNATGACCACTTGTTTCTCATCCATCGCTAGTCCTCCTCGANTTGTATTCTTGGCGGCTCATGATGTATCTTGCGGGAACTCCGCCCCAAACTTCGTCACTAGGGATGTCGGATATGGCNGTAGCACCTGCGGCTAGNACGGAATTACTCCCAATCCTGACGCCNGCAACAACCGTTGCNCCNCCNCCAATCACNGCNCCGTCTTCGACAACAACNGGTTTCCAAAATTNCTTTCCTCCAGAGGGNGGNTATCTATCGTTGAGAATNGAAGCATTNGGGCCNATGAATACGCCTTNTCCAATTTGGCTNGNATCAGCAATGTANCAGCCNCCNTGTAATCTACAGTTACTACCGATGGCTACTCCCCTCCCAACGTGACTCAAGGAACCTATCGAACAATCTTCTCCAATCTTAGTATCTGAACCGATGTGGCATGGCCACCATGCGATGCTACCGCCATCTAGAACTATGCGCTGACCTTGTAGAGGCATTTTTTGCACTGGTTCAGACATTACAATCTTCACTCGTTGTTTAGTTCCTTGAGGATTCTATCAACATGTCCCTTGGCTTTGACATTGTATCCGACCCATTGCAAGATTCCTTCGTTTGAAATTATGAAGGTAGAACGAGATGTACCCATGTATGTTCGTCCGTAATTCTTCTTCTCCCTCCATACACCATAGGCCTGATGTATNGAAAGGTCCTCATCCATCANTAGTGGAAAGTTCAGATTTTGTTTATCGATGAAGGAATCGTGACTCTTGGCCGAATCTTTGGATACTCCTAGTACCACATATCCAGCATCTTGGAAAATTTGTTTTTGGTCTCGGAAGTCACAAGCTTGTACCGTACATCCGGGAGTACTGTCCTTGGGGTAGAAGTAGAGAATTACGCCGTATCCTTCTGCGTTGATCTTGTTGAGTTCATGCGCCGCTCCTGTGGAGTCTATGGCGTCAAATAGTGGTGCATCCATCCCTGCTTCNAGTTCGATTGTTTCCGCGCTCATGCTCCGCGCAGGGGCTGTAACTTCTCAATCCTTCGCGTATATCTTCACTAGCAAATATGCATATCGAATCATAATNTATTCANAGTCGGGTAAAAAACACTAATTNCAGCAAAAGGGTTCATAATCCCGNGGGAACCTAAGGNGGTCATGGTGGAGGCGCGGCTGACTCGGCGCATGCGAAAGATTCTGCGCCAGATTCACAAAGCACCCACCCATTACCGTCTGCAAGAGATTGCAAGCAACATACAATCAGAGGTTGACAATCGCAATTTGACGTATGATGAAGCACTCACACTAGGCAATCAGATTCAAGCCAAGGCAGACTTACTTCCCGGCGATACAATTGTCTATGCAATTAGTGATCGAGATGCATACCGTAAGACATTGGAACTTTATCTAAAAGACGGGATATTGACGAGGACCGAGCAACTGCTTCTTTGGGAGGAGCGCAGGAGATTGGGAATCCCAGATTCTATTCATGAGTTATTGTTGAACCAATTGGTGGCGCAATGGAAGCGCCAAGGCAAGAGAGTGGATATTCAGAGATTCACCATGCCGGCTAGGACCAAAGGGGGGGAGGAAGATGAGGCATGAGAAGATTCTAGCATTTTCACTCATCGCTATTCTATTGGCTCCGTTAGCCTTGACTTTCATCCCCGAAGTTGCTGAGGCGAGCGAGGCTCGTTCAGGTACTCCTGATCTTGAGGTGGTCTCAGTGACAATCTCAAGCGGTGGTTCAATAGATACTGGTTCTGGAATAGTTCTCGCACCCGGGCAACACGTAGTTTCGGTTCTAGTCAAAAATGTAGGGACGGCTGCATCGGCAGGTACCNTTGTATTGAACAATGGTAGTGTTGCGAACCCCTCCAATCTTGTGGATTCTGCGATATTGCAGACTATTCAACCAGGTGCTCAGGCTTCAGCAGTGCTATTCAACTGGAGTGCGATTGAGGGCGCTTCACAGCGATTGAGGGCTACTGTCAACGCGGCAGAGGATCCAAACTCCCTTAACAATCAAGCAAATCTGGACTTCTCAGTATCATCATTGCAGAGTGGAGAGGTATCTAGTCACGATACCCCGGAACCAGTAATTGGCGAAACCGACATCAGATTTTCAGATAATAATCTAGGAATAACTGCTAGTGTTCGAAATATAGGAGTCATGCCTCTTCAGGCTACTTTGCGACTAACCTTGGATAACCTCAGNACATCAACCAGTCTAGTCTTCCATTCTTCGCCAGTGGTGCTATCTCCGGGAACATTGACCAGTATTTCTCAATCGAGTGGAGTATCCGTTGACGCCGATGTTTCCAGTATAGATGGTTCATGGAGCATGGCAGTGGACGTATTATTCAATGGTAGTAGTAGTGATGATGTATCCTCCATAGTCGCCGCCCAAACTGTTACCTTTTCCCCTTACAANGCGTTACTTAGTGCACCTGCTGACCGTTCTACACAGCCCGGAGACACGACTCAATTGACTTTCGTCGTTCGAAATGTTGGTAATGCTGCGGATAGTTTCGATATCTCATTGTCTTCATCTATTGGCTGGGCTGANATTTCTCAAGATGGTGAAACTACTACGGTTGTAAATTTGAATGGAATGTTGTCAGTAGTTATTCCTGTTTCAGTTCCAGAGAATGCTGCNCGTTCAGAGCTTGAACAAGTAGATTTGACATTGACCTCTACTTCAGCATCCTATGACTTGAGTGCTTCAGCCAAGGTGATGGCGGGAGATCTATTCCGTGCAGAACTTGAATCTCCTCACATGGAGGCTGAAGGAGTTGTTTGGTTAGATGGAAGTGGAGGCATTGGNGGGGTAATCATTACATCCCCTGGTAGCAATTATCTCGACTCTTCGGGTGCGGAGGTAATTCCTGCTATCGTGTTCTCAGGAGGAGATGGTAGTGGTGTTGTTGCTACAGTTGTAATGGATGGTAGTGGAGCAGTTTCCAGTGTAACTATTGACAATGCAGGTACCGGCTATACTGTAGCGCCCGATATCGCCTTCAGTCCAGGTGCTGATGCCGTGCATTTTACTCCAATAATNCCTGGTTCGAGCGTTTCGGTTCCATTCACTATAACGAATAGTGGAAACGTACCATCTTCCTATGTTATGGATACAGGTTTCTCTTCGACAGCGAATGGATGGCAAGCCACTGTTCTGACACCGACAACCGATATCATTCCAGTTGGAGAGAGCAGGACAGTTTCGGTCTTGGTTTCATCCCCCTCTCTACAGAACCCTATGGATCCGAGTAACAGGTTGAGGGATGGAGAAACACTTGGCCTGTGGTTAGAAGCATCTCCTTCCAATGGTGGGATTTCAACCTCTGTCGATGAACAGATCTCAGTACAACCAACAATAATTGTAGATCCAGGATTGGAAACTACCCAAATCGATTTGACAGAAGAACAGATACTTGGCGCCTTGGGTAGTACTGGGGTAGAGTTGTTCGTCGATATGGAAGTAGAAGTAGTACACAATCTNGTNAATGGNCCTGANGACGAAGTNGGTGTCGCCCTAGAAGTTGGTACNGTAAGTTTCACTCCTGCTACAAGTGGAGGATTGTTTGAGANANACAGATGGAGTGCAAGTACTTCNATTACNTCNACCTCCTTGGCACTTGGACAGACAGAGATGGCATCTTTGGGNATCTTAGGNCCTTCTGATATGTTACCGCTTGCGGGAACNTTGANGGTTCCAGTNATTGCCAGTCCGACAATCTCGGTTGCNCAAAGCAATGCNAACGTCAATGCTGCANCNGTGACNAGAATAGTTACGGTGANTATCCCTGAAGTGNNATCGGTTGAACTAGAACATCAGGNTGACCTGAAGTTAGTGCCTGGTAATGANTCTATTTTTGACTTTAATCTCACAAATACTGGAAATGATTTGAATTCCTATCTAGTNTCCTTGGGCACTGGTTTCCCGTCTGATTGGGANGTTGGTGTGGGTTCTGGNGCTTCNAGTATGCAAATCAATAANCTNCANCCAGANATGTATAATCATCCACAATTCAGCGGAGATGAAACTACCTCATTTACNGTTAACATAACTATCCCTTCNNATTCTCCTGCAGGAGTTNCNAATACNATCACCTTGATGGTGGCTGATCTTTCAACTGGCGAATTATTGTTGACNAAGGATGTNNAGTTNGANACTCAGGAGAAGATTAGNGCTAACATTACNGTTGATGAGATAAATTTGGAAGTTGGTTTAACCGATACNCCTCCNTTTGCTAGAGTATTTATTGAGAANACTGGNAATGTATTGACTACCTATTCGCTGTGGTTAAACACCAGCCAATCTAATGATGTCGCCTTCTTCATCGACGGTGAAGATGAAATTACCATTGGAGCGGGCTATACTGCTAGTGTCAAGGTGAGGGTCTCTCCTGCTTCGGATGCGAGCAGTGANTACAACCACTACGCTAGATTGCATGTATTTACACAGGATGGGGTTAACGAGTCTGTATTGATCGACGTTAGTATCAACGCTTCAAAGGGAGTCAGCATTANCATTCCGAATGCTCCTGATGTAATCCCAGGAGAGAATCTAACTTTGATGGTAGATNTCAACAATACCGGTAACCTGTTACAAAACTTCACCTTATCCTNCAGCAACACCGCTGAATGGCAAGTTGTCCTAGAACAGGAATCATTTTCTTTAGCACAGGGCGAAGGCGTCTCAGTTGAATTGACTGTCGTTGTGCCACCNATGGATTCAACTTCCGGAATGACGGACGGTGCAATTTACACTCTGAGCCTTAATGCACTGGATGATCAGAGTAGCGATATCGTAGGGGTTGCCAGTACCGAATTAACTGTAGCAGCGATATTCAAGATGAATCATTCCGGTTGGGACGAAATAGCATACTTCTATCNANATAGTGAATGGGAATACAATGCCGAGGTTACCAATACGGGTAACCGTGATGTAACTGTAGAGATTACTTATTCCATAGTAAGACCCGGAGGTGCCGGTGTACAACAGGCTTGGGAGGAGTCTATTTTCGCCCCATCTCTGTTGAATATGCCTTTAGGTGAACCTGTGCCCCTTAATTTCAAGGTCACTGCAGTGGAATTAGAACCAGACATTATTCTCGCTGGTGAGTTGATAGTAGAGATTCGGCCTATCGATGTCAATGTATCTGGTTCTTCTGTGTTGGTGTCACAATTGGAAATGTCTCGAATGTTTTCGGATGGCGAACCGGTTGTATTCAAACCTTCAGCTGGAGGNGTGGGTACAGTNACTATTCCTCTAGAGTGGTCGCACATACCCTTGGCAAATTCTGGAATGGTGATTTATGAAATCGAACTTTGCGGCAAAGAGCGCTTAATCAATACTTCTGGATTTGATGATGAGGTTAACGAATGGACNTTNGATATACAAATTGGAGCAAATANGTATCCTTTGCCCTTGACTCCAGAATGTGGTAGTTCTGGAGGCGGCGCAAACATCTCTCTGCCCGGTGCCGTGGCTTGGGAGNNACAATTTTTACAACTGGTAATCGGAACTCCAAAACATCCACACCTGGTTGCAGATGATGGGTGGAACTTGACCTTCCGACTATACAATACGGAAGAGCACCAGAATCATACCGAGTATACTGAGGCTACATTTGGCTTCAAGATTGAGAGTACTGCCAATCCAAGNCTATCCAATCTTCGTTTGAGTTCTGGNGAAACAGTTGAGGAGGATAAGGAGGTTACAGTTCTAGTAGATCTTAGCAATACTGGAACNGCTTCAGCTGGTAGGGTTATTGTTGAATTGACATGTGAAACCGGAATGTCNGTTACCGAAGATGCAGTAAAAGAAATCCTCTTGCTACCTGCACAGGAAGAACTAACTCTGGAATGGATTGTGACACCAACGCGTTTAGATTGGTGGGAACATGATGCTAGCATAGATTGTTCTGCATCTGTCAGCGCACAACTTGCATCTGGCAATGAAGTGGCAGATGACAAGACATCAATGAACAGTCAAGTTGTATCGTGGTCTCCACACCCTGCATTGACGGTGATTGGCTTCGCTTTATTGCTTATTTTGACAGGGATATTATTGCGAATTGGCGGTCAGAGTGAGAAATTCTTGCAAGGTGCTGCTTTCTCTGGAGCCTTAGCATCTGGNCTAGCTTTCCACATGGGTGCCTTNTTTGAGGGCTCATTTTCAAGTTGGTTCAGTTTCTTTTGGTTGTGCGTAGGTGCGCTATGGGTACTTTGGATAGCCTGGCGTTCAGGCGAGGAGTTCCAGTTGGTGCACGAAGATTATCAAAGAGCTAAGCAAGGACAATCGACAATTTATACTGATCATTACTCTGCATTGAAGGCCGCCCGTCGCCAGTTGACACGCATTCTTTGTGTTCCTGTGCTAGGTACCATGATTGTGATATTGGGTCTGCCGCCAAGACTGAATCCTGATCCAATGAATATTGCCATGCTACTTGGATATCTGGGTATTGTCATTGGTGGAGTTTGGTTTATCATTCGAACTGCTGAATCAACATATGGTAGCATCTACAACAAGATTATCGAAATCAACAACAGATCCGATAGATTGCAGGCTGAATTGGGAGANCCNGCGAGATTGCTGACCGAATTAGCGCGTTCAGGTCTTGATATGTCAGCGATTCTCAACGAAGATAGCGAAGGAGGTGGCGATTGATGTCTGACGAAGATTCAGGGTATTCAGGNGGATATGGTTCTCCTGCGTCCTCGTCCACTATGCAGAATTCTGTTCAAGGCAGTGATGGCCTTGAGCGTCGCGCATTCTCTGGAAATACTGCAGCCNATCCAAACGCTACCGAAGATGGATCAGAGAATGAAGACTTCACAACCGCAGATATTGAGAGGGCAAGAAAAGCNATTGCAGCTTCTCAGGCTACAGCAGATAAGTTGTTACAAGGTTCAAGGCAGCTTGAACAGACAATATTCGGAGTTCTCGATGATGATGAAGCGGTAATGAGCGTAGATGAAGATATACGAGAAGCCAAGGAGCAATTAGAGCGCCACAGCCTCATTGGAGCATGGAATAGTGTACGCAAGGCTGACCGCAAAATGAATAGAATGGAGAAGGACGTTCGATATTTACGCAGAAACATTGCTATTCTACATCGCTTACTACAAGAGAAAACGGTTGCAGAAAATGAACTTGAATCGGTTCTTCGAAAGTTGCGAAACGTATCTGCTCATGCAGAGCATGGTGAGATGGAGGATGCAGCAGGATTAGTAGAGGGACTGATTGGCGACATTGCTGGGGGAGAAACCTCTACTCTCAATCCATTCTTGTTCAGAAATTTCTGGTTGGGCGTTGAGAATCGTTGGCCTGCTGGAGGCGATCACGGAGTGCTCCTGATTAGATTACTAAATGATGGTAGGAGGCCATTGCCACCAATGCGTCTCAAAGCTCCTACTCCGAGAGGTTGGTCGGC